>JAGGTI010000024.1 GCA_021163775.1 Candidatus Zixiibacteriota bacterium
GACACCAGCTGAACTATTTTGGGAAAAAGTGTTGCACTTCAAACGTGAGTCCAGCGGGTGCAGTATCGCCCCATGACATCGATGCCAAAGCGATAGGCAATCCGGTAGCGGAATCGGTGACAGTACCGGTGACAACGAGCCATTTCTCGCCGTCGTCCCCACCAATATGGCACGATCCGGCAATCACGCCGAGAAACGCCAGACAGCAGAGAACTGCCAAACGCGGTTTGACGCCACCCATATCCACCTCCTTGATTTCCTTACCTACTTACTTGTAATGACTCCACATTTATAATAGTGAATCCTGACTTATGTGTCAAGTCATTTCCCTGCATCGTAGGTCGAAACCAGATCGCTTCGGTCGGTTTCGACGATTCCGTGCCAACGGATTTGTGTGACCTGCCGCCCTTGTCTTACATCTACTTAGGTGTCAGGTCGCAACCCGCCTTCGGCGGCTGAAGACCTGACACAACTGTTATATTGTCAATTGGGGGCGGAATCGAGTGGAAGCCCCCCCACTGCGGCACCTCTCGCCCAAAAAGGTCTTGACTTGTTTTCCAATACTAAGCTAATTAAGGACTTAGCAAAAACGTTCGGCGGCGCAATAAACGGCCATAGAAAGGCAACCTGGCGCCCCGCGGCCACGTATGGAAACCTACACAGGAGGTTTGTGCCAATGAAGTTAACTGATCGGATACAGGATAATATCGTCGTCCTCGAACCCAAGGGCAAGATTATGGGCGGTCCCGATGCCAGCCTTTTGCATGACAAGCTTTACGAACTAATCGAGAGCGACCGCAAAAAAATTGTCATTGATCTGGCCAAAGTTGAGTGGATGAACTCGACCGGACTGGGGATACTGATTTCCAGTTACACGACGTTGCGCAACAATAACGGCGAACTGAAACTGGCCAACGTGACCGACAAAATACAATCGCTGTTGACAATTACCAAGCTGGTCTCCGTGTTTGACGCACACGACAGCGTCGAAGAGGCCGTGAAGAGTTTCGAATAGAAGACGCTGTGCGTTCAGACAGAGCTTTCACAACAACAGGTAGACGTCACGGATGTCTGCCTGTTTTTCTTGGAGTAACACCGTATGGGTAAACCTATAATCAAGGGCGACACGATCAAGATCCCCTCCGACCCCGAATTTCTCTCCGATGTTGACATCTTTCTCGAAGGAACGCTGAGAGGCTTTGGCGCTGAAGAATCAGTCGTGGCCGATATTGCCATATCGGTCTCAGAACTGGTCAACAACGCCATGCTTCACGGCAATCAATCGGCCAACGACAAGGTTGTCACAGTATCGATTAGTCGCGGGAATGAATCTGTAACCGTGACGATCTCTGATGAGGGATGTGGTTTTGATCCGGCCAGCGTTCCCGATCCACTAGCCGACGAAAACCTGCTTGAGGAAGTCGGTCGCGGCCTGTTCATTGTCAAGTCACTCATGGACAAAGTTGATATCAATCCGACTGAAAAAGGCACCACAATCGCGATTACCAAGGCGATTTAACCTGAGGCCAACGCGACAACGTAAACGTCATGCAACTTGAGCTTTTACATACGCTCATCTTTTTCCTGACCGGTGGTTTCCTGGTATTTATGGCCATCACCATAACCCGGGACAATTCCACCTCCCAGGCCAACCGAGCATTCGGAGCTATGCTCTTTTTCGCCGGACTGGGCCCATTGGCAATGGCACTTGGGTATGTCATAGATCCAAATGGCTCTTTGGCTCCTGAGTTTCTGGGCTCGCCCTTATACGCGCTACATCACATCTGGAAATTCTTTTTTCCGTCTCTGCTTATTTTTTCATGGCTTTTCCCGATCGATCGCTTGAGTCATTTTCATCATCCCCGAATAAGATACCTGGTATTCATACCACAGATCTTCCATCTGGGCATGGCTTTGCTCTATCAACGCCTAATGGGTCTCTTAAACCTGTTAATCGAAAGCTCCAGCGACGACAGCTTCACCGGCATGATCCTGGCTCCGTTTGCCTGGATATTCCAACAATTGATGTTACTGGTAGCATATGTCAGAATCAACGACCAGGTCATATTCGGACTAATCAATATCTGCTATCTGTTAACAGCCGTCTACTTCCTTGAGACTGGCCGCCGCTACCTGACTAACCCCCGACTTCAGAGCCAGACACGCATGGTTACTTGGGGAATGCGAGTAGGGCTGGGGCTATACACTCTGGCTTATGCAAGCTCAACGTTCTGGCGCTCAAGTTACGCCGACGCCGCCGGCACCTACCTGCTGATTGGAGCAATTATCGGCGGGGGCGGTTTTCTGGTCAACGCCATCATTCGGCATCGCTTCCTCAACGTCCAACTCTTCTTCCGTCAATCGATGATCAACACCTTGATCTCATCGATTCTGGTCGGACTCTATATTTTGGCCGCGATGCGCAGTCAGTCAATTCTGGAACCAATTTTCGGCGCGCAAGCCGAAGTTGTCAGTTATCTATTTATCCTGCTCATCCTGCTTCTGTTCCAACCGATCAGCACCTGGATCGACAACGTTATTCGTTCGATGTTTATGCGCACACGAACCGACTACCGTAACATTGTGGAACGTTTCTCCCGACAGGTAATTTCGGTCTTCGATCCTCAGCAATTGCATAATTCAATCGAAGAAATAATGAAGACCTCTCTGTTGGTCGATCAGGTTTACTTTGTGATTTTTGACGACAGCCTCGGTGAATATGCGATCCTCAAGAGCAACGATCAAAACCGTCGCATAGTCATTGACCGCCAGGACATGATGTTGCGCGGCATTAACCTTCTGGACACTCCAACTCGCTATACCGCTTTGTCTTCTTATCAGGAGGATTCACGTCTGGCTGAATTCCTAACTGACAAGCGGATCCGCATGGTATTGCCACTCAAAGATTCAGAGAACCTGCTTGGTTTCCTGGCCCTATCAGCCCGATCGGCCGGATACCGCTACACGGCAGAGGACTTCAACCTGTTGGGTGTGCTCTCGAATCAGATGGTCACCGCCCTGACAAATGCACGTCTCTATGTCGATTCGCTCGAACGGCTCAGACTGGAAGAAGAGGTCAACATGGCCCGTCAGATTCAGCTCGACCTACTGCCATCACGACCGCCAATCTGTCCGGTCTCAATTATATCAGCCTCCTCTACCCCATCCCGCACAGTCGGAGGTGATTTCTACGATTTCATTCCCCTAAAGGACAAAAACCGCCTCGGGATTGTAATCGCCGATGCTTCCGGCAAAGGGATGCCTGCCGCTTTGATGGTTGCCCAGATACAGGCTATTTTGCGTAGCGAAGTCAACAACGGCAACTCAATCAAACAAGTGCTTGAGAATATGAATCAGCAGGTTGCTACCTCGACTTCCTCGGAAAAATATGTAACATTATTCTACGCCGAGTTAGATCAAACCAATTGCATACTTCACTATGCCAACGCCGGACACAACTACCCACTGTTGATAAGGGCCAACGGAGAAGTTGAATTGCTCGAAACTGGCGGACCGATAATCGGCGCTTTCCCAAATATTAAGTACGCTTCTGATTCCGTACAGCTCAGATCTAATGATATCCTGTTCTTTTTCACCGACGGGTTGTCCGAAGCGATGGACACCGATGACGTTGAGTATGGCGAGGTACGAATTCGACGTTTCCTGGTAGATCATCGCGGTGAGGAACCTCAGGCTATTATCGACAAAATACTGGCCGATGTTCGACGCCATGACCCGACCACTCCACCACAGGATGACACGACAATTGTAACAATCAAAATGTCAAATGGTACCCCACAAAATGAATGACAGACACGCCAACTTCGATGAAGATAAACTATTCGCTCTCAAGGACACTCATTGCGGCTTCCGATACTGTCCTCGGTGTGGTCACGAACTGACCGAGAGCCACATCGACGGTCGAGACCGCATGCGTTGCACCCAGCCTGGATGTGAATACGTTTTCTACCAAAACCCTATTCCTGCCGCAGGAGCTATTCTGGTTGAGAACAGCCAAATCCTGCTCGTAAAACGTGCTCACCCACCGAAAATTGGCTGGTGGTGTATTCCAGCCGGCTTCATGGAATGGCATGAACATCCCACCGAGACAACGATCAGGGAACTTGAAGAAGAGACCGGATTGAAGATCAAGATCGATTCGTTCTTTGAAGTATATTCGGGTACCGATGACCCTCGTTCCAACGCCATTTTGATGCTCTATCTGGGCACGATCATCGGAGGAAAACTTCAGGCGGCGGATGATGCTCTGGATGTTCGGTGGTTCAGCCTTGATAATCTACCCGATAAGATAGCTTTTGAAGCACACATTCAGGCCCTGGCCGATTATAATCATCGGATTCGCGGCATAACCTGACACCAATCATGTCGTTCTTCTTCAAACAACAGGAGATAGCATAAGCACCCGCCAATTCATATGTTGATTTATTGGCACCAGACTTGTTTTTTGCTGTGGAAATGGAGACCACAAAATGCGTAAGATCAGTTGTTGGCATAGCACAGTAATCACACTACTTCTTCTGAGTTGTTTGTGCAGTCAGACCTTTGGTCAGGAATACAAAGAATACCGTCAGAGTTCATCGAGAGAATTGTACTTCAAACTGATGTACAACCAGGATCGTTTCGGCTATTCAGTGGAAGAGAACGGTACCTCTGACCGCTTTACGTGTAACCGCTCGGACATGGTAGTGCGCGGCGACAAGCTCTTGATTGACAACCTATTGCTCGTCGATTCTAAAGGGTTACATGTGGGTACGACCGTCTATTTCTTTGAGAAAGTCAGTGATATCCGGGTTAGCGAGGACCACCTCGGCACTGTAATTAGCTTCTATACACGACCTGAAAGCGAACAACGAGTCAGCCGAATCAGGCGGGGGAATATAATCAAACCGACCGGTACAGTTGTAGTGCAGGAAGATGATTTCATCCGAGGTGCTGTCCTGACGTTTACAGGCAACATTGAGATATACGGCGAAGTCAGCAAGGATGTTGTTTCGCTGTTCGGCGATGTTTTCGTTGCTTCTGATGCCGTTGTGCGTGGCGATGTGGCATCGGTTACCGGGCAAATCGATCTAGCCCAAAACGCATCGGTATATGGCGAAGTTCGCTCTGGGACTGACTCGCGACTTGGCCGAAAGCACCGTTTCAGCCGTTTCCGAAGTACCTACCAGAATATGTTCGAAATCAAACTCGATGGCACCTCATCATGGTACAACCGTGTTGATGGCCTTTCGCTCGGGATGACACTGAGATTCGCCGATCCCGACTCCCTGCTTCCCACCGCGTGGGCTGGCGGCAATTACGCTCTGGAATCGGCACGATGGCGCTATAACCTCGGTTTAGAGCAGACCATCATGCGTAATCCAGCTCTGGTACTGGGCGGCTCTGCCTATCGCCGTCTGGCCTCTGAAGACGACTGGATTCTATCTTCCAGCGAAAACAGTGCCTTCTGCCTTTTAGCTGGCCAGGACTACAAAGACTACTATGAAGCCGAAGGTGCTAACGCTTACCTAAAACTACGACCAATTAGGAACCTGTTATTCCAAACCGGTTTCAACTACGAGGAGACCAAATGGCTTGATGCTCAATCCAACCTTTGGTCATTGTTTAGCGACGATAACGGTTTCCGAGCAAACTTTAGCAGTGTTGATTCTGCCACCCACGCAGTCGGAATCGAAGTAATTGACACCAGTACCAATTACACCTGGTATGCTTCATTGGATTATGATACACAAGACGAAGACGACCCTTACTACCATTCGTCCTGGACAGCCCAAGGATCAATTGAGTGGTCAAATCCCGACCTTGATTCAGATTTTGATTACACCCGTTATCGTATATCAGTTGTCCGTCATCAGCGTCTAAACCGACACCTGATGGCTATAATCCGCGGTCTTTACGGCGGATCGGATGGTATCCTGCCAATGCACAAGCAGTTTTATCTCGGTGGCCTGGGTACTCTGCACGGGTATGAGCATAAGGAATATTCTGGCCAATTCTTCTGGCTTGCGGGCATTGAGTATCGTTTTGTGTTCCCCCATAGCGATTATGCCGCCTCGCTCATATGGGATCTGGGGCAGGTATCGCAGGTGCGAAGTTTCGAGGGAGCCGAAGTCAAACACTCGCTGGGGGTTGCGATATATTTCGGTAGTGATTTCAGGATCGGTTTAGCTAAACGACTAGATCGATCTGATAACGACAAGCCGGAATTCTTTGCCCGATTCACCCACTCCCTGCCCTGAGGCAATGCAGAACAACCAAGTATCAATGATTTTGAGTATCTCCGGAATCACGGTATAACGACTTATTCTGCCTGTTTTTGCTACTGACTAACTATAGTCGCAACTGGTATTCTACAAGATCAAGCTATTTCCTGATCCTTGTTCTATAAACCCTACTTGCAGTTGTGTTGGACCCTTATCCCGTCAAGACGGGATTATGACCTGACACGTAAAGTGTATGTCAGACAAAAGCGGCAGGTCTCACGAATTCACCCAGGCGAATTCGAAGGACCAACCGCAACTACATAAAAGGGCTTTATCAACAAGCCTCCAAGGTGTAACTCAGTTCGGACAATTCACTAATTCCATTAAGGCATAACCTACTATGGCCGATAATTATAGTTGGATACATATACTCTCAGCTTCTTACGGCAGGTTGGAATGAAGAATACTGATAAACACAAACTTGAGCAAACATCCCTATCTTCAATAGCTGGCACAACTATTGCCGAACCGCACGAAGTGCCTTCAGGCGATTTATTTGCCGACTTGGAGGCTACTTTAGATGAAGTAGCAGAATCCAATCCCCGGTTGGCCGATGAACCGACTGAGATCGGCACTCGTGATGCAGATCTAAAAGCACTTCTGGAAGTATCAATGGCGGCTAACTCATCGCTGGTACTTGATGATGTATTACAACTGGTGATGATGAAAGCTATTGAGATGATGCGGGCCGAGCGCGGTCTGATCATGCTTCTGGACGATGAAGACGCGTTGCAAATCAAGGCGGCGTACAATCTATGCCAGGAGGATATGATTGATGAGGATTTCAAGATATCGTCCAGCATTGCCCGAGATGTCGCCCGAACCGGCAAATCGGTCTACAGTTCCGATGCCCAGAGTGATGAGCGTTTCGCCCAACAACAGTCGGTAATTGAACTCCATCTTCGTTCGATTATGTGCGTGCCGATCAAGGTCAAGGAAAAAACTATCGGCGTGATCTATCTCGACAATTCCAGCCAGGCACAGATGTTCCTCAAGTCCGACCTTTATCTTTTTGAACTGTACGCCCAAATGGCTTCCAGTGCCCTGCATAATGCCAGTGTTTACTATCGTGTCGTCCGCTTACAACGCTACACCGATTCGGTCGTAGCCAATTCGCCAGTGGGTATCGTAGTGGTCAACACCCAAGGCCGAATCCTGACAATCAACGCCACTGCCCTGGAGATCTTTGACCTCGACAAGAACAACATACACGACCTCAGCAATGAAGAAGATACAACGCTGTTCCTTGATACCCTGCAGGAATCCGAACAGCAACGTTGGCAATCAATGATCAACATGGTCTTGTCCACTCAGCAGGAAGTATCCGAACCGAGGTATTACCATCACACCGCCTACTTTGAAAAAGTCCTATCTTTGAAAATATCACCTCTCGCCCACCTCCCGTATGGCAATGATGGCCTCATAATGGCTATCGAAGACATTACTGAGAAAGTGACCATGGAGCAGTATGTTATCCTCTCCGAGAAACTGGTCGCACGGGGTGAAATGGCCGCATCAATCGCCCACGAACTCAATAACTACTTGTCCATCATATCAAACAATGCCGAATTAATGACGGCCAATATAGAGCGTAACAAGTTAGACAAAATTGAATTCAACGCCAAGTCGATCACGAAGAATATTTTCAAGATCAAAAAATTTGTCGATAATCTAATGGACTTCTCAAAACCGGAACCGGAATACATTCCGTACGACATCACCCATCTGATCGATGACTTGTTATTCTCACTACAGATTCAGCCTCGTTTCAAACTTGTACATTTCACAATGGACATAGCAGAGGATATTCCGCCCATCGAAATGGATGTTGGCCAGATTCAACAAGTGTTGCTCAACCTGACTAACAACGCTTCGGATGCCATAGAGGAGCGCGCTACCAACGAAGCAATTGACCAGCCGGAGTTTGAGCGTCACATCAGTATCAAAACTGCTTTCGACACAACCACCGACAAGTTGTCAATCAGTATTGGCGACAACGGTGTGGGTATGTCCGTAGAAGCACTAAACAAGATATTCAACCTTCATTACACCACCAAGAAGGGTGGCCACGGGCTGGGTCTTTACAACTGCAAAGCCATTATCGAACAGCACAAAGGACAGTTAATCGCCACATCAAAACCGGGCGAAGGCACCACTTTTGTCGTAACTCTGCCGCGCACCCGGTCGCAATCATAAGAGGCTAATCGCTCATGAACCAGATGTCCATTGATCCGAGACTTCGGATACTGGAACCATTGGGGGTGGGCGGTACGGCTATAGTTCTCAAAGCATATCACGCCGAATTGAAGCGGGTTGTTGCGGTCAAGCAATGGCGTTCCGATTGCGATACTTCACCTGCTGACTTTCTTCAGTTAGCTAATCGCGAATATGATCTGATCGGTGGGTACCGTTTTCCCGGGCTGGTACGAATTGTTAAATCGCCACAATCGAGGTATCATCAAATACTGCTTGAGTACTGTCCTGGACCAACGCTGGATAGTGTGAAACGTCCAGAGAACACAACGATTGCGCTCAATATAATCTCAGCTCTGGCACTCAACCTTGAATTTCTCCGAATCGCCGGCCTGGTTCATGGCGACCTCAAACCGCAAAATGTGTTCCTGCCTGTAAACTGGCATGAGTTTCATAAAGGTCACTTGTCGTTCGTAAAACTGTCGGACTTCTCGCTGGGATATCGAGCCAAAGCTGGGTCAGACCATCGTCTGGGTCTCGGTACGATCGGCTATATGGCTCCAGAAACAATTGTTGATGGTGTAGCCACACATCGTTCGGATCTGTTTGCACTGGGAATTATCGCTTATCAGTTGCTCACTGGGGTTCACCCATTTCTAAACGAGGACAGCGATCCGGTCAAAGTGAGTAGTCGTATTCGAGAACAAGAACCGATGAGCTTAGCCGTGTTGAGACCCGATTTGACTCCCGAACTGGTCACCATAGTCACCCAACTGCTCAATAAGAGTGAAGCGTCCAGACCTAAATCAGGATGGGCAACTTGTGTGGAGTTAGAACAGGCTGGCGCTACTTACCCTTTCCGACGAGCCTGGCGTCCCACATCTCTGTTTAGAACTAACCAAAGCTATGATAAGTATCTGAACGATAATTTAACCTTGCAGGACAAAGAATCAGCCCGCCTGCGAGAGTTGACCGGGGGTGATCCCGCCACCCTTCGCCTTCTCCTGACTGCCAACTTTCTCAGAAATCGGCTGAGCTATGACGGTGACCATTTCAAGTTTACTGATACCATCTACTGGCCACACCGTCTCAGAGCCGAACTCCTTACACGATTCAGCACTGGTTCATTCGAAATGCGTCGGGCAACAGTCATTACAGCAAGCGTTGGCGGTCATGAAGCGGCTACCCTTCTCGGAATTGCGGACAAGTACAACACTTCGAGTACGAGTGATGCTCTGGCTATCCTTCTACTACCACTATTGAAAATTGGAACTATAAAACGCACCTCAGCACGCTACGCACCGGTGGCCGACCGCCTCAATCGGCATAAACTGGCGATGCATCTGCATTTGCAAGCCGGAGACATGTGCGAAGCCGAGCGCTGTGCTGACCTTGCCGCGCGAAAACACAATCGAAACAATGAAAACAATGCGGCCTTGGCGCTACTGCACACATTGGACTTGCGTGCCCGTACCGCCGGCAAGGAATTCGAATGTCGGCGCACCCTCCTCCTGAAAGGAAACATTCACAAAGAAATCGGTGAACTTGATCAAGCTGAGGCAATCTACAACCGGATTGTCAACTTGTATCAAAATCATCCGAGTGACAAACTTCTAGCCGAAACCCACAAAAATATCGGTGAGATGTTTCGTCTGCGTCAGGATAGTCAATCAGCACTCGCCGCTCTTCAGAAATCACTCAATGTATTTCGCGACCTTAATGACGAATTGGAAATCTCGCACACACTGGTGAATATTGGAAATGTCCACTGGGTCGAGAACGATACAAAGCAAGCGCTCATCAATTACCGGGCGGCCTACAAAATTCAGGAACAACTTGATGCGAAAGCTGATCTGGCTTCCACGCTACATAACATCGCTTCGATCTATTGCCTCGACGGCCGCACCAAACGTGGGATTTTTCTTCTTAAGCATACCCTTGGGCTAAAAAAGGAAATCGGGCATCAAGGTGAGATTGCCCGTACCCTGAACAATCTGGGCTATGCCTACCAGATCACTGGCTATCCTGCACAGGCGGCAGATTACATCACAGAATCACTGGAGATTAACCGCCGGATCGGTAGCAATAAGGAAGTTCTCTATAATCTGGAGAACCTGGTAACGCTTCATACTTCGGCGGGACAACTCAAAGACTCGCTCAAGTTTCTTAAGGAAGGCCAACGCCTTGCCACCAAACACAGCCTTACCGCCCACGAGGCACAATTTTATCTCCACACTGCAACTATTGCCAAACGCATGGGTCGTTACAACGATGCGGTCCAGGGGTTGAATCGTGTTGATGCCCTACTACCCGAACTCGATGATCCCACTCTTAACTTAGCCACAATAATTCAGAAAGCCAGCCTGAGGTATCATCTGGGTGACAACCCTACTGCCCTAAAATTGGCTTTGGATGTTTATTCTCGTGCCAAAGTAACCAATAATAGCGTACCCGAGCTTGATGCCTTACTTTTGCTAGTTCGTCTGTCTGAAGATCCACAGTACCGGGAGCAGGGTAAAGTCATTGTCGATGAACGTCGACTCGTTCGTGATAAACGTCTCCTCGCCTTCGGCCGCCTTGAGTATCTCCTCAACCATCATGAGAATGATGCCGCTCGGGAACTGGCCGACGGCCTGATTGATCAGTTATCCGAAGTCGAACAGGATTTGGAATTGGCCTGGATGGAATCGCTGGCGGGCCGGATATGTCTGGAGCAAAAACAGTTCGAGGATGCTAACCGACATTTACAGCGCGCCTTGAAAGCGGCACAGGACTCCGGTGTTCTGCCCGAATTGATTACCGTACAGATACTGCGAGGACAATTGGCCAAAACTCAGGGCGATTTTGAGACCGCTTACACTTGCCTGAAACAGGCTCTTGGGGTTGGCCGCACGGTCGCCAACTCGATTGACGATGCCGGTGATCGCCTAATTTACCAGAAGAAACCAGTGATGCAAACTCTGGCGTCTGAGATAGCAACCCTCAGCCGCCAATTAGGTAATAGACAAAGGGCAGGACGGTAATCCTGCCCTTCGCATGATACATGTTTCGCCAGAACTACTGGCCGCCCATGCTCATTCCGGGAGCGATGCGAGCTTCCAGTACCTCTACCGTCAGTTTGTAGTCCGTCATGCACTCACCTCCTTTACATCCTGTAGAGGACATCTCTCATCACTGAGAGACTGTATTATGTGATCATTAAGATCACACTATCATTTTGAATATAGTTATGCGTCATTTCGACGTCAAGTGGATTTCTACATTACGAAACCATGATTATCCACAATACCACATCACACACAGCATATAACGGGAAATTATTTCCTACATCAACACGTTGATATCATACAGTAACTGTGTGATATCACGCTATTGCACCACACTTAGACAACACATAGTATCACCATTATATGTTACTACAGCGTTAGTTGGGTTTATTTATTGAAGTTGTACTTTAGATTACCACCACGACCAGAATTCAACCCGAAGAGTCGAGTAGAGTTTGCGGAATCCCTGGGCGAAAAGCGAACCTGAGCCAGCTTCGATTTTAGCATAGCCAGACATGCCATCACGCAGTAACATCTCAGAATTGTCGACAACAACAGTAACAGGAAAAATAACGCCCTGTTCGGTCTCGACACCCGCGACTGGAACCAGAATGACTGTACCCTCAAAAGTTCGGTTAGGATATGAACGCACTTTGACCTGCACTTCCTGACCTATCTGAATAAGCGGCATATCAAAATCGCTCACGGGCACCAACATCTCGACCATATCAGCATCAGCCACCGACATAATTTCACGACCACCGGTCCCTACTCGCGCGATGCCGTCAATAGGTGTCACTATCTGACCCGCACTTGCTTGCTGTTTAAGAAACAACAAGCGAGCCTGTTGCTGATCGATCTGGTATCGGATCACAGCTTCTTCCTCGACCCGAGGGGGAGCTTTCAGCAAATCCAGAGCGGATTGGCGAGTCGCCAGTTCGGCTCGTGCGATTTCAACCTCCGACTGGACAGACTCTAAACGCTCCTGCGTTTCGTGCAATTTTTCCAAAAGACGGACAATTCGTTGTTCGTCTCGCAGTAGTCGCTGTAAGTTGGCTTCAGCGGCTCTCACCCGAGCCTGAGCCTCGGCGACTTCTTCTTTGCGAGGTGGCGCTTTGAGCAGGGCCAGTTCACCGTAAAGACGATCTAATTCAGCCTGCCCCGCTTTGATCTCAGCATTAACCTGATTAGACGACATAATAGCCACGGTATCACCAGCGTACACCTGTTGGCCATCACGCGCGAGTGAAACCACATTCAGAGCCGTCATGTCGGTAGAACCCAATTGCAAGTAGTCACTGATTGTGCTGGGTGCTTCACCTCCAAAGCGAGTCTGTTTTTCCATCAGACCAGTTTCGCTTAGAGAGATCGTAAACTCGGCGATCGGTTGAACCAACACATCACCTGATACCCGTTGTGGCATTGGAATAGTTATGCCTACAACAAGCACAACACCAAAAACAACCAGGTAGCTAATCAGTTTCAAAGGTTTTCTCAATAATTGTCGCATGTGACGAATATGGCTCACTATACCGTGAGCCAACCTACCAAAAGTTGATTGTAAGATAACCAGCCAGACGATAATGAACAACAGCAATCCACCAGCACCAGCTTTAGCCAGCAGAAAAGAAATCACCAGACTGAAGAGATAGCCAAGGAACCAGATCGAGTAAACAAGAGATGTGAGACTATAGACAACGAAAATTAGCCGTTCCCGTCGGTTGATTTCAAAAGCCTTAACATCCCAGCCCAGAATACGCCGCTGAAACAGATTACCCAAATACGCAAAAGCCTTGCGGCGGAGATTTGGGATATTCACCCAGTCCGACAGTAAATAGTAGCCATCGAGCTTAAACAACGGATTGAAATTGAACAGGCAGTTGATCCAGTTAACCGTCACCAACATCCAGGCCAGGTCGTTAACAAATACACCGGGCGTAGTCACACGCCAAAGAATGACTGACAGCGCCAGAATCAGTAACTGGAAATACGGCCCGGCCAAAGTAACCGTGATACGCTTCCATTTGTGCTTAAACAGCCAGGCATCGGACAAATCGCAATAGAAACCGGGCTGGAAATAGATCAACAGAAAACCCATCTCCCTTACCTCGCCACCGTAAAGGCGGCAGACAACTGCATGGGCAAACTCGTGGAGTACCAGGAGACCAAATATGGAGGCAATCATAAGTACAATCGAGTCGAGCCGCCACAGTTCGACCAAGCTGACCGCAAACTGCTCTACGTTGGCAAATAAAACCGACAGCCCAATAATAATAATCAAGCCCTGAACCCCGAACCAGAACGGTCGGTGTAAAGGTCGGTAGAGCGAGGTCAGACGTTCGAGAAACTGTCCGGGCTTAAACGCTTTCAGCTTTACAAAGAGAAGACGGCCCAGCCATGACGTACCCATGTGCATACCTACGCTGAACCGCCCGATAGTTTGCTCTGAGCGACTGTTGTCCAGAAACAATAATTTGTCCATGACACTGACAAATTGACCAACATCATTGGCCGACAGATTGGAACCATATTTCGCATTGAACCGATCTGCCAGATTTTCCGGTGTTGAATAACCATCAAACTGGTGCACTAACCAGTGTTCCGGTTCTCTCAGACGAAAGTAATTGCCCCCCACCGGATCCTTGACTGTGTACACAATAGCGCCATCGACTTCGGACGGCGAAGAAATCAGATCGGAGCGAAGTTTGGGAAGCTCAGCCATAACTCAATTTACGGCCCCAACCCGGTTTCTACAAGGCTGGAATGTTGATATCAGTATTGTGTGAGATCTACTGTCGCAGACAATCCAAAAGACTTCTATTGTAGAAATCTTTCAGTCGATCTCGGCGCACAACCCCAATAACCTTTTTGGAGTCATTGTTGTTGATCACGGGAACCAGTTGAAAATCATGTTGTCCCACAAGTTTGTAGGCATCTTCAAGATTATCCGACTTATATAGTGCAAGAGTATCGTTGTGAACCAAATCCTGAGCAATAACCAGGCAATCCAACGAGTGTTGGCTTAGAAGGTTTCGAATATCCTGAAACGACAGTACACCTTTCATCCGATTCTGTCGATCCACCACCACGAAATATGACTCGCGGGAATGCTCGATAACGTGAAAAATATCCATTAGAGTGGTCGTGGCAGGTATCGTCTCGAACTCGGGGTCCATAACTTCGGCCACAGTGTGCGATTTCAACACATTGACATCCTTGCCACCCTGGATATCAATTCCCCGCTTGAACAGTTTGATCGTATAAATTGAATGCGGGAAGAGCCGTCCGGCTACTAATACCGCAAACACCACAGTCACCATAAGCGGTAGGATAATCCGGTAGTCGTTAGTCATTTCGAAAATAATTAGAATTGCAGTAATTGGCGCGTGAGTAGCCCCTGCTACCAAACCGGCCATCCCTACCAGAGCATACGCTCCAGGTGTGGCCGTAACCGAGGGAAACCAATCATGAACCAATACCCCAAATGAACCGCCAGCTACAGCGCCCATAAATAACGATGGCGCAAATATGCCACCGGAATTACCGGATCCAAGTGTCAAAGAGGTAGCCGCAAGTTTCATCATGAACAATACAATCAATAACACCGCTCCCATCTCACCATAGAGAGTGAGCTTGATGGTCTTGTAACCATCAGCAAGAACCTGCGGATAGAAAACAGCTATTACACCCAAGAGTAGACCGCCGATGGCTGGTTTGGTCCAGTTGGCTACTTTTAGATTATCAAAAAAGTCTTCGGTGACATCTAACACTCGCGTAAACAGAACCGAGAAAGCACCAAGGGCAACTCCCATAACGGCATACAGTGGTATCTCCCAAGCCGAGACGAGCGAGTAACTGGGGATGTCAAAAGCTGGGTGATTGCCCATAAACGTTCGAATAACAACCGATGATACTACCGAAGAAAGTAGCACTGGCGCAAACGTCTTCACAGCAAAATCACCAAGAATAATTTCTGATGCGAATATCGCCCCTGCAATAGGGGCATTGAACACAGCAGAGATTCCAGCCGCGGCACCACACCCCACCAAAACCCTGACTCTAGTACCTGACATCCGAAAAAGCTGTCCAATAGATGATCCCAGAGCCGAGCCGATCTGGACAATCGGTCCCTCACGCCCGGCTGAGCCTCCCGAACCAATACAAATCGCCGATGCAACAGTCTTAGCGACCGCAACACGAGGACGAATAATACTGCCAAGACGAGCAACCGCATTCATAACTTCCGGAACCCCATGGCCTTTAGCCTCACTGGCATAGTTGTAGACTATTGGCCCAACTATGAGTCCACCAACAGCTGGTATAATTGGTAGCCACCAACGGTAACCGCCCCAGGTGGTAATACCTACAGTCGAGGAGAGGACTTGATCTGTCAGACCAAAAAATAGCTCATTACAGAATTCTATCAGTTTAATAAAGCCGATTGCCCCAAATGACGTAGACAACCCAACAATCACTGATAAAAGGATCAGCAGGTTAGACTCCGAAAGTTGGAGGCTACGTATCAATTTTGTCAACATTTGTCGATTCATGAAAGTCTGAGGAATCTATAGCTTTTTCTCACCCTTGCAACGATTTTGTGGTACCGAACTAACATTTTACAACTAACGTTCACAGAGCTTGACTAAATCTACTATTTCGGTAAATTAGTGGAAATGTTAAGTTTACAATGTTCTTTGATACATAAAGAGGAATGAAGTGCGCGAAAAGGCAGACGCTGTTGTTATCGGGGGCGGAATTATCGGAATGGCCGCGGCCTTCTATCTGGCTCGGGCCCAATACGGAAAAATAGTGCTCTTAGAGCGGGATTCGCTCACTGGCACAGGATCAACATCCAAAGCGGCTGGAGGCATCCGCGCCCAGTTCAGCAACCGGGTTAATATCAAAATGTCGATGCTCTCCGAAAAGCTCTTTTGTCAGTTCAAGGAAGACACTGGCCAGGAGGCTCTCTTTGATCAGGTCGGATATATGTTCCTGCTCTCTCGTCCAGAAGACGTGGAATCGTTCTACCTGAGCGTCGAATTACAACGTTCACTTGGGCTCAAAGTCGATATTCTGAAAGCGGATGATATAGCCCGCTTGGCACCGCATGTGCGTCTCGATGATATACACTCAGCAACTTTCTGTGCTGACGATGGCCTGGCCGATCCACATGAATTCTTATCCGGCTATGAAAAAGCGGCCCGAAATCTTGGAGTTGAAATCGAATTGGAAACCGAAGTAACCGGGCTGACCAGGACCGGTGACAGAATTACCGAAGTCATCACCAATCGTGGCAATATTGCCTGTGGCATGGTAGTAAACGCCACCGGTGCATTTGGGTCACAGATCGGTCAAATGATAGGTGTCGACCTACCGGTACAACCAATTCGTCGCCAGTGCGTAACCACCGGCGAGCTGGACTTTGTCAGACCTGATTTTCCGATGGTTGTTGATGTAGCTTCAGGACTATATTTCCACAAGGAATCCAAGGGTCTTCTTTTGGGTTGGGCAGATCCAGACGTAAAACCATCGACCGATATTTCGATCGACCCGGATTACACTGACAATATTCTGGAGCGGGCGCTGGATCGCATACCACAACTTGAAACAGCCGAAGTTGCTAATCAGTGGGCGGGCCTGTACGAAGTAACCCCTGACCATCGGGCAATAATCGGCTACGAACCGAAAGTAGAAGGGTTGTTTCACGTTCTTGGGTTCTCTGGGCACGGGTTGATGCAAGCTCCGGCCGCCGGTTTGATTTGTTCGCAAATTCTAACCGATCAGAAGCCAGAAATAGATATTTCCGACCTCAGTCCGGCCCGTTTCAGCAAAGGCAAGATTCAGAAAGAAACCAATGTGATATAAGAGCCGACTCTACTCGGCTCCAAATTTCACCCCTAACCGGTCAAATAGAAACGCGTAGAGATCGCTATACATGGCGATATCGTCACTCAGCGAACTGCCTATACCGTGTCCACGCCCGGAAGTCGTCCGCAACAGGGTCAGGCTACCCGGACTAGCCGCCTGGACCATCGCGGCCATTTTCTTCGAATGATACGACAAGACCCGACCATCGTTTTCGTCGGCTGTAAAAATAACATCAGGATACCGAACACCGTTTTTCACGTTGTGAAGCGGTGAATATGCATATAGAGCTTCAAAGTGATCGGGATTTGACACCGTGCCAAACTCTGTCACATTGAAGGCACCGTTGGCATCAAACTCAACCCGCATCATATCCAACACACCTTTCTGACAAACGACCGCACGGAACAGTTCGGGGTGTTGAACCATTACCGCGCCAACCAGCAAACCACCGTTTGAGCCACCCCAGATCGCCAGCTTTGATGGATTAGTGTAACCAGTGTCAATCAGGTATTGAGCACAGGCGGCAAAGTCATCAAAGACGTTTTGCTTGTTAGTCAAATTGCCATCCAGATGCCATTCCTCGCCAAACTCTCCTCCACCGCGAAGGTTCGCCTTCACAAACACACCTCCGTTATCCAGCCAAAGGCTCATTCGACGATCATACCAGGGTCGCTCTATACTTCCATAACCACCATAACCGTACAGAATAGTCGGATTGTCACCGGTGAGCTGGGTGCCTTTACGACGGATAATATTCATCGGCACCCTGGTACCATCCTTTGAAGTAGCGAACTCGCGTAAAACTTCCACATCACTGAAATCAGCAGGGGATTTCACCTGCATTGGTGTTTTCAGTAACGCTCCTTCACCCGGATCATAAGTGTAGCAGGAAGTTGGCTCGGTGTAACTCCGGTTCCTTATCAACACTTTATCACCATCCAACGATACCGGAAGTGATACCGATGACACGGGAAGTATCGGTACGGTTTTCTGGAACTGTCCCTTGCGATCGAGCACCCGCACTTGCGATGGTCCCCCGATCACATCCACAACATAGATCACATTGTCGGTGCACACAAAGCCGTCTATGACCACATCACTTTCGGCTACCACAGTACGAGCCTGAGAAAAATTGGGTTGTCGGATACCGGAACGCAGGACACGTCCCCGAGGCGAGCCTTGGTGTGACAGGGCGTATAGGGTGTTATCGAAACCGAACTTGACCACCGGAATCAAGTCATCGTGGGCGGTAATTTGACGCCAGCGACCATCTGGACCTCTCAAGTGATGAGAGAATTCTCCACCATCGCCATTGGCAACAGTAGCGATGACATATCGGTTGTCATCTGAGGTTTCGAGTTCTATCTCAGCAATAGCAGGAAAGCTCTCCCCTATCTCGTAAGTATCTTCTTCAGTTGGAGTACCCAATTTGTGATAATAAACTTGTTGGTAGAATCTCAATGAATCCGCGGGACGTTCGCCTTCACGGGGATAGTGACTATAAAAGAAACCAGACCTATCCGAACTCCAGGCCACATCCCCACCAGCAGTCGGCCCATTGACCCGAGGCACCAAATCACCCAGAGCCTCACCGTTTGCCACCTTAAACACATGGAGATCACCATCCTCGGAGCCACCTACCGACAGCGATATCGCCACGAGTTTGGCATCGGGTGAAACAACAAACCAGTCTATCGAGGTTCTCCCTGTGGTGTCAATCAGGTTGGGGTCAACAATCACACGTTCAGAAGCAAGATTATGTGGCGAGTCCAAAGCTACCAGCATTGGCTGGTCGAGTTTGGGGTCGTCCTTAAGAGCAAACAACAGTTCATTCTGATAATAAAAATTGGAGTACTCCGGGTCGGCTTCATCGTATAGTTGTTGTAACCGTTCGATGATCGCCTGACGATCAGGCAACGTGTCAAGATGATTTCGCGTGTATTCGTTTTGCCGATCAGTCCACGTCTGAACATCAGAATTGCTGTTTTCCAGCCAGCGGTAATTATCGACTACTTTAACCCCGTGAAGAGTATCGGTTACTGGTTTAACATCCGTAACAGGAGCACCAGTTGATTCAACCCCACAACCTGCCATAGTTAAACCGATGGCCATCAACATAGCGACCAGACTGAAACACTTAGAACCTGTCATTACTGTTGCTCCTTCCAGTTCGTAACGTCAACCCTGTTGCAAATTTCGGTAGCGTTTTACACCCCCGAATAAACTGTAGATAGAATAGCCGATTGCAACCAGAACAGCAACCAATAACAAAGACCTGATTGAAGACTTGATTAGGTAATATTAAGGAAGGTCAGGACTCGGTTTCATCCGAATCGTCATTTAGGTCAGGCAGATCAATCATCAGGGTACCTGGTGTATACTCTACGGTCTTGGCCGAAGTGAGCCGCAGTAATCCCTGGGTTACTCGCTTGATCCGGGTAGCTGATTTTTCGATAACACCCAATTGACTGCGGAGTTCATCGTCCAAATCCTCTCGGTGCATAATCAAAAGTTGGACGGTACCAATAATCGCCTGAAGAGCATTATTAACTTTATCGTTAACAGTAACAGCGGTTTCCATCACGGCCGCAAACCGTTCTTTGTCGATTTGATCCCTCGACGGGGTTCCGGCCAGACTAGCGGCCATCACATGCAGTGCCAAAGTACCAGTGAGAGCATCGAGGAAATCGTCTTCTGAAATAGTACGCCGCTCGCCATACTGAAGCCCAATTACAGCCCCAAAAATATTACGACCACGTCGCAAAGGCAGGGTAAACGAATGATACGGTTCATCACCATCAAATGACATGTAAGCGGACACCAATTGATGTTCACGCCGTAAACCGTCAAACAGACGATCTTCCATCTCAGTCAATCGAGTCGCCTGGACATCGGTTACAGAATGGGTCAGGTGTAAAGTAACCTGTTTCTGATCGTCCCACAGATACAATGATATTGCATCCAGACCGATCAGACTGGCGGTCTGCTCAAGTGCCGTCCGACCTATCTGATCAAGCTGTTCATCGCGGGAGCCCGCAGATGTCAGGCCGCGTAAAATTTCGTATCTGTCCTGTTCCTGGTTTCTCATATATAAATATCCCGATCTGCTTTCTGGTGACCTCTCAAGCAAAAGGTGTGCACCAAGCGGAATATTCCTAACGACCGTAAGTAAGATCGAAGTATTCCTTAAAATACAGCATTTACAGGCATTTACCTACCTCTTTTCGCTGTTCATTTTTTGATCAGTGGCTCATCAAATCAGAATCACACTGCATATCGATTCACAATTGCAAACCAACGTGAAGCTCTTAAAGCGGTTGACAAAGGGGCCTGTGTGCGATAAGTTACCGCCTTTTCCGGGGAGTAACCCGGAGAGGATATATAGCCAATGCTTGACTCAATGGTTCACGACAACTGCGGCGTCTTTGCTATTTTCGGTCACCGACGAGCCGCCGAACTTACGTATCTTGGCCTTTATTCCCTACAACACCGTGGACAGGAATCGGCCGGTGTGGTCACTTCTGACCAGGGTGATTTTCACTTACATAAGAGTATGGGGCAAGTATCCAAAGTATTCTCCGACCCGGAGACTATCAGCAAATTAACTGGCCGTATGGCGATTGGCCATACCCGTTACAGCACGACCGGGGCGTCATCACTGTTGAACATCCAGCCTTTTATGATAACCAACCGCCGATCCAACCTGGCAGTGGCCCACAACGGCAACCTGACTAACTCGCTGGAATTGAAGCACAGTCTGGATTCCCGTGGTTCTATTTTTCAGACCACTTCCGATACCGAGATTATCCTTCACCTTATCGCTACTTCCAAGAAACGAACCAGATTCGATCGAATATGCGATGCGCTTAAAAAGATAAAAGGATCGTACTCTCTGGTTTTTCTCACTGAAGACTCTGTCATTGCCGCCCGTGATCCTCATGGATTTCGTCCGTTAGCGATCGGCAAACTGCGCAACACCTACCTGGTGGCTTCAGAAACATGCGCCTTCGATATCCTGGGAGCCAAATATGTCCGCGATGTTGAACCGGGCGAGATCGTTGAAATCAGCAAGAGCGGTATCCGGTCCCACCGGTTTAAGAAGAACGGCAAAAACGCTTTCTGTATTTTTGAATACATCTATTTCTCTCGCCCTGACTCGCGCATTTTCGGCGAAAACGTTGACAAAGTCCGGCGACGGTTAGGCCGTCTGCTGGCACGCGAGCATCCGGTCAAGGCCGATATCGTCATCGGTATCCCCGATTCAGCCAACACCGCCACGCTGGGCTTCGCCGAGGAATCCGGTATCAGGTTTGAGATCGGTCTTATTCGAAATCACTATGTCGGACGAACCTTCATCGATCCCAAGCAAAGTATCCGTGACCTTGATGTCCGGCTCAAATTCAACCCGGTCAAAGGGGTTCTGAAGGGACGTCGGGTGGTAGTCGTCGATGATTCCATCGTACGGGGAACTACTTCTATGAAACTAGTGAAGATGATCCGCGAAGCTGGGGCGAAGGAAATACATTTCAGGGTATCCTCCCCCCCGATCATTGCTCCCTGTTTTTTCGGTATCGATATGCCGACCCGCAAGGAACTGCTTGCCTCCAGGATGAACGTAAAACAGATGGAAAAATACATAGGTGTTGATTCCCTGCGCTACTTGTCAGTGAAAGGCATGTTGGCGATGCCATCGTTGCCCGACACAACTTTCTGCCACGGATGTTTCACCGGTCGCTACCCGATACCACCCCCCCGCGCCAACGGCAAAGACAAACTCGATCATTAGTGATAATGTCGAAACCGCCAAAGGGCTGGTTTCGACCTACGGGACTAAGCTCTAGGCGCAAGTCACATTGTTCATGTAGAATCGGATGACTCTGCCCGACTCCCGGCAATCCTAACCGTCAGGCAGAGTCGCCTGACTGCACAATAATACACAAGCCTTCCCTCTGGAAGCCGCCCGGAACATTAGGCTACTTTCTGACCATCGGATTCCCGTCAACTTCGCGAATGATCTCCAAGTGATGATACCTGAGCTCCCCGTCATGCACTGTGAAGTGCACGAGAACTGACTTTCTCAACCCTTCAGCGAAGGCGGTTGCGCCAAATTCTGATTCCGATACACGAAACTCAAAACCTACTAGTCCGAGAGAGGTTGCCTTTTCCTGCCCCTCAAACCCACCCACCAGTGCGGGATTACCAGCATTGTCATCCAAAGATGGCTGAGAGTACACCTTTGCCGAGGCAAGCCGATCTCCATCCCTCTGAAAAACAACGAGAACCGAGTCACCAAAGTTCAGTTTATCAATGAAACTGGATTCCACTCTGATGAACGCACGCCTAACTAGAGGGCGCTCTCCTGTCACCTCCGCATGAATCTCTTCGAGCGCCTTGTCGTACACGCGGTAGTATGTTTCCATTCCCAGGGTCACAACGTCCGTCCGATCGCACGCGGCAAGCACCATTAAGGCAATTATCGTAAGGCCGGGCAAGTAGTGCTTTTTAGTTGCCTTCATGGTCAGTACTTAATCTCAATATCAGGGCTCGTCATATCAGACAGCCTTCTCTTCACACAGATTCCCTTTAGAAGAACATGCCGCAAGTATCCGTCATGCACAAGTGGTAATGTCAGGCCCCGAGTCGGGCTGATCTACTTACCTACGGCAGGCCGAAGATAGCGGCCTGAGACAGTCGCAACAATTGATGCGGGAATAAACCAATGCCGAGTGTGGCGATCGCTGTCAAAGCCAATGCCAGCACGATTGCCGGCGTCAGACGCACTTTCGAGAAGGTCTTTTCCGAAGTGTCGAAGAAACTGACCTTGACCACCCGCAGATAGAAATAGACCGAGACAAAAGAATTCATCACGCCAATAATAGTCAGCCAGATCAGGTTAGCCTGTATCGCCGCTGAGAACAAATAGAACTTTCCAAAAAATCCGACCGTGGGTGGGAATCCGGCCAAGGCAAACATGAAGAGCGCGAAGACACACGCCAGGTACGGATGCGCTTTTGACAATCCGGTCAATTCGGAATAATCCGACTGGCAACCAGACCGTGTCTCCAGCACCGTCACAACTCCAAAGGCTCCTAAGTTGAACATGGTGTAGGATGCAATATAGAATATCGCCGCGGAAACTCCTTCGGGACCACCGACCGCAAGAGCGACCATAATATATCCGGCGTGCGAAATAGACGAGTAGGCTAACATCCGTTTGACGTTATCCTGTCGCAACGCGAGGATATTCCCCACCGACATAGTCAACACCGCAAAAACAGAGAACACTGTTGTAAGCTCACTCAAACCAGAGAAGCCAAAAACAAAGATCCTCAACAATACGGCAAAAGCCGCCGCTTTGGGCGCGACGCTAAAGAAAGCTGTCACCGGGGTCGGCGCGCCTTCATAGACATCGGGAACCCAGCTATGGAACGGAACCGCCGCGATTTTGAATCCGAAACCTATAAACACCAAAACCGCTCCTGATATCAAATAGATACCGGATGTCTGATGATGTAGGAGATAGCTGAAATCGGTCACAATGCGACGTAGATTTGTTGTTTCAGCCGCTCCAAAAATAAAGGCAATTCCAAGCAACAGAAAGGCCGAAGCGAAAGCTCCCATCATGAAATACTTGACCCCGGCTTCGTTTGATTTCAACGACCGCCGATTAAATCCGGCCAGAACATAAAGCGGGAGAGACATCACTTCCAGACCAATCAACATAACTACCAAATCAGCAGTAGCGGTCATGGCCATCATACCGACCGTGGAGATGAGCATCAATACGTAGAACTCAGGTCGATCAATACCCTTTGTCTTGAGATAATACTGGGCCAGAAGAATGGTCACGATCGAGGCCACGACAAAAATCGCCTTGAACATAATCGCGAAACTGTCGCAGACAACCATATCTGCGAAACCGGCGCCCTGTAGTCCCCACTGGTTCAGGATCAGGTAGAGCGAGACCACATAAGTTAATAAAGCCAAATTGGGTGCCATCGGTGCCAAACGACGCGAACAGGCCACACCCAGCATCAGGAATGCACCAATTATGAGCGCGATCTCCGGATAGATCAGGCTAAAATCAATAGATAATGTCGAAACGTAATCAACCATGCTTATTCCCAGCGGCGACCGCCACCTGAATCAGACACCTCAGCCACCGCCGAAGCCGACCGTTACCTTTCCATCCTCGACAATCACCGGCACAATATTCTCGCCACCAGTGAGTTCATTTGCCTTTTCTTTGGCTCCCGCGACCTCGTAAACATCTATTTCCTCAACAGCGACACCCTGATCACTGAAATGCTTCATGGCCGCGGCACAGTATGGGCAACCGACTTTGGTGTAAATCGTCACTTTGCTCATCTGTGGTCGTCCATTTGTTTCTCGGTCTCATCATCTGCCGTCAATGGCTCCAGTGCCACCGTTTCCACCGGCTGAAATTCATTGCTATTTTGAACCACCTGAGCCGCCTCAACATAGGTGAGCGTTTGCTTAACTGCCGGCTCGATACGATCGAGGAAAGGCATTGGATAAACCCCTATCCAGAAAACAAGCAGAACCAGCGGAATCAGCACCAATCGCTCGCGTCCGGTCAGATCAGTAAGTTTCTGATTCTCAGGATTGGTCACCTTCCCAAAGACTACCCTCTGGTACATCCACAACATATAACAAGCCGCCAGGATCACACCCGACGCCGCCACAATCGCATACACAGGATTGAGCTTGTAGGCACCCAGCAGGATCAGGAACTCGCCCACGAAACCATTAGTGAGTGGCAATCCGATCGACGAGAGTGTAAATATCATAAAGAACGTCGCAAAGACCGGCATGACTTTCGCCAGCCCGCCAAAATCCTCAATCATGCGAGTATGCCTTCGCTCGTAAATCATACCCACAATTAGGAATAAAGCACCAGTTGAGATGCCGTGGTTAAGCATTTGCAACACAGAGCCTTCGACTCCCTGCAAGTTGAGAGTAAACATCCCCAACATAACGAAACCCATGTGCGAAACAGAAGAAAACGCCACAAGTGATTTGATGTCACGTTGCACCATCGAGACCAAGGCTCCGTAAATTATCGCGATTAACGCCAGAATACAAATGTACGGAAGGTATGCTACGGTCGCATCGGGGAAAACTGGAATACAGATACGCAGGAAACCGTATGTGCCCATCTTGAGCAACACACCTGCCAGAAGCACCGAACCAACAGTAGGTGCCTGGACGTGAGCATCCGGCAACCAGGTGTGGAACGGGAACAGCGGAACTTTAATTGCAAAGGCCAGCCCAAAGGCGCCAAACAGCCAGAGTTGCTCTTGAAAACTCAACGGCGGGGCCGCAATAATCTTCATCAGGTCAAAGGTGAACTCGCCCGAAAAAGCCTGATACTGGAAATAGATGTATAGCAAAGCGACCAGCATCAGAAGTGAACCAAACATTGTGAACAAGACAAATTTGATAGCGGCATACATCCGCCGCGGCCCGCCCCAAACGCCGATGATGAAATACATCGGGATCAGCATCACTTCCCAGAAAACGTAGAACAGGAACAAGTCAAGGGAACAGAACACCCCTATCATACCAGTAGTCAGCATCAGAAGCGATATATAGAAACCTTTGACACCGTGCTTTATCGAACGCCACGAGGCAAGAACACACAAAATAGTCAGGACCGTAGTAAGGGCTATCAATAGAAGCGAAATACCATCAATCCCAAGATGATAATTGATGCCCAGTGAAGTCACCCACGGTTCATTGACCTCAAACTGCATCCCACTGGCCAGAGGGTCAAATGCGGCATAGATCAGGATCGAAATGAGCAGGGTAATGAAAGCAATGATCAGAGACACGCCTTTGATCGTATCGTGCTGTTTATTCGGCACAAAGAGCAGTAGAATCACCCCGAGGATCGGGAAAAATGTAACTAATGTCAGAAGAACATTATCCATGATTTATCCCAAATACTATCCAGGCGATCAAGAGTACTACCCCCACAGTAAAGATAGTTGCATAGCTACGCAATTGCCCTGACTGGCTGTATCGCAGAGCGTCGCTGACATCCCGCCATAATTTAGCCAGGCCGTTGAGGGTACCGTCAATCAAAATGACATCAACAAATTTCCAGAGGAACAGGGAAAAATAGATCACGGGGCGGATCACCACTGCACCGTAAAACTCATCAACGTAATATTTATTCTCCAGAGTGGTTTTGATCCCTAAAAATTTCTCAGCCAGAGACGTTGATGCTTGAGTGTTCTTACGATAGAAGTAATAGGCCATCCAAATCGAAACAAGAACCAGCACGACTGAGGCCGCCATCAACAACCATTCCATGGTAGCCGAATGTCCACCTGAAGCCAGAGCATGTTCGGCCATATCGTGGGCCGGACCACTCATTACAGGGCTAAGCCACTCTTCGAAATAGTTTGTTACGCCGAAAATGTGCGGCATACCGATAAACCCGCCGATGGCCGACAACACTGCCAGTGCCATCAAAGGTACAGTCATTGTCCGGGGTGACTCGTGTATGTGACTCTTCGTTTTGGAATCCATCCGTTCCTTACCATAGAATGTCAGATAAACCAAACGGAACATATAGAACGCAGTAAGACCGGCCGTCACAAAACCAATCAACCAGAAATACCAGGCACCGTTGGTACCCGATGAAAACGCTTTCCACAGAATTTCATCTTTGGAGAAAAATCCAGCGAACAACGGGATACCGGTAATCGTAAGGGTAGCGACAAACATCGTGCTAAATGTGATCGGGAGATATTTCTTAAGACCGCCCATGTTACGCATGTCCTGTTCATTGGACATGGCGTGTATAACCGAACCAGCGCCAAGGAACAGGAGTGCCTTGAAGAAAGCATGAATCATCAGGTGGAAAATACCCGCAGTGAACGCCGCTACGCCACACGCCAGGAACATATACCCCAACTGGCTTACGGTGGAATATGCGAGCACTCGTTTGATATCATTCTGAGCCAGACCGATAGTAGCGGCAAACAGCGCCGTCAACGCTCCAATGATAGCAACGACCATCAACGCATCTGGAGCCATAATGAATAGCGCGTTAGTGCGAGCCAACAGGTACACCCCTGCTGTAACCATCGTAGCGGCATGTATCAGCGCCGAAACCGGTGTTGGGCCTTCCATCGCGTCAGGAAGCCAGATATATAGCGGCAGCTGAGCAGATTTGCCGGTGGCACCGAGAAAGAGCATCAGACAGGCCGCCGTAACCAAACTACCGCCAAAAACAAACACTTCCGGAGCACGTGCCGCAACCGTCATAAAATCAAGCGATTTGACGCTCCAGAATATAATGAAGATTCCGACCAGAAACCCAAAATCACCAATCCGGTTAACGATGAAAGCTTTCTTACCTGCATCAGAAGCAGATTTCTTTTCATACCAGAAACCGATCAACAAGTAGGAACACAACCCCACGCCCTCCCAACCTACAAAGAGGAACAGGAAGTTATCGGCCAGAACCAGAGTCAACATGGCAAAAGTAAACAGGTTCATGTACGCAAAGTACCGTCCATACCCATTGTCGTGAGCCATGTAACCAATCGAATAAATATGAATAAGGAAACCAACACCGGTCACCACCAGAATCATAACCGCCGACAGCGGATCCAGGAGATAACCAATGCTCACGTGGAATTGATCAGGCGACTGACCTACCGATATCCAGGTGAATAGTGTCTGAGTAATTTGTCGTGCCTCAGGTGCCAGGGCTTTCAATTCAAAGAACAATGAACAAGAGAGCAGGAGAGAAAGACCAACCGAACCACAGCCGATCAAAGTGATCAACGGCTTTGGCAACCGACCGATCAGCAGACCGTTAATCAGAAATCCGATCAACGGAAACAGCGGCACCAGGAACAAGTATTCCGCCATCAACTACCTTCCTACCACTTCATCAGACTGAAACGATCAACGTTGACCGTTTCTCGGTTTCGATACACCATTACAATCATGGCCAGACCTACCGCCGCTTCGGCCGCGGCAATTGTCAGCACCAGGAACACTATCACATGGCCATCAACTAAATTGAGAGCCTTCGAAAACGCGATCAGAACCATATTCGCCGCATTGAGCATAATCTCAATCGACATAAAGAGCACAATCATATTGCGTGTTATCAGGACACCAACGGTGCCAATGCCGAAAAGAATAATGGCCAGGATCAAATATGCCGATGTCGGTACCATATTTTTATTCCACCACCCTCTCTGATCGGTCATCATCCGCATCATCGGTTGCGGAAGAATAAGAATCTCTCTCACGTTTGGCGAGCACCACAGCACCGACCAACGCCACCAAAAGCAATATCCCCGTCAACTCAAAAGGATACAAATAATTGGTAAACATCACCTGCGCCACCTGACGAACTGACCCAAAACCATCGGCCACCTGGTCAGCGACCTGCGTCGCCACCGAGTCAAGCGATGCCGCCTTGACTATAAACACCAACTCCAGAGTTAGCAGAACAGAAAACACGTACTTAGTAAACTGGCTGACTGCCGGGGTATCCTGTTCTGAGGCTTCTTCGCCACGAAGATTGAGCAACATAATGACGAACAGGAACAGTACCATAATAGCACCGGCATAGACCACAATCAGAATAACTCCGAGAAATAGCGCACCGAGTTGTACGTAGCAAACCGCCTGAGCTATCAAGGAGAGGATCATATACAACACCGAAGCTACCGGATTGCGCTGGGCAATCATCATAGTAGCGCCGAAAACAGCTATCACCGCAGAGATGCCGAATATGATCAACTCAAAATTCATCAGTCTGGCTCGACCTCATCATGAATCCGTCGGGTTTTACGGATTGTCCGTTTGTATTGACTCTCGCTTCTCGGATGCGATACCAACAACTGCTCCTTGTTGTAAATAAAACCTTCGCGGTTGTCGGTTGCAAACTCATATACACGTCCAAGGAAAATCGCTTCCTCGGGACAAGCTTCCTCACAGAAACCACAATAGATACAACGCAAAAGGTTAATTTCGTAAACTCGCGCCATTCGTTCGCCACGCTCGTTCTCAGTCGGCTCCATGTAAATAGCATCCGCAGGACAGGCCGCGGCGCACAAACCACAACAGACACACCGCTCGGATCCGTCAGCGTACCGCTCCAGATAGTGCAACCCCTTGTAGCGGGGTGTCATCTCCTCACGCACCTTGGGGTAATCAAGAGTTACCGGACGCTTGAACATATTCCCCAGAGTAACCATGAAACCCTGCGGTAGCATCACGAAAGTATTGAATATTGTCCGAAACACTTCTTTCATTGTTCGAGGCGCACCAAAGTTATATCAGTCTCTCTCACCATAACACAATCAGGCCAGTCAACATCGTATTCAATATTGCCAGGGGGAACAACACCTTCCAACCGAAATTCATCAACTGGTCATAACGGAAACGCGGCAGTGTTGCTCTCAGCCATATATATAGAAATAAAAACAAGAATACCTTAATAGCCATCCACAATACCGGTGGCAGGAATGGCCCCTGCCAACCACCCAGGAACAACGTCGATCCAACACAACCAACCGCAATCATATGCGCATACTCACCGACAAAGAATGTCGAGAAGCGCATCGACGAGTATTCGGTGTGAAAACCCGCTACCAGTTCTGACTCAGCTTCCGGCAGATCAAACGGTGCACGGCAAGTTTCAGCTATGGCACAGGTCAAGAACAAGACGAACCCTAAGGGTTGTCTGAAAATATACCAGTCCCAAATTGTTGCCTGTTGGCTGACAATCTCAGACATCGAAAGCGTGTTGCCAAGAATGATCACACCGACAATAGACAGGCCATAAGCCAACTCGTAAGAAATTGTCTGTGCCGATCCTCGCAGGCCGCCAAGCAGAGAATACTTTGATCCAGATGACCAACCAGCCAGAATCGTCCCATAGACCCCCAGCGAACCTACAGCTAAGACCCAGAGCACACCGATATTGAGATCGGAGATTATTCCGCTCACTTCGTAGCCAAACATAGTCACATCGCTGGAGAACGGCACCACCGCAAAAACCATAAACGCCGGTACGAATCCGATTATCGGTGCCAATGTAAAAGCGAAGCGCTCCGCCCTATCTGGAACGAAATCTTCTTTGAAGATCAGTTTGATAGCATCGGCTATCGGCTGTAATAAGCCATACGGCCCGGCGTACAAAGGTCCGATTCGTTGCTGCATAAACGCAACTACTTTGCGTTCCAGGTAAGTCGAATAAGCACACCCGGTCAGTAAGACCACGATGATCACGATGATTTTCAACGAGGATATGATGGCATATTCGAGCATTGGCTTAATCCACAACCTTGCTAATACGAACCCGATCAACTCGTGACTTACGCATAATCAGCGAATTGACCTGCTTACCTGAGAAATTCATCGGTACAAAAACAACATCATTATTGATATGATGCGATATCCGAACCGGGACTACTATTTTGCCCACAGGAGACTCCACACGTACCGAATCGCCATCATCTATACCCAGGCGTTTTGCCAGCGTGGGTGATATTTCCACATACGGTTCGGCTTGGAAGTTTGTGAGTGAATTTGATTTCTCAGTCAGATACCCTGAATGGTGAGAATCATCGCCAACAAACAAAACCAGAGGATACTCTTCATCTACTTCATCAGCAACGTGCTTGACTTCAAGGAACTCATCAGGCCATGGCAGAGTTGAATCAACCGCCAGTACCTTTGTGATAGTCTCATCGCGCGTCTGGTCGTTCTCAAAGAGAGGCTGTTCGAGTTGCTGTGCGATCAAAGCGGCAATTTCATAACCGGGGCGGGCATCGTAATCTGTCTTCAATGCCTGATGAGTCTTCTGCACCCGGCCTTCAAGGTTGACATACTCGCCACTATACTCAGCCCAACTGGCCAAAGGTAGAACAACATCTGCCAAGGCTGTAGTTTCGGTTTCGAAAAGATCGGCCACCATCAGAAAGTCAAGCCCTTCGAGAGCGTCAGTGGCAAATTCTCGGTCAGGATATAACATGATCGGATTGGCACCAACAATCATGTAGCCATCAATCTCATCTTTTTTCATGTTGGCCATCATGCGATCGGTAGTCTGCGGCTCAGACTCCGGCCATCCACCCCACAGTTTAGAGAGCATATCCTTAGTCGCCAGAACTGGAGCCGGCAACAAACCAAGTTGCACCGCTCCACAAGAGTTGGCGTGACGCGGCAGGATATTCATCTGACATCGTCCACTTAGACCAAATAGCCGGTGCAAATTGCAAAGTGCGGCGGCAATAGCCTCGCGATTTATTGAGCGACCAACAATCTCACCGGCAAAGAAAGTTATCTGTCGGCCATCAGCCAATGCCCGCGCGATCGCCCTGATATCTTCAAGGTTAACTTCGCACAGTTCGGCCGATTCAGCGGCTGTTGATGGACTGATACACTCAGCCAGATTACCTGCCAGAGAAGAATCAATAAGGCCATCTTCAATTGCCACCAGGCAGATACTATTGATCAGTATTTCCTCGGTGCCAGCTTGATAGACAAGTTCTTTCTTAGCTACATCCGAAGACTTAGTCCGATACGGATTCATGGCATAAACCGATACCGCACCGAAGTTGACCGCCTTGCGAATCCGCAAGTACTCATTGGGGTGCTCTTTGACCAGGTCACTACCAAGCGTAACGATCACGTCCGACTGATTAATACCAACGATACTGAACGGCTGACTACAGAGTACATCGTAGGCACCCCCACTCGTCTGCGGCAACATGCGGTAGTCAGTACGAAAATCAATATTGTTGGAGCCAACGACTTTGCGGAGGAGTTTGGAGAAACTGAATAACGTGGCATTGTCCTGCGATGACGCCACCAGTCCGCCAATACACACTCGCCCCTTCTTCTCGGTGATTTCGGTCAGTCGTTTGCCAATTAGTTTGAGCGCCTCTTCCCAAGTTGCCTCAACCTGTTTGCCATCTTTTTTGATAAGGGGCATCTTTAGTCGATCGGGTGACATCGCCACCTGGTAACCAAAACGAGTCGTATCGCTGAGCCAACCGTCATCAATATCATCGTTTACCCGCGATGTGGCCCTGTAGATTTTATTCTGCTGTTGATTCGTATATAACAGAATGTTACTGCCTGAACTGTAGAACGGACAGATCGAAGAAGTAGTATCCGTAAGCCAGACACGTATCTTATAACGCCAGTCAAGATGAGTCAACGCTCCGACCGGGCAGACTTCGGTTAAATTCCCTGAGAATGGGTTATCTAATCTGCGACCGGGAGCCACATTGATCTCGGTATGGTTGCCTCGCTCGAAGACACCAAGATCGAATTCACCAAAAGCCTCTTTGTTGGCGCGAATACAGCGGTAACATCGAATGCACCTATTCCGATTGAGTACGATCTCCGGCCCAACGACAACATCATCAAACGTGGTATCGTTTTCGGTAGCGCCAAAACGATGCTTACCAAAGTCAAACTCAGAATTGTCGACCCCGTAAGCAAAAGCCAGATCTTGTAATGTGCATTCTCCACCTTTATCACAAGTCGGACAATCCAGAGGATGATTCATCAGGGTAAATTGGATCACCGCCGCTCGGCCCTTACGAACCAAATCGGAATCGGTGTAAACCACCATGCCGTCCATTGCCTCGGTAGCACACGAGATCGCCAGCTTGGGCCATTTTTCGATCTCGACATAACACATTCTGCAAGAACCAGCAATCGTCAGTTTCGGATGCCAACATAAGGTCGGGATATCAATGCCCACAGACTGAGCCGCCAGGAGAATCGTCGTACCCTTAGGCACGGTCACCTCACGACCATCAAGCGTGAAAGTCACGGTTGGCGTCTTTTCAACAACCACAGTGTTCTTGTCAGTCTTCTCGGCCATCAGTTCCCCGGCGCCAGTTCACACTTAGTTTCCACCAGGCACTTGCCATGGTCAATATGATACTGCCATTCGTCACGCCATTGTGCAATAGCCGATTTAATCGGCATCACAGCGGCGTCACCCAGCGGACAGACCGTACGACCCATAATGTTATCACAGATAGATTCTATCTTCTCAATATCGCCCGGTTTACCGCCACCTTGCTCAATTCGATTTATCAGTAATTCAAGCCAGGCGGTTCCTTCCCGACAAGGCGTACACTTACCGCACGATTCGTGGCGATAGAAACGTATTAACTTAGTAATAATCCAGACAATGCAGGTCTCTTCGTGAAAAACAATCACCGCTCCAGAGCCGAGCATCGTGCCAGCCGAAGCCAACGATTCATAATCAAGCGAGACATCAATCTGATCCGGTTTTAAGAACGGCGTTGACGATCCACCAGGGATTACCCCTTTAAGCTTTTTGTCGCCAATTATACCACCACCATATTTAGGTGAGTAGATCAGATCCTTCAGGTTGTGCCCCAAAAGAAGCTCGTAGTTGCCCGGTTGACGGACATGACCACTCAGGCTGAATATCTTTGACCCGGTCGATTTCTCAGTCCCGAGCGTCTTGTACCAGTCGCCACCGCGATTGATAATATGCGGCACCGAAGCCAAAGTCTCGACATTGTTAACGATTGTTGGACAGCCATACAGTCCGGCCACCGCCGGGAACGGCGGTTTCATACGGGCGTTACCCCGACGACCTTCTATAGAGTTCGTCTGAGCGGTCTCTTCGCCACATACATAAGCGCCACCGCCGGTGTGGACGATCATATCGAGGTCGTAACCACCACCGTGAATATTCTTACCGAGCTGACCCTTCTTATAAGCTTCAGCCATCGCCGCACGCATAACATCGGCCGCATAGCCAAATTCACCGCGAATATAGATAAACATCAGGTGACAATCAATGGCGTACGAGGCTATTGCCATCCCCTCAATAACAGCGTGTGGATCCCGCTCCAACAGAACACGGTCTTTGCAGGTACCCGGTTCCGATTCATCAGCATTGCAAATCAGGTATTTCGGTTTCGTAGATCCTTTAGGAACAAAACCCCATTTCACCCCAGCCGGGAAACCGGCACCACCACGGCCACGAAGTCCGGCATTCTTGACTTCGCCAACAACCTGCTCTGGTGTCATCTCGGTCAGAGTTTTGCGCCAGGCCTGATAGCCTCCGTGAGCCTCATAGGTGTCGATCTTTGTCTGCTCGGGATCTTCTACAAAGCGGAACAAGGGCAAGCTGTCCGACTTGGCCGCTTCCTGTGCATTGGTTCTCACCGGGGAATAAAAGCTCATAAAGTCCCCCCGGATTGAGCCTCGGCGGTCAGTTTCTCGATGATCCGATCAACTTCAGCGCGGCTCAGGTTTTCGTAGTAATCATGATTGATTTGCATCATTGGTGCCGTCGCACATGAACCGAGACACTCAACCCGTACCAGAGTAAACAGGTTGTCCGATGTTGTCTCGCCAACTTCAATATCAAGTTTATCCTGCAAATAGCTCAGCAGACCTTCAGCCCCAAGCAAAGCGCAGGATATATTGTGGCATACCTGAATCAGATACTTACCCACCGGCTCCTTGGGAAACATAGTGTAGAAACTGGCCGCTTCGGCCACTTCAACAGCCGGAATATCAAGAATACCGGCGATTTCACCATAAAGATCAGGGTTCAAATGCCCCACCTGTCGGTAGGCAATTGTAATCGCCGGCAGAATCGCCGACTTGGCCTGTGGATACAAGGCGGCAGCATCTTTGATGCGAGTCACTGACTCGGGCGTCAAGATCATCGATCAACCTCCCCGAGCACAATATCCACCGTGCCAATAGCACAAATAACATCGGCCACAAGACCACCTTCAATCATAAGTGGCAGGGCGGCGAGATTTATAAAGGACGGCGGTCGCACCCTAACCCGATTCGGCTTGTTAGTACCGTCGGACGAGATGTAGAACCCAAGCTCACCCTTGGGAGCTTCAATACCTTGATAAAATGAGCCACGTGGAGGTTTGAAACCTTCGGTGATAATTTTGTAATGGAATATAAGCGATTCCATCTTATGCAGGACTTCTTCTTTTGGTGGCAGAACTACCCCCGGAACATGGGCGCGGTATGGACCTTCCGGCATACCATCAATCGCCTGCTGGATGATCCTGAGTGACTGTCGTATTTCCTCTAAACGAAGCAAATACCGATCGTACGAGTCACCGTTCTGCCCCAAAGCGATATCAAAATCAAAATTTTCATAGCCGCTATACGGCTCGTCCTTGCGCAGGTCACGCTTGACACCACTACCACGCAACATCGGTCCAGAAAGCGACCAATTGATAGCATCTTCAGCTGAAACAACTGCTATATCCTTAGTGCGCTGAATAAATATCGGATTTAGCGTAAGAAGCTTCTCATAATCTTTGAGGCGCTTCGGCATTTCCTTAAGAAACTTGCGAACTAACGTCTCAAATTCGGGAGGCAGATCGTTAGCCAGTCCGCCGATCCGGAAATAGGTGGTCATCATCCGCTGACCGCCACACGCCTCGTAGATATCGACAACCATCTCGCGCTCACGGAAAGCGTACAGAACCATCGACATCGCACCCAAGTCAAGAGCGTGCGTACCCAACCAGACCAAGTGCGACTGGATACGAGTTAACTCAGCCAGAAGCACCCGTGCCCACTTGACTTTTTCGGGCACCTCGATGCCCATCAACTTTTCAACCGCCAAACAGTAGCCCAAATTGTTGGACATTGGCGAGAGATAATCCATCCGATCAGTACATGGAATCGCCTTATAGTAGAGCTTGGATTCCATCGTCTTTTCGATTCCGGTATGAAGATACCCGATCACAGGCCGTGCCTTGACGACGGTCTCACCATCAATTTCCAATTCGACCCTGAGAACGCCGTGAGTGGCCGGGTGCTGTGGCCCCATATTGACTGTGATGGTTTTCTTCTTCACTATCGGATCACCTCGGGCGGGTCGTCTTTATTCCAGGAGAATTGAGGCACTTCGTAGGTCAGAGGGAAATCCTTGCGTAGCGGATGACCTTCCATATCATCGGGTGTAAGAATCCGGGTCAGATCGGGATGTCCGGTAAACGAAATACCCATCAAATCCCAAGCTTCCCGTTCCATCCAATTTGCGGAATTGAACAATGGGGTCAGACTATCTATTTCGGGCTGGTCGGCTGGGAGCATCGCTCGGAAAAAGAATCGATACTTGTGAGTAAGGCTATAGAAATTGTAGATAACCTCAAACCGCCCACCCATCTCTTCTTCCTGACCCAACCAGTCGGACGAAGTGATATCAGCGAGATACCGAACATCCAGTTCTGGATCAGCCACCATCGCCTGGCATATAGAGAGAAGTGCTTCAGGCTTAATATAGAAAGACTGCTGGTCACAAAAAATGTACTCGCGCACAATCTCATCCGCAAACCTAGCTTGTAACCACTGTCTGAGCTTATCTTCCATTCCAACAGATCGCACCAGTGACATTCACTCCGAACGATCTCTCCATATCTACTTGTTCAGGCTCCGCCCCCAGGCTTCAGGTGCGTCTTTAAGTGATTCCTTCTCAATCTTTTCCTGTAGTCGAAGAATAGCTTCTATCAATTGCTCTGGACGGGGCGGGCAACCTGGAACATACATATCAACCGGAATTATCTTGTCCACACCCTGCAGTACTGCGTAGTTGTTAAACATGCCTCCGGTCGAAGCACAAGAACCCATCGCAATAACCCATTTCGGGTTAGGCATCTGGTTGTATAAAGTCTTGATTACCGGAGCCATTTTCATCGAGACTCTTCCGGCAATCAACATGAGATCAGCCTGACGCGGTGATGGCCGAAACACTTCCATACCGTAGCGCGCCATATCGTACTTGGCCATAAATGTCGACATCATTTCGATCGCGCAACAGGCCAAGCCAAAACCAAGCGGCCACATTGAGCGCTTGCGCGCCCAGTTGACCATCTTGTCAAGCGAAGTCAGGATAATTGAATCGGGGATCTTCTCTTCTAATCCCAATTAAGCGCTCCCTTACCCAGTTCATAGAAGTAACCGACCAGAATCACCAAAACAAAAACCGACATGGCGGCAAATCCGAACATCCCCAGATCGCGGGCCACAACTGCCCACGGCAATAAAAATATAATTTCGATATCAAAGAGGATAAATGAGATGGCAATCATGAAAAACTTAACTGGTACAGGATCTTTTGTAGTACCGACCGGATCAATACCACACTCGTAAGGTTGTCCTTTTTTGCTCAAGCTCGTCTTGCGACCAAACAAAATTGACAGCAAAGTAAGCGCTACAGCAATTATCGTAGCCAACGCAAGCAGGAACAAGATCGGATAGAAATCTTCAAACACGCAGTTTCCCTTGGGTGCCAACAACTTCACATATCAATGATTACCTTAGGAACTTGACCGTCCAATGTCAACTTGTTTTTGAAATATCGTGTATGTTCTTGACTTCCATAGGGTATATAAATTGAGTCATGGTATATAATTGTTAAAGGGCTTGTTGATAAACCCTATTCATAGTTATCTATTGTGAGCACAACTGGCACATTAAAGGCCGATAACCAGTAACTCAAAACCACTAAAGAATGTACTTGAATCGGCTAACCCGACCAAATGGTCGGGATTATATGGGCCGTAAGCTGTTGAACGACCGTAGATTTTCATCCTCTTGGCCAACAAGTTAATCTGGATATGACCACCACCGTGCACCCGAACCTTAGTGTCGAGTATCTCGACCATTTCCGATTTTCGTCCACGAACAGCTCCAATTTCATTGCGCTTGCAAAACAGAGCCACCAAGCTGACATGATAAGTATACTCAACGACTGGTCCGCACACAAAATGAAACGCCTCGGGGGTTTCTATCACAACAAACTTCCAAACCGACCGCTCCAAACCGTCCTTCCTGGCTGATTTTAGATAACTCTCAGTCACCAGACTATTTACTACGAGAGCCATATCAAACATCGTCTCCAAACTGGCCGATACGGATATGATTTGAGAATATCCAACCTCGTCTCCCCTTCCACACCTCAACCCGATACAGTCCCGGCTGTCCGACCGAATACTCCAGACTTTCAGTCGTGGTTCTAACTAATTCCTGGCCATTGCCTATCAATTTGATGGTCGCTCTTGATGGCAGATTGATCTCCAGTCTAACCCCCTCATGCTCAGACAGCGTATCACCACTCACGGCAGTTTTTGATCCCTGAATAGCGCGAAAAACAAATTCATTGGCATCCCCCCAGCGCAAATTGGAACAGAAAACGCGGCAGGCGGCCAGTGCTTTGAACAACTGCCGACGAGCCGTGTCAAAATCGGAAGATAGCGGTTCATCCAAAACGATGTGTGTCCGTAGTGCCTTAAAATGAACTTTGTACGGGAAGATCACAACCGTGAGTGGTCCCACTTTAACCGGGAAGGCGTGAGCATCCACACCGGTCACACCTACATACTGACGTTTCAGGCTGAGCTGATCCCATATCTGTAGAACTTCAGCAGTCGGCCCCACCATTGATTTTCGAGGTGAAAATGCCATTGCCAGTTTGTTCCAGGGGGTCAATTTTTCCATCCACTCCGACATCTGGTTCCAGATTTCCAACCCGTTAAACTCATCCACTCCCCACTCCAACCAGGGATATGGTGGGTACTTGCCTTCGCGACTTCGATGTTCAATCGGATGCGCTACAATTCCAAATGCGCCATCACGACAGACCGCTTTCACATATTCTGCCGCAGTACTTTTGTACGGATATACCGATGGTGAGTTGAAAATCAGAAAATGGTTGTTGTCGTCAAGGTCATTGTGTTCGTACCCAATCACAACCAGCGTATCCCCATATATCCCTTCATGGCCCGCCTCATAATGTTTCAGACTCATATGATCGGAGAACATCATAAAGTCCAGCCCGGATCGGCATCCGATCTGAATTACTTCCTCAATCGGCTTGGTGCCATCAGACTCGGTGGTGTGGATATGCACAACTCCGGAGTAATGATAGCGTCCGTCGATCTTATTTGCCATCCGAGGAACCTTCCGTCCGGGGAATCTTCCGGAAAATCATCAGTCCAATCAGCACCATAACAGCCAGCGATAAAAGACCGGCCTTGTAAGGTAGTCGCTCCAGTCCCTCGGCGTCAAGTCCAAGCCAGCTTCCCACGAGTTTACTTGCAAAGGTATCAGGTTGAAATAACAATATAATAAGGGTCCAGATCACCGGTCCAACAACAGCCGCCGCACGACCCGAAAGTGAAAACAGGCCAAAGAACTTCCCCAGTTCATCGTGAGGTACGATCTCGGCCAGGAACGGTCGTGTCGTCGTCCACAGACCACCCAAGAGGACGCCAACCACCGAACCTAAGCCCCATACTACCGTCATGCTCTCGGTCATAACAAAAGTGACCAAAGCAACCACCCAACCGAGCATAATGATATTCAACAGCGTACGGAGCGACCAAATACGGGCCAGGTATCCAATAGCAACAGAGCCGGCAACTGCGGTCAGGGTCGAGATTATCAGAAAAGTAGTGATCTCCTGCTCTGGCAGGCCAAGCACAATCGAGCAGTAGAGACCGATGTTCAAAATCACCGTCGCCACCGCATCCTCAACAAAATAATCGGCGATCAGAAAACGGAGTACGCCGGGATACTTTTTTGTTTGGCGAAGGGACGACCATACATCGCGGTAGGCCTGCCCTAAAGTCACCCGGTTCTTCTCGCATGCGGGTCGCTCTCGAACCCAAAGGAACAGCGGTATGGAAAAAACCAAAAAGAGAATGGCCGTAGGAAGAAATGCCGCTGTTTTGCCCCCCCCGGGATACAGGAAGGTCTCGATTCCAAAAAACGAGCCGGTCACAAACGGCAAAACCAAAAGCATGCCAACCACCGAACCAACATACCCCCAGGCTACACCTATCCCGGAAACAAGTCGTGCCTGTTTGCCTTCGGTTACAGAATACAACAAAGCATTGTAAAACGGCTGGCCCGCTTCATACGAAAAATTGGCAATCACAAACAGAACAACAATTGCAACAATTGCCCAGCCTGGGACAAAGGCCATAAGCCCAACCGCGGTACAACAGGTCAGAGTGAAAAGAAAGAGGAATATCTTCTTCTTGGCAGAGTGATCGCTCATAGCGCCCAGGGCAGGCAACAGAATCGCCGCGAGGAACATCGAAACGGCGAAGGGAATATCAAAGTAATAATCGGGGTGCTCCAGATCCTCCACTATGTATCGCTTCAGATAGAGCGATACGATATTCATAGAGTAAATTGTATTCGCGAAGTCATAAAGGGACCAACCGACCACATCCCGGCGCCAGATGGAGACCTCACTCTTGCCGGTCACAAGCCTAACTCGTCTGAAATTGACATCATCCCCTCCCAGACAAGCACCAGAAACTGCTCCAGGTCCAGCCCAAGATTGGAACAGGCGGCGATGTTCTCACGAGTGGCACCAGCGGCAAACCGCTTCTCCTTGAAGCGTCGTAACATAAACTCAGGAGTAATAACCGAAAGCTTTTTATCCGGGTGCATCAAAGCACACGCCGCCAAAAAACCGGTCGTCGGATCAACCGCGTACAGCGACCAGTCAAGTCGCGAAAGACATGGCACATGACCCGGATGGGCCTGGATAGCATAGAGCATTTCTTTCGGCAGTTCGTACTCAGCCAGCATTTTTTCGGTCACATAGGAGTGTTTGGCGTGGTTCTTCTTAGTCTCGTTGTAATCCAGATCGTGCACCAAACCGATCAAGCCCCAATACTCGACATCTTCGCCAAAGTGTTCGGCCAGACGACGCATACCAGCCTCGACTGCCAGAACATGCTTGAGCAGATTGTTCACCCCAATATTCTTTACCACCAAATCGTAGGCGGTCTTGCGATCGAGTTTGAGTTCCATAGCCAGGTATCTAACCCCTTTACTTAACCTCAGTCAATAAAATCCCAAGTGAAACCGTAAGTCGTGTAGCGACCCGGATTCTGCCAGCCATCTTTCGGATAATACAACACCGACAACGCATTTTGCGACACAAAATGGAACCGGAAATGACCCATATTAAACGAGAGCTTAACGTTGACAATCGCCTGTTCGCCGAGGTCATCGCCTACGAAACCATGGTACGGCCCGGTATAGACAACCTCACCGTACGCCCACAGATCAATCAGCTTCTGAGACCAGAACAGGTGTAGTTCCATGCCTGAGAAAAACTGGTATTCGGGCGAATAAGCAGGGTCGATAAGCAATTCGTAGTCTGTATAATGATAACTGCCGCCGCCTTTGAAATGCAGAAAGTCCGACAACTCAAACCTTGCCGTGCCGGTCACATTGGCAAAATTGATATCACCGTTGACAGGCGTGTAAACCTCAAGGTCTCCCTCGTAGCGTCTCAACCAGTCGATCCCATCCCATACCTTGCCGCCAATAGCCGAGAACATCAGCCCTTGTTCCTGCCGTCCAAGTCCGAATTCAATCGCACCAGTCAGCATCTTTTCCGACACCAGGTTGGGATAACCACCATCAGCGTAGCTGTTGAATCCTGTTTGGTAAAGGTCGGTTTTCTGGTATGGCAAATACCGTTCCAATAACGATGGTGCCCGTTCGCTGTAACTACCTGATAGCATCAGGTAAGATTTCTCTGTCTCACGCCGCATCATAGCGGCGGCCGAAGGCAACCAGCGGTAACCCTCAACGTAGGTCTGTCTCAGGTCAAAGGCGATCCCTGTCGGCCAAGTGAGGCGAGCATAACTCAGGTGCGCCGTTCCGGAATGGCGAATATGCTGTTCATACCAGTTGTTAAACTCGGAGTAGTCAGCCTCAAGTGAGGCCCTCAGCACCGCGGTTGACCACGCCCATTCCCTGGCCAGGTGCAACCCGTGACCAGTCAAATCGAGCGTAGCGCGATAGATCCCATTAGTGTATGATGCCTGGCGTAGATGCGAATAGCCAAACTCGTACTTTTGAGTGTGTTCCTCGTTGTGGCTCAGGAAAAGAACATCAGCCGATCGATCAAAACGATTCCGTGTAACACCATTGCCACCCAACCCCGGCCGCACCAGGTATGGTCCGCTACGGTCATACAGTCGCCCGTTGAAGCGCACAGCGCGATGCTCACCCAATGGCAAATGAACATTCCCGGTATAATGGTAGGCATCATCACCGCGCCCACTAGCCAGCCCGTCTGAACTTCGGTAAGCAAGCGACATATCGACCCGACGACCATCGAGAAAATTCTTGCGATACTTACCCCGCGCATGAGAATATTCGAAAGTCCCCTTATCCACGATAAAACTGCTCTCAGGATTAGTGCCCTCAGGCGGTTTGGGGAGAGTCAACAGGGTTGCCACCGAATGGCCCGACCCAAAAATTATACCAACCGGCCCGGACAGGGCGGCCACGGTGTGATCAAGCGCGGTGGGAACATCGTTGAGATCAACTAGTCCATCCGGCTCAAGGATATGCTCAAACGGGTTAAGCGGGCGGCCTTCAATCAATAAGCCCAGACGGTTGCCGGTCAGACCATACGGCTGAACGGTCTTGCGTATCGGTGTGGTCTGAGGTTCTAAAACGAAGAAAGCAGGATCGGATTTGAAATAATCGCCGGCATCGTGAAAGAACGATCGGTCGATATCATCGCGCAGGTTCCAGCGCGGCGTCAGATAGTAGGCCACGAGACTATCCTGGTAGGAAAACTCAGCCTGGATTTTTGTAGCCTGAATTTCCAGCATACGCAGATTAAGGCGTGTTTCGTGTTCAGCCAGAAGACGCTGATTTTCACTGAGCGTATCCGGGTTGATATTTGGAAAGACGATTCTAATCGAATCATCGATATTATCCGCCAGCGGGGGCGGCAAAGTGTCGGTCAGTTGTACACTGTCGATAGCGAGGTTTGCTGTGGAATCGCTGACAGTGGCCGTGTCAACCGGATCAGGATTCTGACCAAGTGCGGTACCGATAAATAACAGAAGATAGCATGCTGTGAGTGTCACTCTTACCATTAAACCAGACGCTCCCGTTTGCGAATCCTAAGGATAACCGCCAGCGACAGTGGAAACAATATCATATTAGAGATCAGGGAAATACCCATAAACGAAAGCCCGGTAATTAGACGGGGCCAGAAGGGCTGGAACAACCAGGCATCGACCAGACTCACCGGCAAATAAAAAGCCAGAGTACAGAGCAACGCGGCTAACAAGAGGACCAATCGCGACCGACCGATTCTGGAATCGTCTATCAAGTGCCGGCTTAAAAATCCGATCAGACCACAGGTCGCAAGACCGACCACCTGGACAACGGCGATTGGTAGTGGTGCCGGACCGAACGGATTGAAACTTGTCCAGAGCCACATCCCCACACTTCCGACCAAAATCCCAGGTATAGCACCCCAGAAATAGCCAGCGGTAAAAGCTATGAGAAAAGCGAAATTGACATTTGGTAACAAAGCGGTGCTCCAGGAAAGCACATAGATGAGAGCGGAGAACAGCGCAATTCGAGCTATAAGCCGCGTTGACCGATTCATCGGATCACAGCCACTTTTGTTTGGTCGCTCACTAACATAGTGTTAGTCGAGGTACCTTCATACAAACGGGCCACAACCAAATAGACTCCCGAAGCGACATCTTCGCCAGCTTGATTTTTCATATCCCAACCGATTTCAAACACTCCACCCGGACGCGGTCCACTCCGATCATGACTGTCCTGCACTTCATCAATCGTTCTCACGATTTCTCCGGCCACAGTGTAAACTTCAAGCCACAACAACACCTGGGATAGTTCGGGGAACCCGATGGAATCTGTCGGGGTCTGCAGGCGAAACATCAGGTCAGAACCACCCATCGCACTGACGACCGCCGGATTGGGATACGGAGTCAAAAGTTCCGGCATCAGGTTTGTGTCAGCAACATTAAAAAATGAGCTGTCGAAGACACTGTAACTAATTTCGACCTCAGAACCAAAACCGTACGGACCAAGGCTCGGGATGGACGGGGTCATCACCAATGTAAGCGAGCGATACGGCCGCAGATCGATAATCGCAACTGAGTCATTGCAGGTAGACGAATCGCAATAAGGGAAATGGTAACCGAGTTCCCCATCGAGGCAAACATACTCGCCTAACATATCAGCGACATAACGGCCTGGGAATAGAGACGAATCAAGACAATTACCATTGTCCCAATTTATGCAAATCCAGGTTTCCCAAACATCCACCACATCAGTAACAACGACATGCGAATCAGGGTCATTTTCCATCTGAAAAATGCCGCTAACACCCCACCGGACAATTGCGTCAGGATCCGGCCGGATAAACATATCCAGGAGCGTGTCCAAACTGATCGACTGGAGATTCTCTAACCGCATATAGAGTGCCCCATTAGGCTGAGGCTCAAAGTAGTTGTCATTAACACCAATTGTCAGAGGATAATTATTATGAACAACCATTGAATCGAGTGGGATGAAATCATAGAACTCCGCTTCGGAATATCCAATACCGTTGGGCGCATTATCGGCGTACGGCCCTGTGAAGAAATTCCAGACCGAGAATTCAGCCAGGGCTGAAGCCAGATCCTCGACAATTAAGGTCTCTTGCAGACAGGCCGAAGAATCAGCATTGTAACACAGGCATTCATATTGTGCATTAGCCGGGTCGGTACTGGCCGAATCGATAACAAAGTCAAGAGCCTGCAGGTACTGCGGCCCTGGACCAATCGCTCCAGCTCGCTCCCAAGCCGCACGAATCATACCTGGGCCATATTTCTCGGTGAGATAAATCGGGAAAATAACCGCCTGGTACATATGGCCGGAAACTGTAGTGTCGTGCAGAGACAACCACGGACGTGTAAAAAAGACATAGTCATAATGATAGTAGTCGTTGATCTCGTCATAGATCTCCTCTTCCATCCAAACTGCTGTCATTTCAAACCAGGTCGAGTGCTCGGTGGCGTCAAGCGAAAAGTGAAAGACATGAAACATCTCGTGCGCGATTGTTACCTGGGCCGCGGCCAACGGCCGTCCGACATAGGGCGTCAGCGACTGGAAATCATTTTCAATGACGATCCACGCCGCTTCGTGCATGAAGCTCGGCTCATAACATTCGCTCTGGTTATGGGTCATGCCATAGAAACCAGGCGCCAGCGTATCTAAATAAATATCGATTCGTCCGTCTCCGCCATCAAGGCAGATCGAATCAGTGAGCGGCGGTGCAAAACCGAGTGAATCAACTATGTGGTCATAGCAGGAATCGGCAATCAGAGCCAAAGCCTCGATATAGTCGGGGACTCCATCGTGATTGCTGTCGACACTTGCCTGCCAGGGAGCTCGGCCACCAGTGATATCGTAATGAATCAAGGTGTGCCCGTCCGGAACACCGTAAGAAGCCTGCAAAACCGGACGCGCCGCATCTTCCACACCCAAAGCGGCCATCAAGCCACGGTCCAGTCGATCCAGATTCTGGAAATAATTAAGAATGGCCGGGGTACCGCATTTTTCCGGAGCGGTCACAGCCGAGTCGAGCGCACCCAACGCGGCGGGGCGATCAGCTCTTTGCCCAGTCACATACATGTAGCGCTCGATAATCTGCTTCTGTTGTTCTATAGAAAGCTCTTCCGCACTTAGCATCGGAACTATCATTAGATAAATTGCAATAAAAATCAAACCGTTCTTCAATGTGTACCTCGAATTTTCAGCGCGCGTTCTTTAAGACTGTCCAGGTACCTGGATGGAACCGGGTCTGACCCAATCTCACCCTCATGCTCCTGGCGACCGTGAAAATCGGAACCTCCGGTCAACAGTAAATTAAACCGCCGAGCAGTGTTTTCCAATTCCTTGACCTTCTGCCTGGAATGCGAATAGTGATAAACCTCAAGACCGTCCAGTCCGAGATCAGCCAATGTCTCTATGTGTTTGTACATCTCATTTATATACGGATGAGCCAAAACGGCTACGCCACCGGCGCGATGGACAATATCTATGGCTTCTTTTGGTTCCAACTTACTCTTGGACACGTAAGCTGGGCCATTATTGCCAATATACTTCCGAAAAGCCTCATTGAAACTGCCGATCAACCCCTCAGCCAACATAGCATCGGCAATATGAGGACGACCAATAGTCGCCCCTCCAGCTATTTGTACAACCGCATTGAATGAAAGGTTCAAACCTAACTTGTTCAGTTTCTCAACTATACGTTGACCGCGCTGTTCCCGCTCGATCCTGAACGTATCCAGCGCCTCAATCAGTTCTTCGCCATCAGGGTCAAAAAGATAGCCGAGCATGTGCATATCGCCGTTATCTGTGGCGACCGATAGTTCCACTCCAGCCACCAGTTCAGGGTCACTCACGGTTACCAGATTGACCGCCTCCAGATAGCCGTCAATGGTATCGTGGTCGGTAATCGAAAAAGCAACCAGTTCTGCCGCTCGTACCCGATCGATTAATTCCGCCGGGGTCAACACCCCATCGGAAGCAGTCGTATGCAGATGCAGATCAATAACGTCTGGCATTTACTAAAGTTTGGCTTCAACAAGTTTGTGTATTTCGGCCGCAAGTGCTTCAGCATCACCGCTGATAGCATCCGACTCGGTAGTCAACTTCTTAACAAAGTCAGCATCTGAAATCGAAGTCAGATTAATCCTCACGTTATACCGCGCACCCTCGACTGCCGCTCGCCCCATCAGCCCGGCAACACCGGAATCGGTAATCGAATTCTCGTTACCTTTCTCAGCCACTATCCGGGCCAGACGCAGCACCTCCAGAGATTTCTTCATCACTTCCAACGGTACCAATGCGGCTTCTTTATTTGCTTCTTCAACAGCTTTATCACGAGCGGACACCTGTTCGTCCGATCCTTTCGGAAGCTTGAACGCTTCCATCACGGTATTGAAAGCCTCTTCATCGGTAACAATCAACTTGGTAAGATCGTTTCGCAGAATATCGGCCTGGTCACGCACCTGAGTCATTTCATCCTTGACACCAGCATACTTCTTCTTGCCAAGTGTCAATCGACCAACCATAGCCGCCAGAGCGGCCGACAAAACACCAGCCGAGGAAGCGACCGAACCACCGCCGGGGGCGGGTGACGATGAAGCTACGGCATCGTAGAAACTCTCACCACCACCACCGCTACTACTGGCCATGCTGGCGAGTTTTTCTTCAAGAATCTGATCCTTACTAAAGCCTTCAAGACGGAGATAAAAATCTGAAACATCAACTAACGCATCGTTGGGAATCATCCCCACGACCTCCGATGAAATAACATTCACACCATACCGAGCCGCCTCGCTCTTGATCGTCTCAAAGACGCGAAAGATCGGCGTCTTGGTGTAGTTGATCAGATTCATCGAAATCTGAACCTGTTTGCGCTCCTCGATCTCCAATCCCATCGCCTTAACAAAACGGTAGCCACCCTTAATCGACCGGATGGCATCAGCAATTTTCTGAGCAACTTCCAGATTATAGGTATCCAAATAGACGTTGTACGCGACCAGGAAAAACCGTACACCAATAGCGGTCGCGCCAGCCTTGATATTCATTTTGGCCGGTCCATAATCCGGTTTGCGTGACGGGTCGGTTTCGATTGAGTCCCGAATACCCTCGTACTGTCCCTTGCGAACCTTGGCCAAATTCCTGCGCTTGGGTGAGGTCGCGGCCGCTTCGTACAAGTACACCGGTACCTGGAGCTCCTCGCCTACACGTTTGCCCAACTTATGGGCTAACTCTACAGCTTCTTCTTCGGTCATGTCACCCAATGGGATGAAAGGACAGACATCACACGCGCCCATACGCGGATGTTTGCCTTCATGCTTAGACATGTCGATCAATTCCCCGCCCTTTTTGATGCCACGAAAAGCGGCGTCAACCGCCAGATTTGGGGCACAGACGAAGGTCACAACCGCCCGATTATGGTCAGGATCCATCTCATGATCAATTACGGTGACGCCATCCGCGGCTTCAATCTCAGCCACAATTGCCTTGATAACTTCGGGGCGACGCCCCTCCGAAAAATTAGGTACGCATTCTACTAACTTTGCCATCTAAAAACTTCTCCAGTGTGTCTTAGCCGATTTTTCGGCTTTTCAACGCCCAGGCCAGCAGTGGGATCATTATCTCGTGGTGTCCGATAAAACTATACCCTTTGCCAGCACCCAGGGTTGGTCGTGTAACAACATTGACCCGGGGACGATAATGTTCAATCATATCAAAATTCGCTGTCGTCAGCCGACTTTTACCTTTCTTCAGATTTCTCGCTACGGTGAGAGCTTTCAGAAAGACTTCAGGCAACATAACGGCAGAACCAATATTGGCTACAACTCCGCCTCTGTCAAGATCTCCGCAGACTGATGCCAGAATTCGGAAATCGAGATGGGAAGCGTCTGCCACCTGAGCGGCGTCATATTCAGGATGCTGACAGACGATATCGGTCCCGATACCGACATGAACCGTCACCGGCAACTTCAATTGTACCGCAGTCGCAAATAGCGAATGTTTGCGGTAGGGAGCTTTCTCATTCCGGATAAACCAGCCACCAGCTTCACCAAGACCAAGTTGGCGTGATTCAGCAACTTCGCATACACGCGCATACAACTGACCGGTCTCCTTAACCATGCCAAAACTGCCGTCAGATAGTCCGGCCTGTACATCTTCCGAAGTACCTCCGAAAAAAGCTAATTCCAATTCGTGAATCAACCCAGCCCCATTAAATGACAGCCCGGTGACCAGGCGTCGTTTCATCAGATCAATCAGTATCGGTGACAACCCAACTTTGATCACATGCGCTCCGAGCATAATATGAAATGGCTTGTCTTTGGAGCGTGCTTTTATTATGGCATCAACGAACGCATTAAGATCCGCCGCCTTGAGAAACTTTGGCAGTGATGCCAAAAATCGTTCCGCTTGAACCGATCCGGATAGTGGTTTACCGAGATCAACTATACTTGAGCGATTCTTACGGCGCGAGATAGAATAGCGTTTGACATCCGAGAGGTCGGCGGGGGGATAACGTTTGGGAGATCGAGCCATGAGCTAAAACTCGTCGAGATTGCCCAGAGTATAGTCGGTGAGTTCAACTGTGATCGAACCGACGATAACCTTCGATTTCATTAGTACCGGCATACGCAAACGATCATCAGTGAGCCAGACTTTAAGTCTCCCCTCATGCTTGAAAACCCCAACCGATTGCGTGATCGGCTCCACCACCAAACACTCAAAAGTACCGGCATCAACTGTCACGGTCTCTTTCTTAAGCACCTTGACTTCCAGGTTGTATTTCTTGCCATCAATAAAGTTATGCAGGAAAAACGCTTTGCCCACTTCAAGTGGCTGAACTCGCACAAAGTAAAGCATGGAGATGGCATCCTGGACAAACGGTTCAATCGAGATTGTGTCGCCCTTGTAGACCACTTTGTGGTTTCGCTGATCAAAGGCATACTGTCGATCAGAACTATAATTGCCTTCGCGCAGGTTCTTCTCGAATCGCCAACTGAACAACCCGGTGGCATCCATAATAGACTCCACCCGATCTTCAACTTTATAGAAACTCGAGAAAAAGCTGTTGGAATTGGCCCGAGTAACAATCTGGTAACAGGGTCGGTTCTCATATTCAACCAGTCGCATGACTTCCATCTCGGCGGTACCAGCAGTGATAAAACCATACTTTACATCAAACGTGAACTTCTCCCCCACTCCAAACGCCAGATTTTCCAGATACCGATCAGCCGGGTCTATCGAACTGGAACCAATATATTCTGTCCCTGCGGCGGCCTCGGCAATCCCCAACTCAACTATTGAGAAATAAAAGACCGGAACGAGACCGATAGCAATAACCAGCAAAAGCAGAGCGTTCTTGACCAGCTGTTTATTAAGCATGCTACTTATTATCCACACGGTTGAGAATCTCGGGCAGATACTTGCCGAGACACTCTCCGATCTCCAGAAATACTTCGTTATACACGTTGAGATCCATTCCGATTGGATCCTCAACTCTATCACCCATCCCCGAATTGTCAGGGAACTTTCTCAGAAGATATGTTTTGCCGGAAGCTTTGGGAACCATTTCCAGAATCTTTTGATGGTGTTCCGGAGCCATAGCGAAAATCAGGTCAGAACGTTCGATCAACTCAGCAGTGAGCGGTTGATTGAGATGAGGCGACATATCCAGATCCCACACCCGTCCCGCCTCCTGAGCATAGCGAGTTGCCGGTTGACCCTGAAGCCCAAGTGTACCGGCTGAAATCACTTCGACACCACCCGGACGCTCCCGCTCAAGTAAGGATCTAAGGGCATATTCGGCCATAGGCGAACGACAGGTATTACCGCTACAGACAAACATGATCACATACTTTTTGTTTTCAGTCATGAAGTTCATCCATGATACGCGTTATTTCTTCCAACGCCACCGCCCCCTCGCGCAATACCCGGGGCTGATCTTCCGAACAGTCAATAACCGTCGAAACTGGCCCAGTCAGCGATCCACTATCGAGGTACAAAGCTACTCGATCCTCGAAGTCATCGACTATCTCTTGTACACAGCCATGCTCCGGCTGGCCTGTAATATTTGCCGATGTGGCCGTTACCGGTACTTCTACCAAATCAAGCAGTGCCCTGACAACAGGTGACGATGACCAGCGTAATCCGATTTTCCCATTTACAACTCGCGGCGGCGGCCAATCACATGTAGCGGACAGCACCAAAGTCATTGGTCCTGGCAGAAATCTCTCGGCGAGGGCAATAGCGGCACGATTGACCCTGGCATACTGTTCGACCTCATCAAAATCTCTTATGAGCAACGCTGTGGGACTATCAAGTGAACGTTGTTTGACTTCGTATAGTTTCTCCAACACATCCTGCCGATCAGCCCGTCCCAGCAATCCATATCTGGTTTCGGTCGGAGCTACAACCAGCCCGCCAGCTGTCAGAACAGCGGCGGCATGCTCCAGGGTCTGCTTTTCCGGTAGGATCGGATCAATCCTCACGATCACCAGCCGCCTCATCTTCGGTCACCACCGTATCGATTAACTTCTCAGGAACTGGCAGAAAAAGATCAGTGTCTTCTTCGTACAATGGAGCCACTTCCCTGATACCCACATTGACCATAACAACCCAGGCGTTACTGTAACCTGCGGCTCGAGCCCTTTGCTGGTAATCTTCGGCCGCATTGCGATCGACAAAGTTACCCACTCGCACTTTGTAGTTAGGAACTTTGTAATCCATATAGACAGGTTTATCAAAGATTTCTTCGGCTACCTTTGCCGCCTTATGACCATCCCCATAAACTCGACTGGTAAACAACTGAACGCGATATACCTGGCTATTAAGTGTGTCAACTTGCATTTCCGGACCAACGAGTCCTGCTCCAAGACTGTCCAGATCGGTTCCCTGCGAACTCTCAACGATTACCTGCTTGCCAGTGATATCACCGGTGCGATCATATTTCAGGGCTAACACTTCCCGATCGCGGGGCAACTCCAGTGGATCAAATCCCCTGGAATCTACAGAGGCTGGCTCTGGGATCGACTGCGGTTCGGCTGTTTTGGGCACAGACCCAGCACAGCCAAGAATCATCACAACTCCGACCAAAATCAGGCCATTACAAATATTTGCGGGTCTCTTCATTTTCTCCGATAGTCGCCAGAAGCTTTTTTAATTCGTTCAGTTTTGCTTTGTGAGCCACAAAAGTAATATCTCCGGCCCGAACTACAACTAAATCAGTAACACCCAGAGTTGCCACTACTCCGGGGCTGTCATTACATATTGTGGTTTCGTAGGTGTCCTGTAAAATCGCCTCACCGATGACTACATTGTTATCACCATCCATCTTCTTGTAACGTTGTAATGCGAGCCAACTCCCCACATCATCCCAAACAATGTCCGCCCTGATCGCCTCGACGTTAGTCGCTTTTTCCAAAATAGCGTAATCAATCGAGATCGACTCAGCTTCCTCGTACAGTTTCCGCCGTGCACTCATCTCCTCGGGCGTGCCAATAGACTCGGCATAAGTCTCTAACTGTTGACCAAGTACCTTCCGGTGCTCTTTGATCGCCGCTAAAATAGCCTTTGCCGACCAAACAAACATACCGCTATTCCAAAGATAGTTACGGCTGTAGTAGTATTCCTGTGCCACCGCCGCTTTTGGTTTTTCGGTGAAAGCGGCTACCGCATAGACCACAGCATCACCTTTGGTCAAGCGCTCTTCGCCCAACTTGATATAACCGTAGCCGGTTTCGGGTCTGGTGGGCACTATTCCAATTGTCACAAGAGAATTATTGTCGGCCGCTATCACACACCCATCCTTAATAATCCGAACAATTTTCTCTGGAGGACGGATAAGATGGTCGGTAGACAAAACCACCATAACTGCATCAGGATCATCATGCAACAGATGCACAGCCGAAAGACCGATAGCCAAACAGGTATTTCGCCCCCGTGGCTCGGTCAAAACCTGATCCGAGGCAACACTACAGGAGGCCGAAAGAATGTGCTGACTCATTGACTCGCCAGCCACAATTCGAATCCTGTCGAGCGGTATAAGCGGCTCTACCCGGAGGATTGTCTCCTCCAGCATAGTTTTGTCCGAAGTGAGCTTAAGAAACTGCTTTGGCTTGTCAGCTCGGGATAATGGCCAGAACCTTTCTCCCCGGCCACCAGCCAGTATTACACCGTAAATCATACCCTTTTTTCCTGTCATACTAGTCGCTCTAATCCGCTGATAATACGTGAGTTAAATGTCTGAGTCAAGAGATGTTTCCGCGATCTGACACCGTTTGATCCAGCTTTGGGAACTTTCAGAGATCAATTTAGTTCAAATAGTCAGAATATACTTTACAAATGTGTAAAGTTTTTATAATATGGGCCGCGATGACGAAAGCTGGAATTTGGATTTGATAGGTTTTGTAAATAAACGATGAGAATCACAGCGATTGAAGAATATGGTTTGAGATGTCTGGTGGCCCTGGCACGTTTAGGGCCGGACGAACAGGCTTCAATTACTGAGATTGCCGAGATGGAAGGCCTCTCAGTTGCGTACACCTCCAAACTACTTTCGATTCTGCGCAAAAAAGGTTTGGTTACAGCGATACGCGGACGTGGAGGTGGCTTTACGATTGCCCTACCGCTCAATCAAATCAGTCTCTATGATGTTTTGGTTGCGTTGGGTGGTCCCCTTATTGACCCCCATCATTGTGAGAAACGTTCCGGCCAATTAGAACAATGTGTTCACCTCAAATCCTGCTCGGTTCAGGATGTGTTAGGCGGGCTGGCCGGATATATTCAGGAATTTTTGACCGACACATCTCTCCAGGATATTGCTTTCGGACTTCCATCCGGATTCATTCAAAGAGCAAAAAATCAGATAATTATAGCGAACACCGCCCTTAAAAAGGAACTTCAGAACGTCAATGAAGGCGATTCCGGGGCATAAGCAGAAATACAGGTATTAGAGATTATGAGTCATAACAACGCACTTCTTGATTTCGAGAACGTTCACGTCAAAGTTGAAGACAAAGAGATTGTCAAGGGAGTATCGCTGACTATTCATCCGGGCGAAGTCCATGCTATTATGGGCAAGAACGGTTCAGGAAAGTCCTCGTTATCAAACGCCCTGGCTGGTCACCCTGCCTATGAGGTGTCGTCGGGAACGGCCTTTCTGGACGGTAAAAACTTGCTGAAGATGTCCGCCGATGAACGCTCGCGGGCCGGACTGTTTCTGGCTTTCCAGTATCCAGTGGTCATACCCGGTGTAACAGTAGCCAACTTCATGCGCACGGCACTCAAGGCGCATCGGGGTCAGGACGCCGATATGTCTGATTTCCGAAAACTCTTCAGGGCTGAGATGAAAGAATTGGGCGTCTCCCCCGACTTCGCCACACGATACCTCAACGATGGTTTCTCCGGTGGCGAGAAGAAACGGATTGAAATCTTGCAGATGGCAATGCTAAAACCAAAAATCGCTATTCTTGATGAAACTGATTCCGGCCTTGATATTGATGCCCTCAAAAAGGTAGCCGAAGGTATCAATCGTTTCCATTCCGATCAAACAGGCATCCTTATGGTCACCCATTATCAGCGACTATTAGACTATGTGAAGCCGGACTTTGTACATGTGATGATCGGCGGTCGGCTGGTCAAATCGGGTGGTCCGGAACTGGCCCTGAAGCTTGAAGATCGAGGATACGAATGGGTCGAAGCAGAAATGTCTCAGGGATCGGGGAAATAGCATGGCTGGCGATACCCACAAAAGAAAAAATGATGTAGCTTCGATCAACGAGGACTACGCCACCAAGTACGGTTTCCACGATCCGGTTGACTACTTCCACAAAGGTGCGAAAGGTATCAACCACAAAGTGGTCGAGATGATTTCAAAGATGAAGAAAGAGCCGCGTTGGATGACCGACCGTCGTCATGAGGCACTCGACATCTTCCTCGCTCAATCAATCCCCAAGTGGGGCAACACCAAAGTGCTAAGTGAGATAGACTTCGATAATATCTATTACTTCATGAAGCCAATCGAAAAACAGCAGGATTCATGGGATGATGTACCGGAATATATCAAGAAGACGTTTGACAAACTGGGCATCCCCGATGCCGAACAGAAGTTCTTAGGTGGCGTTTCGGCTCAATACGAATCGGAAGTAGTTTATCACTCTATGCAGGAAGAACTCAAGAAACAGGGGATCATCTTTCTGGATATGGATTCCGGCCTGCGTGAGCATCCGGATATCGTTGAGAAGTTCTTTGGCACGGTAATACCGGCTGGCGATAACAAGTTTTCAGCTTTGAATTCAGCGGTTTGGTCGGGTGGCTCATTTCTGTATGTTCCTCCGGGCGTAGAAGTCAAAGCTCCGCTTCAGGCATATTTCCGAATCAATGCTGAGAACATGGGACAGTTTGAACGGACGCTCATTATCGCCGACAAAGGCTCACGGGTTCATTATATTGAAGGTTGCACCGCACCAGTTTACTCCACGAACTCACTTCATTCGGCTGTGGTGGAGATGATTGCTCTTGAGGGAGCCTACATCCGCTACACAACAATTCAGAACTGGTCTCGGAATATCTATAATTTGGTGACCAAGCGATCCCAGGTGCACAAGAATGCGACAGTAGAGTGGGTCGATGGTAATCTCGGTTCCCGTCTGACAATGAAATACCCCTGTATGCAATTGGTCGGGGAAGGTGCTAAAGGAGAGATCCTCTCAGTTGCCTTTGCCGGAGACGATCAGCACCAGGATGCCGGCTCCAAGGTAATTCACGCCGCACCGAATACATCTTCACGGGTAACTTCTAAATCAATATCCAAAGGCAATGGACGTTCGACCTATCGCGGTCTGGTTAAAGTTCACAAGAACGCAACCAATTGTAAAGTCTCGGTCGAATGCGATGCTCTATTGATTGGTGAAGATGCCCGTAGTGACACCTACCCAACGATGGAAGTCGACAATGATCAAGTCCAGGTCGAACACGAGGCACGTGTCTCGAAAGTCGCCGAAGAACAACTGTTCTATCTCACCAGTCGCGGCCTGACAGAAGATGAAGCCCGATTGCTGATTGTCAATGGCTTCATGGAACCATTCACCAAAGAACTCCCACTGGAGTATGCGGTAGAACTCAACCGACTGATTGAATTGGAAATGGAAGGGTCGGTAGGTTAATAATGAACATAAAAGACTCAAAATATATTATACCGGACAGCACCCCCGAACTTGAATTGGGACCGGACTGGTTGAAAGAACGTCGGCGCTCCGCTCGTCACAATTTCAACGAACAGCCTCTCCCCCACCGGGGCATACACCTGTGGAGATATACCGACCCAAATGATCTGATAGCTTTCACCCACAAAGCCATAGATGATGTGGTTGATTATAACATCCCGAACGAGGCTCGAAAAAACGGAGTAATTGTAACCTCACTGACTAAAGCAATCGAGTCCCACCTGGAGTTGGTTGAACCGCATTTGTACCAACTGGTAAATTCCGAATCCGGCAAACTCGAAGCGGAGAACTCGACACTCTGGCGTAATGGTACTTTTGTGTACGTGCCGAACAAGGTAACGATCTCTGATCCGATTCACCTGACCCACCATATCGGCAAAGATACTTCGTCAGTATTCCCCCGCACTCTTGTAGTTGTTGGGAAACAGAGCGAAATCACCCTGATTGACGAATACGAAGGTGGCCCGGAAACCGAGGAGAACGGTCACGCCCACATCAATGGTGCCATCGAGATTGTCGGCATGGAAGCCAGCAACACCAGGTATATTTCATTACAGCGTCTGTCACACGCTACTCGGATGTACCAGACCCATCGAGCCCGGACAGACAAATCCGCCACCATGTTGACTATTCCGCTGGCCTTCGGCGGTTCGCTAACCAAGCAAAACTTTGGGGTCCTGCTCGATGGAGCCGAGGCTGAGAGTCGAATATACGGCTTGCTGTTTGGGTCAGGTCACCAGCATTTTGACAATCATACTCTGCATCATCACGCTCACGGTGAAACCAATTCCGATATCGACATAAAGGTCGTCCTGAAGGACAAAGCGGTCTCGGCCTATACCGGTTTGATTCGGATCGAACAAGAGACCCGGAACTGCGAGGCGTACCAGACTAATCGTAACCTGCTGTTGAATCCGGGAACCAGGGCTGAGACTATCCCTGAACTGGAGATTCTTAACGAGAATGTCAGTTGTTCACACGGCGCGACTATCGGTTCGATTGACCCGCTTGATATATTCTTCCTCAATAGTCGCGGCATCCCGACACCGGAAGCAGTGCGCATGATTGTCACCGGGTTTTTCGCGTCTACTCTCAAGCAGGTTCCAGAAGATCTTCGCGAACGAATCAACGTCTTCGTAGCTGAAAGGTTGGAGGGAGTTTAAGCATGACCGCTTTCAGAAAAGTTGCTACCGTCAGCGAAGTTCCCGAAGGAACTTTGAAAAGTTGTGAGATCGCTAACCAAAAATTTCTTGTCGCTCACACATCCGATGGTTTCTACGCTGTAGTTGATGAGTGTTCTCACGATATGGCGCCGATTTCCACCGGCCAGATCACTGGCAATGAAATAATCTGTCCGAGACACCAAGCTCGGTTTGATCTCAAAACCGGTGCCGTGAAAGCACCACCCGCGATCGTCTCAATTGATACGCTTGAATTGAAAATAGACGGGGACAATATCCTCGTATTTGTAGAAGAGTAACTGAGTAAAACGAGAATAAGTTATGTCGTCAAAAACAAAAAACAACATAGTCTCAACTATTGAGCCACCAGTCGAATTGGATGTCGCCGCGATACGAGCCGATTTTCCGATACTCGACCAGAAAATCAACGGCCACACTCTGGTCTACCTCGACAGTGCCGCATCTTCGCAAAAACCGCGCGAAGTCATCAACGCCCTGCTGGAACATTACCGTCACAATCATTCCAATATCCATCGTGGGCTACACACTTTAGCCGAGCGCTCTACCGAAGGATATGAAAAGACGCGGTCGCACGTTGCACAGTTTATCGGCGGAGTACCAACCGAGGAAGTCATTTTCACCTCGGGTGCTACCGAATCACTGAACCTGTTAGCCTATGCATGGGGAGACCTAAATGTTCACGAGGGTGACGAGATTGTAATCACCGAGATGGAACACCACGCCAACATCGTCCCCTGGTTTCAACTGGCCCAGCGCCGCAAGGCGATTCTCAAGACAATCCCGATCACTGTCTGCGGCCATCTCGACCTGAGTAACCTCGACACGATTATTACACCCCGCACCAAAATTGTCGCACTCTGCCACATGTCAAACGTCCTCGGCACCATCAACCCGGTGGCGGAGATCGCCGAAGCGGCACATAAAAAAGGGGCTATCGTTGTTGTCGATGCCGCCCAATCAGCCCCCCATACTACTATTGACGTTCGCGCTCTGGGTGCCGATTTCGTAGCGTTCTCGTCGCACAAGATGCTCGGTCCGACCGGGGTGGGTGTCCTCTGGGGCCGAAGTGAACTGCTCGAAGAAATGCCGCCGTTCAACACTGGTGGTGAGATGATTCGTGAGGTACGGTTTGACAAAATCACTTGGAACGAATTGCCGCACAAGTTCGAAGCTGGCACACCCAATATCGCCGGTGTAATCGCATTCGACGCCGCCCTGAGTTATCTCGATAAATTAGGCATGTACAACATCCATCACCACGAAATGGAAATTACCCGCTATGCTTTTGAACGGTTAAGTGAACTGGACGGCCTCGAAATTCAGGGCCCGCAGGTGGTCGAAGATCGCGGCGGCACGATTTCGTTCACCGACCCGGTCATCCACCCGCACGATATCAGCACATTCCTGGACTCGCATGGTATTGCCATTCGAGCCGGACACCACTGCGCCCAACCGTTGATGCGGGTTATGGGTAAAGTCGCGACAGCTCGGGCTTCGTGCTATGTTTACAACGATAAATCGGAAATCGACGCTCTGGTCGATTGCCTTAAAGATATGAGAAAGTATTTCGGCGTATGACCTCCTCACTTGATGACATGTATCGGGAAGTAATTCTCGACCACTACCGCTCGCCGCGCGGAAGAAAACCGCTCGACAAAGCGAATATACTGTCCGATGGCATAAATCCATCCTGCGGCGATGAAATCACACTCAGCGCCCAGGTCAACGGTGATATTGTTGAAGATATTCATGTTGACTGCAAAGGGTGCGCTATCTCGGTGGCATCGGGATCGATGTTAGCCGAAGCGGTCAAAGGGCGGTCGCTCGACGAAGTACGTCAGATCGCGCAAGCGGTCCGAAAAATACTCAAAGGCGAAGAAGACGCCAAACTGCCGGAAGAACTGGAAGATATCGAATCGCTCCGCGGCGTACGCCAATTCCCGGTGCGGGTCAAGTGCGCTCTGCTCGCCTGGGTTACTCTGCTTGAGGGACTGGACAAGCTCGAGAAAAGCCAAACTGATAATAGCGATACGATTTCTACGGAAGAGAAAGACTGAATATGTCAGTCGTTGACAAAGATGCCCTTCGGGCGACGATCACCGAAGCTCTGCGCCCTGTCCAGGATCCGGAAATCCGAATCGGCATTGTCGATCTCGGACTGATCTACGATATCGATATCAATGACAACACCGAGGTGAATATCAAGATGACCCTGACCACCCCCGCCTGTCCTTACGGCCAAGTGTTAGTTGGCATGGCGCATCAAGCGGCCGAGAATGTTGAAGGGGTATCAAAAGTTGAGATCTCTCTCGTTTGGGATCCGGTCTGGAATCCTCAAGAGATGTGTTCCGACCTGGCCAAAGACCAGTTAGGTATTTGGTAGGGGTTGGACTGGCCGACCGAATGACGTTGATTCATTCATAATATAGTGTAGATACCGTCTTTCAAGTCAACGCTGAATTAGTGGATTAAACGTTTTTCTTGCAATCAGCATAGCTCTGCTGATAAG
>JAGGTI010000112.1 GCA_021163775.1 Candidatus Zixiibacteriota bacterium
AGGGCAGTAGCCTTGTGCTCTTGCCATTTTTAGCATAGTAGGTCGAAACCAGCCCGCTTCGGGCGGTCTCGACAGCTACAAGTGTCAGGTTGCAAGCAACCTGACCTACTCAACTATCTCGGCGGGTTCGAAGACGGACCCGCCCTACGAGAAAATGACCAATCGGTCATAACTAATATACCAATAATATATAATATTTAATTATATGCAAGCTGTTATTGACGCGGTTATGGCTGGCTGGATATATTTAACGCAACAAGAGGAACCTTAATGAGACAACTAACGGAAACTCAAATAGAAGGAAATCACACATGAGTAAGAAAGTAAGAGTCGCCATTATCGGCGTTGGCAACTGCGCCTCCTCATTGGTGCAGGGTGTTGAGTTCTACAAGAAGGCCAAAGAAGACGAAAAGATTCCGGGCCTGATGCATGTCAACCTGGGCGGGTATCATATCAAAGATATCGAATTCTCTGCCGCGATTGATATCGACAAAAACAAGGTTGGCAAGGATCTCTCCGAGGCTGTATTCACCTGGCCGAACAACACTTACAAATTCTCCAAGGTGCCCAAGAAGGGCGTCAAGGTTATGCGTGGTATGACCCATGATGGTCTGGGACATTATCTTAGTGAGATTATCGAGAAAGCACCCGGCGATACGGTTAACATCGTCAAGCTTCTTAAAGACACCAAGACTGATGTTGTGGTCAATTACCTTCCGGTCGGCTCAGAGACCGCAACCAAGTGGTATGTCGAGCAGATTCTTGAAGCTGGTTGCGGCCTGGTGAACTGTATCCCGGTCTTTATCGCTAGCGAGGCGTATTGGCAGAAACGGTTCAAAGAGAAAGGTCTTCCGGTTATCGGCGATGATATCAAGTCGCAGGTTGGTGCTACGATTTTCCACCGGTTAATGACCCGTCTCTTTATGGAGCGCGGTGTTCTTCTGGATCGTACCAGCCAGCTCAATGTTGGCGGCAACACTGATTTTCTCAACATGCTTGAGCGGTCGCGCCTGGAGTCCAAGAGAATTTCCAAGACCAACGCGGTGACTTCGCAACTCGATTACAAATTGAAACCGGGTGCGATTCATATTGGTCCGTCCGATTATGTCGAGTGGCTTGATGATCGCAAGTGGGCTTACATTCGTATGGAAGGCACGACGTTTGGCAATGTGCCGCTCAATATTGAGTGCAAGCTTGAAGTCTGGGACAGTCCGAACTCGGCCGGGGTTGTGATTGATGCCGTCCGTTGCTGTAAACTGGCACTCGATAACAACCTGTCAGGGGCAATGATTGAGCCGTCGTCTTATTTCAAGAAATCACCGCCGGTGCAGTTCACCGACGATGAAGCTCGTCGGATGACCGAGGAATTCATTGCCAAGTACGGCTGGAAACAGACCGCTAAGAAGCGTCGTCCGGTTAAAGCGGCTTCCAAAAAGTCGACTACCCGGAAACCAGCCACTAAGAAAACCAGGAAAACGGTCGCAAAGAAGGCCGCTCCCAAAAAGGCGACTAAAACAAAGCGAGTGGTAAAGAGAAAAAAGTAATATCTTCGACCACATGATTTGACTAACATGAACCGATGGTTTGATAGGATAACCGTCGGTTCTTTATTGTTTGTTTGTGAGTGAGTGTATGTCCAATAGGAAACAGTCCAAAGGTTTGCTGGTTACTTTTGAAGGCATTGATGGGTGTGGCAAGTCGACTCATCTTAAACTCAGCAGGGAGTATCTTACTTCGCTTGGTCTCAAAGTTGTCAGCCTTCGTGAGCCCGGCTCGACACCGGTGGCGGAGAAAATCCGTCGGATTCTGTTAGATAAATGCTCGTCAATTTCTGACACAGCTGAATTGCTTCTCTATGAAGCGGCACGGGCTGAAATAGTTGGGCACGAAATCGAGCCTTTGATGGCATCGGGGCATATTGTCCTGTGTGACCGGTTCTATGATTCCACCACCGCTTACCAGGGGTATGGTCGAGGGCTTGATCTTCGCGTCATCCGCAAGCTTCATCGTCTGGCCGTAGGTGAGTGTCGACCGAATCTGACCTTGCTGTTCGATGTTACCCTGCGAGTGGCGGCATCAAGATTGGGCCAAAGCCGAGATCGGCTTGAGTCACAGCCGATGGCGTTTCATCGGCGAGTGCGCAAAGGCTTTCTGGAGATCGCGGCGCGCGAGTCACGTCGGGTGAAGGTGATCGACGCCTCACGGCCGGTAGAAGTCGTATTCGAAGATGTCCGCCGCTATCTCAAGCGCCGGGTGGCGAAACTATGAACCAACCGACTATCTCTGAGCGAAAGCCCTTTCTGCTGGCTGTGTTATTTATGTTTCTCACTGTCCTGTTGGCGGGCGGGGGCGGAGTGTATGTGTTGTCCGATCCCAGTTTGGACGATGCGTTCAATCTGGTGCGGGTGGCCAACCGGATCAATCAGCTTTCGCACGTTGAGGTGGATTGGGCGCATTTGCAACAAGCGGCGCTCGACAAGATGTTTGAACGGCTTGATCGTTACTCCGGCTATATGGAACCGCGGCGGTGGAATCGGATGCGGGAGGAGCAGTCCGGCAGTTACACCGGTATTGGTGTTTCGGTGACACAGCACGATGACGGTTTGCTGATCATGTCGGTCCGCGAGGATGGCCCGGCGGCGGCGGGCGGTTTGCTCAACGGTGATGTCATCATACGGGTTGACAGTGTTATTCTGCATGGTTTCGATGTCTACAAGGCGACCAATATTCTGCGTGGGCCGGTTGATTCCGAAGTTGATCTTGGCGTGTACCGTTCGGTCGATCAGGATACATTTGAGGTAACCGTCAATCGTAAGAAAATCAATTTTGAGCATATCCCATTTGCGGGGTACACGCCTGACTCGGCGATATATATCCGCTTGCTTGATTTCGATGCGGGGGCATCCGCTGATCTTGAAGACGCGCTCGATTCGCTATTAGAAAAATCAGCCCACGATCCGATTGGAGTTATTCTCGATCTCAGGGGCAACCCGGGTGGTTTATTTGTGGAGGCGTACAAAACAGCTAACTTGTTTCTTGATGACGGCCAATTTATAGTTGGTACCGATGGCCGTTCGCGCTGGCAGAACGAAGAGCATTATTCGAGTGGTGACGATCTGACCGGTGGTTTGCCGATGGTGGTGCTGGTCGATAATGGCTCGGCATCGTCATCGGAGATTGTGGCCGGGTCGCTTCATCAGTTGGGGCGGGCCACGTTAGTTGGTGACACGACGTTTGGTAAGGGATTGGTGCAGGGATTCAATCGGTTACATGATGGCAGTGCTGTGCGGTTGACAATCTCGCGCTACTATCTGGCGAACGGTCTCTACTTGAACGAGTTTGATTCGGAGTTGGTTGATGTTGGTCATGGGCTGGTGCCTGATCACTATGTTACTTTTTCGGAATTAAGCCCTTTTCCAAGAGCACTTGAACGATCGTTGCTCCTGAATCAGTTTGCCAACCAGTTCCAGGATGAGATAATCGACGCCACCACCCAACTTGAGTTGGGTGATGAGTGGAGCAATCGGTTTGAGCAGTTTGCGTACGACAGCGGTTTCCAGTTTGTGTCTCGCACCACCAGTCAGGCAGAGCTGGTTGCGTTTGAGATCACTTTGGATGGTTTAGGTCATTCCGCTCGGCAGATAGTGAGCCGGTTGTTGACTCAGTCCCGTGCCGATGATGCCAAACAATTTCACCGGCACAGTAGTTTCATCAAACGCCGTCTGACCCAGATTGCTTACGAACGTAAGGTTGGCGGTTATACGGCCTATCAGAAAGCGATTGTTCCGCTTCGCCCCGATATCCGGCTGGCGGGTGAAATACTAAAGGCGGTTGGCCAATAATGCCCAAAGTATCACCGGCTATATTCTGTGATTTTGATGGCACCGTGACTCGGCGCGATGTCGGGTACCATATCTTTAAGCACTTTTCCGGCGGGCGTAACGATGCTCTGTTGCCGGATTGGAAAGCGGGACGGTTGACTACGCGTGATTGTCTTCGAATGGAAGCTGAGATGGTGCACGCGACTCCTGACGAGATTTTCAGTTTTATCGATCAGTTTGAGCTGGATGAGACCTTCGCGCCGTTTGTGGCCGCCTGTGGTACGAGGAACATACCACTGACGATTCTTTCGGAAGGAATGGACCTGTATATCAAGCGTCTGTTGACGCGATCAGGGTTGGATCACCTGACGGTGCATTCCAATATCGGTCACATGGAAAATGGCGGATTGCGGATCGAATTCCCGTATCAGGCCCGCTCTTGCGAAGGATGCGGCAATTGCAAGGCAACCAGGATCGCTGAGTACCGTGAAACGGTTGATTCGATTGCCCCAATTGTTTTTATTGGTGATGGATATTCTGATGCATGTGGCGCTCGAGCGGCGGATATTGTTTTCGCCAAGAAGGATCTCAAGCAATATTGCCAGGATGAAGCGATTTTATATAATGATTTTGGTAATTTTATAGACGTAATTGACCGATTACGACAACAAGGACTCTGGACTACACCGGAAAACCTTTGACCATAGGATGCGACCGTGAAAGCAATAGTCATGGCGGGCGGTTTTGGAACCCGATTACGGCCTTTGACCATTAACACGCCCAAGCCGATGGCGCCGATCGGCAACTTGCCGATGATGGAACACGTGATTGAGCTACTGGCCGAGCACGGACTGACCGATATTACCGCATTACTGTATTTTCATCCAGAGCATATTCAAGACTATTTTGGGGATGGATCAGCTTTTGGAGTGAATCTTAATTACGAGATTCCAAACGAGGATTTGGGAACAGCCGGTGCTGTGCGTTTTGCCTTAGGTAAGGTGCGGGAACCGGTATTAGTAATCTCCGGAGACTTGGTTACTGATTTTGACCTGACCGAGGCGATCAAATGGCACCAAGCCAGGCAGGCCGACGCTACAATCCTGCTTACCAGGGCTGAGAACCCGGTGGCCTACGGGATTGTCATCACTGATGAGGATGGCCGGATCATGCGTTTTCTGGAAAAGCCGACTTGGGGTGAAGCGTTTTCCGATACGATCAACACTGGTATCTACATTCTGGAACCGGCGGCGACGCGGATGATTCCGGGAGGGGAGAGTTTTGATTTTTCCCAGAACCTCTATCCTCTGATGCTGGACAACGACATGAAACTCTATGGCAAGATCATGTCGGGCTACTGGAAGGATGTTGGCAACATTGACGAGTATTTTCGTGCCCATACTGACCTGTTCGAGGGCAATTTAACGCTCAAACTCAAGATTCCGAAAACGACTGTGGGTGAAGGCGCTCTCTATCAGGGGGCGAGCGTATGGCTCGGTGAGGGTGTCAAACTCAGCGGGACAGTAATATTAGATGACGATGTCTGGATCGAGCCGGGTTGCTCATTGCACAATTGTGCTATTGGTGGGCGCAGTCGCATTGGCGCCAACAGTGTTCTCAAGGATACAATTATCTGGAATGACACGGTGATTGGTAGTGAGGCTCACCTTTCCCGATCTCTGATTTGCTCAAAGGTGCAGATCGGAAATGATGTTCAACTTCTTGATAACGCGATTATTTCAGACGAATGTATGATTGGCAACGCCGCCACTGTCAAGGCCAACTGCAAGATTTGGCCGGGGAAGAGTGTCGACGATGGGGCGATTGTGTCGTCTTCGCTGGTATGGGGCGACAGTTGGAATCGCGAACTGTTCACCGAATCCAAGATTTCTGGTCTGGCACTGGTTGAAATTACCCCCGAGATGGCTGTCAAGATCGGTACTGCTTTTGGAGCCGCACTTGGCAAGGACACTTCTGTTGTATCGGCCCGTGAGGCATCCGACACTGCCCAGCTACTGCGCCGGGGGGTGATGTCGGGTATGTTGGCCGTCGGAGTAAATGTCTCGGACCTCGAGACGCTACCTGTGCCAGTGGTGCGGTATGCACTGAAAAGGGGCAAGTATGCCGCTGGTGTATATATGCGCCATAACCCGGTGGACTATCGCCAGATTGATATCATCTTTTTCCACGGTTCGGCGATGGATATGCCCAAAGGACAGCTCAAGAAAGTCGAACGCAATTATTTTGGTGAAGATTTCGAACGCGTCTCTCTTGATGATATAGGGCATCTCGATTATCCTCAGCGAGTTCTCCGGGATTATCAGGTTGATTTTATGTCTGAGGTCGATGTCGAGATTATTAAGGATGCCGGTTTTAAGATAGTGGTCGACTATGCGCATGGGTGTACCTCGCAAGTCTATCCCGATCTATTTTCGCGTTTAGGTGTCTCCACCACTGAGTTGAATTCGCACCCCAATCCGAAGAAATCATCGGTTCCCTCCGAAGAGAGTGCCCGAGCCATTGTTCAGCTTTCTGCCATTGTCAGTTCACTCAATGCTGATTTCGGATTCCGGATCAACCCAGCCGGTGAAAAGCTGACCGTAGTAGATGAAAACGGCAAACCGCTTGATTCTCAGTCATTGCTGATGTTAATGACTGAATTGTACCTGCGTACTCACCCATCCAGGAAGATCGCGGTGCCGGTAGCCGCTACGATGGGAGTTGAAGAAATCTGCAACCGATATGGGGCTGAAGTAGTCCGGGTTCCCAACGACCATCAGGCAATGATGGAAATTCATAATTCAGGCGAAGTCGATTTTGTCGGTGGGACGCGCGGCGGTTTTATGTTCTCTCATTTCCACAGTGGGACGGATGCTATGTTCAGTCTGGTTCGTCTGTTACAGATGCTGGCCAGTACCGGGGACAGAGTCGGACAGCTTCGTGTTGGTTACGAGCATCTGATACGACAGACGGTTTCGGTGCCATGTCCCTGGTCTCGCAAAGGCACTGTGATGCGACGATTGATCACTGAGTCGGAGAACAAGCGGCGGCAATTGATTGATGGCGTGCGGATCCTGGAAGACGATGGCTGGGTGCTGATTGCCCCAGACCGGTTTAATGCCGCTTTTAGCATCTTCGCCGAATCGTCTGACCGACGTATTACTGAGAACTTGATTGCGCAGTATCGAACTATTGTTGAGACTTGTCAGGAGAACTAGAACGCCGGAGTGAATGAGATGCTCATTAAAAATGCCGCTCACCATATTGTCGGTGGGCGGCCTTTTCATTAGATCAAGGTTGGCCCGAAGGCCGGGATAATAGGGGCTCGAAAGGAAATAAGAGCCGATTGTGCTTATTAGTACGCCCAAATGTTATAATGGTTCCAGGGAAACCAGAAATTTAGAAGAAATTAATATTTAGGCAAGTTGGTGGTCAGAATCGATATCGGATGGGCTGTTGCGCCAACTGTCTCGACACCGTATTTTCAAAATCTTGATGCCGATCTAAGTTGAAGGAAAATAACGATGGATTACAAAGTACGCACCAGACTCTCGAGGATATTGGTCGATGATGCGGTTGAGGCTAATGCTGATATCACTATATTGGGGTGGGTTCGAACCGTTCGAGTGTCCAAGTCGGTCGCTTTTGTTCAGATCAACGACGGCTCCTGTATGGGGAGTATCCAGGCCGTGGTTGGTGATCCGGAAAACTGGCCGGTTCTTCAGGGGTTGCTTGCTGGTGCCTCGGTGCGCGTTAAAGGCAAACTGGTGCCATCGCAGGGCAAAGGCCAGAAATACGAACTCGCCGTTGACAGCCTTGAGATGATCGGCGAGGCCGATGCCACCTACCCGCTTCAGCCAAAACGACATACGCTTGAATTTATGCGCGAAGTGGCTCACCTTCGACCACGGACCAACACTTTTGGTGCGGTCTATCGTACCAAGTCAAAGCTGGCCTACGCAGTGCATCGGTTTTTCCAGGAACACGGTTTTTATTATATCCATACACCGCTGATTTCAACCTCTGATTGCGAAGGCGCGGGTGACCTGTTCCGAGTCACCTCCCTCGATCTGGACAATCTGCCTCGGCTTGAGGACGGTAAAATCGACTGGAACGCAGATTTTTTTGCGTCAGAGGCTTTTCTTGCAGTTTCAGGTCAACTCGAAGGCGAACTACTGGCGACCGCACTGGGTGATATCTACACTTTTGGCCCTACTTTTCGGGCTGAAAACTCCAACACTTCGCGCCACGCCTCTGAGTTTTGGATGATCGAACCGGAGATGGCTTGGGCTGAGTTGTCGGACAACATGGATCTGGCCGAGGAGTTCCTCAAATATCTGTTCCGGTTTGCGCTTGAGGAGTGTGCCGATGATATGGCATTTTTCAACAAGTGGATCGCCAAGGATTATGATCTCTGCAAGATGCTCGAGTCGGTGGTCGAATCGAAATTTAAGCGGATCACCTACACCGAGGCAATTGACATCCTGAACAAATCCGGCCAGAAGTTCGAGTACCCGACCAAATGGGGTGAAGACTTGGCCACCGAGCACGAACGCTATCTGACTGAGAAGAAATTCAAGAAGCCGGTGATTGTGACTGACTATCCCGAATCGTTCAAACCGTTCTATATGCGGACAAACGACGATGGCAAGACGGTCGCGGCGATGGATGTCCTGGTACCGGGAGTGGGTGAAATTATCGGTGGCTCCCAGCGTGAGGAGCGGCTCGATGTGCTCAACGCGCGGATCAAGAAGAAGGGGATGACCGACATGGACAACTACTACTGGTATCTTGATATCCGTAAGTATGGCTCGGTGCCTCATTCTGGGTTTGGTCTCGGTTTTGAACGGGCGGTGATGTATGTCACCGGTATGACTAATATCCGCGATGTATTGACTTTTCCCCGCGTACCAAGGTGGGCCAAGTTCTAGGTGGAAATTTGATTGCTCGGGAGGGCAGGATCGGTGTACCGGAGAGTTTATCCGCTTATTCACCATTTCTGCAAATTGCGTGGTGTCGGGTGACCCTCGGTTAACAGACAAGAACTGTCAGGTAGAAGTCGCCTGACAGCACAAAATAAGTCCTTCTGTCAGATACAACTGTGAGTTCTTTGTCAAACACCTGTGGTTTTGATATCCCTACCGCCCAAATATTTGATTGACTCTAAGATAGACCACCGTTATTGTCGATACACAGGAGTATGACGATGAACCGTAACTATCGAGTACAGGTTGCCTTACTGGCGTTGGTTGCATTTATGGTAGCCGCCAATTTTGGTTGTAACCGATCGCCCCTTGATATCAGCCCGGCTGACTATTTCGCCGCTGGTGTTCTGGTTCAGGTGATGGACCACGATGATGCCCACGCCTCCGCTCGCTTATGGCGCGATGACTCTTTTGTGATAGACGGGACAGCCCGATTGGGCGATACGGATCTACCGTATCTTGAAGGCCATTTGATCGATTCGGCCTATCAAGCCATCTTACATCCGGCTACTAACCTGGCTGGCGATACCGTATATTTCGTTGCTACCGATAGTACCCGATTCGCCGACAGCATTCTAATCAATGTCGTAGACACTTTTTCGATTACGGATAATTTCGAGCCATCGAACCGGCTCCTGCCCGGTGGTGGCCAGGTTTCGTTTTGGTGGACAGCCGCCGCCAATGCCGAGGGGTATATAATCGCGACCGTCAAGGCGGGTGAAACTTATACCGGAGTTGGTTACAGCGCTCTGGTGACCACCGGTCAGACGGCAGGGACGATTCCAGCGGATGTCTTTGTCGATCCGGCTTCGTCCGTACTGGATACCGGTATGTACTACGTCTATGTATATGCGTTTAGCGGTTCACCCGACAGTGCCCAGGCAAGTCAGTGGCTACCGACCTTGTTGCCGGCTGAGTTTCCGCTCAATATCGACCAGAACCGTTTTACCGGTCGGTTTGGGACTATGGCAGTTACTCTGCACGATTCGGTGCATGTGACTTCGGGTCGTTAATATCTGTTGAAAAAAATCCTTATGTGTAGTTGCGGCTGGTCCTTCGAATTCGTTTGGGCGAATACGTGAGACCTGCCGCTTTTGTTTGACCAGATACAACTGAGTGCGGAACGAATAGATCGTAGGTCGAAACCAGTCCATCCTGAGCTTGTCGAAGGGCGGGCGGTTTCGACAATCTGTGCTCAATTCCATTTTAGTTGCCAGTATAAGACCGATAGGATAAGTTTGTTCTATGACTGACATGGAAGAACTTATCCGACTGCTAAAACATATAGACACCGAGCAAGTCAATCCGAATACGGTTGATATCGATCGTCTTTCCCCAATAGAGATTGCAAAGAAGATCAATGCCGAAGACAAGATTGTTGCCGATGTGGTTGAATTGGCGCTCGAACCGATATCACGTGCCGCCGAAATCTACGCCGAGACACTACGCCGAGGTGGACGAGTTTTCTATATCGGTGCGGGGACTTCAGGGCGACTCGGTGTGCTTGATGCCGCCGAATGTCCGCCGACGTTCGGAACCGACCCTGATCAGATTATTGGTCTGATCTCAGGTGGTTATGCGACATTGGTGTTGTCGATGGAGGGGGTCGAAGATGACTGTGCCGCGGCAGTAAGTGACCTGAAAGAGCGTGATCTTAAGAACGCCGATTTCCTGATCGGATTAGCGGCGTCCAGCCGAACTCCGTACACGCTGGCCGGGCTGGAGTATGCCAGGTCAATCGGATGTAAGACCGCGTTGATCGCCTGTAATCGGAACGTCAAGCTCGATACTATGCCGGATATTATGATTGAACTGCCGGTTGGGCCGGAAGCTATCACCGGATCAACCCGGATGAAATCGGGTACGGTGCAGAAGATGACGCTTAATATGATCTCGACTACTGCGATGGTTTTGTTGGGTAAAACTTACGGCAACCTGATGATTGATCTTCAGTCACGTTCTGACAAATTAGCGGCGCGGTCGCGGCAGATCCTGATGGAATTGTTAGAGATTGATTTAGATGTGGCCGAAGAACTGTTGAATCGGTCGGATGGTTCGGTGAAGCTGGCGATTGCTATGCACTGGTTGAAGTGCGACGCGGATGAAGCTCAAAACCGTCTCTCAGATGCGGATGGTTTTCTCTCGCGGTTGGGGTCGTGATGTGATACGGAGCAGTTACGCTAGTTCTTGTAGGTTGGTGTTCCGATGCTCAAGTCACCTTGAGCTTGTCGAAGGGTTAGCGAGCGGAGAAACCCGACATCCGGCAGATGTGGACATCTGCCGGGCACGGAACAGATTTCGCTTGACTAGTATCATAGCAGGGCGGAACCCCTTGGTGGTTCCGCCATTCCGTAAGTAGTAGTAGGTCACGCCTACTCGGGGCGTGACACAAAAAGGCAGGCCTCAAGTGGGCCTGCCCTGCTGGAGCCTCGTTTGTGGACGAGGATGTTACACTATACACAAAAAAGGCTTGAACCAACCGATGGTGCATAGTATACTCCGGCCAACTTGTTACGAGACCGAAGCTTATGTTCAAAAAACAGAGAACCGTCAAGGCCGCTATTACATTTACCGGAGTTGGCCTTCATACCGGTAACACCTGTACTATAACTTTCAAGCCGGCCCCACCCGATAGCGGCATCAAATTTGTCCGAACTGACCTCAAGGATCAGCCTTGGGTGATGGCCGATATCGATCACGTTGTCGAGCTATCGCGTGGTACAACATTACAGCGTGGTGAAGCAAAAGTATACACTGTCGAGCATGTGCTGGCGACGTTTGCCGGATTGCAAATCGACAATATGATAGTTGAGCTCGATTCCAATGAACCACCTATTGGCGATGGCTCAGCTAAACCGTATGTTGATTGCCTTTTGGAAGCTGGGATTGAAAATCAGGATGTCGACAAATTCTATCTTGAGATTGACACGCCGATGACTTTCAGCGAACCGGAGCGCGGGGTCGATCTGGTCGTGACACCATCGGATGATCTTCGCATCACGTTTATGATCGACTACAAGAACCCAGCATTGGGTACCCAGTACACGACACTGGTCGATCTGGAAAAAGAATTTGTGGAAGAATTCGCGCCAGCTAGAACTTTCTGTTTTCTGTCTGAGATTGAAATGCTCAAAGGCGAAGGTTTGATCAAGGGTGGCGGACTAAATAATGCTATTGTTTTTTACGATTCCGATAAGGGGCAGGTCGAGGTTGATCGGATTCGCAATGCGCTCAACCTTAAGGATGAGGCTTTTGTTGGCGAGACCGGCATTATCAATGATATCAAGTTACGCTTTCCCAACGAACCGGCTCGGCACAAAACGCTTGACCTGTTGGGTGATTTGCTCCTGATTGGTGCGCCATTCAAAGGTCATGTGCTGGCGGCTCGTTCAGGGCATCGCGCTAATGTGGCGTTGGCCAGAAAAATGCGCGAACTATACAAAAAAAAGAAATTCGCCAGCAAGTATTCTAAAGGTGATCGGGCATTGATTGACATTGATGGAATCCTCAAAGTTTTGCCCCACCGATACCCGATGCTGTTAGTGGATCGCATTCTCGATCTTGTGCCAGGCAAAAGTGTGGTGGGGATTAAAAACGTCACCATCAACGAACCTTTCTTTCAGGGACATTTCCCCGAGCATCCAGTTATGCCGGGAGTGTTGATTGTTGAGGCAATGGCCCAGGCGGGCGGAGTATTGCTACTCAATGCAGTCGAAAATCCCGAAACCAAACTGCCGTTTTTTGTCTCGATAGACAATGCCAAGTTTCGGCAGAAAGTCACACCCGGCGACCAACTCCGGTTCGAACTTGAAATGCAGGCCTTCAGGCATTCCACTTGCAAGATGACCGGTAAGGCGTTTGTCGAGGACAAACTGGTTTGTAGTGCCGATTTCAAAGCGATGGTGGTTGACCGATGAGCAATATTCATACTACCGCGATTGTCTCGCCAAAAGCCGAGCTGGCTGATGATGTCACGATTGGACCGCATACGATAATCGAAGACAATGTTATTATCGGTTCAGGGACGAAAATTGCGTCATCGGCGTTGATCGCTTCCAGTGCTCGGCTCGGTGCAAACGTGACTGTGGCGCATGGTGCAGTAGTCGGCACTGTGCCGCAGGATTTGAAATTTGGCGGTGAAGATTCGCTGTTGGTAGTCGGCGACAATACGACTATCCGTGAGTATGCTACGCTCAATCGCGGTACTGCTGAACGGGGCGAAACAACGGTCGGAAAGAACTGCCTGATCATGGCCTACGCTCATATCGCACACGATTGCGTGATTGGCAACAATGTGATCCTTGCCAACTCGGTCAATCTCGCGGGACATATTGAAATCGATGATTTTGCTATCTTAGGCGGTGTACTACCGGTGCATCAGTTTGTCAAGATCGGTGCCCACGTGATGATCGGTGGTGGTTTCCGAGTTCAGCAGGATGTTTGCCCGTACGCTTTGATTGCCGGGTACCCGCTCAGAACAGTCGGACTGAACGCATTAGGGCTAAAACGTCGCGGTTTCGCACTTGAAGCTATCCGTACAATCAAGACAGCGTATAAGCTGTTGTTCTTCTCGAAGTTGAACACGACCCAGGCGGTGGAGCGGATAAAGAGCGAGGTTGAAATCATTCCCGAAATTCAAGTCATTCTCGATTTCATTGGTCGTTCGAACCGCGGCCTGATTGTGTAGTAACGTCGGAACCCCTTGTGGTTCCGACAATATTTTGTGTCCGGCAGATGTCCACTTGTGCGTGGTGTACGCCCCCGTGCGCCACGAGGTAACGTAGATCGAAACCCCTTGCGGTTCCGACAATATTGTGTCCGGCAGATGTCCACATCTGCTGGTTTGTCTGCCGTCCACAAAAATCTGCGAAATAAAAACCAAAAAAAGAGCCGTAAAAAAGGGGAGCCTGGCGGCGCGATCTTCAAAAGCGTAATTTTTAGCGCCGCCAGGTGGTACCAAGAGTTAGGGGGGGGAGGGGAACCCAACTCGGTACCAACGTCCCTTAATCTTACAGCTACTCCCAATAAGTAAAGAATCGGCGAAAATGCAACAGAAAAATAGCCTTTTGCGCACGATTTTCTGGTCTCTGGTTTAGAATTCGACCGCAAATAAAGGCTACGTAGGTCCACACTGTAACTTTAAGGTATTGTGGTGACTGTAGTTAGCGCGTCAATTCGGTGACTACTGTGGCATAAAGAGGGCGCCGAAGTCCTGGAAAAAGTGTGCGATAATACAGGGCCAGAGTCGTCCGGTGCGGATATATAGGAGCGAAAACAGCACGCCGTAGGCTGTGATCACGATCAGGCCGGGGACACCCTGGTAGGCGTGCCCAACCCCAAACATAACCGCCGAGACAATAATTGGTATTACCCATGATTTGAATTTGCCAAGCAAACGCAGGCGGGTCATCAAGTAACCACGGTAGGCGACCTCTTCGCAGAATCCGGCGGTGAACGATACCAATACCCAAATCACTTTGCCGAACGGGGTGGTCGGTATCAGCAGACCGATTTCACCCGGCATCGGTAAGCCAACCTGTGCTAGTAGCCAGGCAAGTCCGGTCAGAATTGTCCAGGCGGCGAGAAAGAAAGCTCCGGCCCAGGCAAAATCAAGCAGGCGGATTCGTCCCAGTCCCAGTCCGGCCAGTCCGGTCTTCTCAAAATAGACAGTGACATAATTGAAAAGGAAAATGGTCCACTGGAATAGTATCGTGGCCACCAGCATGAAAATCAGCGCCCCCTGGTTGAGACTTCTCAAAATAGCACCAGGGTCTTCTTCGATCCCGAGCAAAGAAATGATGGGGTAAAGAATTAAAAGGATAAACAACGATACAAACGTCCAGCCGGAGAGCTGGAAATTGGCGTTGCCGGTCTGCAACTTAAACAGCGTCAGGTCGGTTGGGTTACCGCTCATGCCGCCGGGAGTGTAGACTGTCGTCCGTTGGAATTCCTGATTTTCCAGAGTTGGCTCCTTACGTGGCTATAGCTGTTGCTGGTTTGGGTCGTCGTCGGGCTTTTTCTTTATGAGATTCCCGATCACCAGGGCGATGCCCACAATAATCAGAAAAATAGGCCAGCTTTCACCCGGGTCTGGGATTATGTCCATATTCCAGGCCAGAAAATATAGCCCAACGCCGAGGATAATAATCCCGCTCACTATACTGCCACGGTTGTCATCTTTCTTGCAATCTGTCATACAATTTTAACCTCATTTTGGGTGTAATCCGTTACAACCTCAAATACATACTGAGTATATGCAAAATCCGTGCAGAAGTTTAGGTCTTTTTGTCCCGGCGCAATTTGCAGAGGTCAATTTGGTGCCGTCAGACGATCTTGCCTGACGGCTTGGACTGCCGAGTGTCGGGCGGGCAGTCGTAGGTCAGGCCGACTCGGGACCTGACACATGAAGCGTCGGGCCTAAAGTAGGCTCAACCTACAGGTTCTGACACCATGTCAGGTTGCAAGCAACCTGACCTACGGCCTTACGTCATATTTCGACAGGCTCACCTATGACGTTTTGGGCTCAGCATGTCTGTTGTGAATCACATGATACCGGGTAGGTGAAATCGCTCGGAATCATGTGATTCGGAGGTGGTAGCCAGAATCGACGCTATTGGCTAATCTCAGGCTGTACAGCACGAATTGTCGATTGGCAAGAGGAGTTAGAACGATGTCATCAAATCGAATTGTCTACCAGAATTGGATAGCCGACCTGGGCCGAGATCCCGGCCAACGACCGGATCCTGATCCGTTTGTAGCCAAGGATCCAATTGAGATTGAACGGCGGGAGAAAATTTGTCGGGCAGTTGCCGAGGCGTTGGAACGGTTGACCGACGACGAACGGGAGTTTGTTGAGCGGTACTACTTTATGGGGCGAAGCTATCGTGAGATTTCCGAGTTGTCCGGTCGGACACCGCACCGATTGGAGGCACTACATCAACGGGCATTGAAAAAACTGCAGAAAGAGTTGACACCCCTGGTTAAGGAGCTTTATAGCCTGACCCCTGCGACAAATTATGATTGCCCGATATGCGCCTCGCCGGACCGTAATGAGATTGATCGACTGATTGAGTCACGCGATCCCACCAGTACCTGGCGGCCGGTGATGAGGCAGATTCGGGAGAAATATAATATCGGTATCGTCACCCCGCAGACTTTGATCGGACACGAGAAATATCATTGAGCTGAACAATCAGGATGAGGAGAATCATGAGCGAAACACAAAAACAACAGAAACAACAAGAACAGTCGAAAGTAAGAGGCGATCATTGCCTGAATGTATTTGTTTCCCACGAACTGAAAACCAGTCTGAAAGAACTGGCGCAAAAATATGACCGGACCACCGCCGATATTGTTCGAGCGGTATTGCGGATCGGGATCCCAATGATGGAAGGTCTCTCACAGGCGGAAGAGGTGATGGTTCGAGAGTATGTGCAACTGTTCCGCAAACTACGCCAGGTGAAAGCCCTCAAAGAGATCTGATGAATGTCTGTTGTTAGCTGAAGTAGAGGAATACCCAAGGTCAGGTTATGCTGAATTTATCGAAAAAGTTCTCTTGTGTAGTTGCGGCAGGTCCTTCGAATTCGTCTGGGCGAATACGTGAGACCTGTCGCTATTGTCTGATATGCGTTTACGTGTCAGGTCAATCCCGTCTTAACGGTATAAGGACCTGACACAACTGTGAATAGGGGTTTTCAACAAGCCCCACCGCAAGAGAGTCTGTTACTCTACGCTGTCGTCAGTGTCGGGCAACGTAGTGGCTTGGGCAAGATCACTGATCTCGGAAGGATCTTTGTCCTTGAGCTTGCCTTTGTATTTTTTCAATTGCGAAGTAACTTTGTCGGTGGCGGAAGAAATCGCCGTAATGATGTCGTCGGTCTCGACTTTGGCCGACAGGGTTTGAGCATGTACTTTGACCAGAAGCTCCGCGCTACGGCGATGGCGTTCGGCGTCCAGTACAAACTCGGCCGATACAATACGATCAAAGAAGCGAGTCAGGCCATCCATCTCCTCCTCGGCTTTAGCTTTCATTTCCGGGGTAAGATCAAAATGACGAGCGGTAACCTTTGTCTTCATAGGTTTATTTCCTTTCCGTTACCTCTACAGAGTAAAAGGCGGGTAACCTGGAGACAACACCTGCCGTGGTTGGTAGATGTGCGCATCTCTCATGTCACCCCTGTTGTATTATTCATGTTTATGTTAATTATGTGATCCACTAACCAATCATCCTATGACCTCGCGGTCGTGGTTTGAAGCGCCGAGTTTTATTGATGCTCCATATCTTTCGGCACCGGCGGACGATGTTGACCCGCCTTGTATTTCTATACTATACTACTACACTACTACGGTTTTACGGAAACGGGCGGCTTTGATTCCAAGTTCCTCGCGATACTTGGTCACGGTGCGCCGCGCTAATTTTATACCTTCATCGTTCAGGCGACGGAATATCTCTTGATCAGAGAACGGTTTCACTTGATCCTCGGTGTCAATTATTTCAGAAATTCTCTGTTTAACCGAACGCTTTGACATATCCTCGCCATCGTCCCGAGAAATGCCGGTATTGAAAAAGTATTTGATTTCGTAGACACCCAAAGGCGTTTGCACGTACTTACCACTCGCCACCCGGCTGATAGTCGCCACATTCATGCCTACGATTTGGGCGATATCTTCCATTATGAGCGGTTTGAGGAACGCCTTACCTTTTTCGAAAAATTCGCTCTGTTCCTCAACTATCGCCGACATAACTCGGATCATTGTAGCTCGACGCTGGTTCAGGGCGTTGAGCAACCAGCGGGCCTGTTCGAGCTTGGAGCGGACGTAGTCTTTAGTGTCTTTTGAGGTTTTCGACCCGCGTCGCATCAATTGTTTGTAGCCGGAATTGATACGCAATCGGGGGACATTCTTGTCATTGAGGAAAACTTCGTAATTGGATCCGACCTTTTCTATCAGCAGGTCTGGTGCTACCGGCATGGCCGCAGTATCAAACCGGCCATGAGCCGGAGTGGGGGAGAGGCTCTTGACAACTTCCAAAGCTTTTTGGGCTCGTTCGAACGGTACTCCCATCAGTCGCGCTATCTGCAGGGTAGATTTCTTTTCCAGATCGTGAATGTGTTCATCGGCAATCCGGTACGCCAGAGAGTTTTTGAGTTTGCGCTCTTCAAGTTGAATCAACAGTGATTCACGTAGATCGCGCGAACCAACCCCGGATGGGTCAAAAGTCCGAATCATTGCCAGGATTTCTTCAATGGGACCTTCTTCAAGCTCCAATTCCACCGCCATTTCGGCCACCGAGATAGTCAAATAACCGTGGGTGTCGATGTTGCCGACGATATATTCGCCAATGAGGTGCTGCTCATCAGTCAGCTTCAGGAAATTGAGCTGTTCCAGCAGGTAGTCGTACAGCGATTCGGTCCGGGTGGCACTGCCCTCGAAACGAGTTTCATCATGTTCGTGCTGTTCCCGAACTTTGTAACCTTCATCATCGTCAAACAGAAATTCATCCCAATCGATTTCGTCCTTGTCCGAGTCTTTCTCCTCGGCCATGTCAAGTTCGTCTTCGTCGTTGTCGGTGGTTTCCAGCTCAAGCTCCTCGATCTCTTCCAGCATCGGGTTGGTGGCCAGCTCGAGTCGAAGCATCTGCTCTAACTTGAGTACCGGCGCCTGAACCATTTTCAGTGACTGTATCAACTGGGGGGCCAGCGTCATCTTCTGGCTCAGTTTTATTTGGAGACCAAGTTTCATAATCTTACCTGTCTATCTGTAGTTGTTAGCATGTCCTTTGTTAAGATTATCGGACTCGAAAACAACAGATTGACCAAGAGCAGTAAGGTAGTTCATATATTAAACAATACGCTCCATCGGATCTCTAATTCAGGGTGAATTTCTCTCCTAAGTATATTTTTTTCGCTTCCGGATCGTTGGCCAGATAATCCGACGTTCCGGCTTTTAGTATTTTGCCATCGCACATGATATATGCCCGATTACAAATTGACAACGTTTCGCGTACATTATGATCGGTGATCAGAACACCTAAGCCTCGCTCAACCAGTCGGTTGATGATTCTCTGGATATCTTCAACCGCGATCGGATCGATTCCGGCAAACGGTTCATCCAGCAGGATGAACTGCGGTTCATTAACTAATGCCCGTGTTATTTCAACCCGACGCCGCTCACCGCCCGAGAGGGTATAGGCTTTGTTTTTTCTTAGATGTTGGATATCAAGTTCTTCCAGCAACTGCTCCAATCGGCGGTGGCGTTCTTTTCGGCCTAATTTTCGAAATTGCAGTACTGCCATAATATTGTCTTCCACCGATAACTTCCGAAAAACCGATGCCTCTTGTGCCAGATACCCGATACCTTTCTTGGATCGGCGGTACATTGGCCACGATGAGATATTTCGGTCGCCATAAAAGACCTTACCCTTGTCCGGCCGGATAAAGCCGATAATCATATAGAAAGTGGTGGTTTTACCGGCACCATTGGGACCAAGCAGGCCGACCACTTCTCCGGTTGAAACCTGAATTGAGACATCGTTGACGACGGCTCTTTTCCGGTAGAACTTGTGGAGTCCCTTTGATTCAATAATCGCCATATATTTCAATATACGCTCGAATCTTCTTTATGCCACAAAAAACTTTTCGTTTTCAGCATATTATTTGCTGTGCATTAGTAATGTGTTGTCTTGCATGTGATTAGCTGTGGGGCTATTGTCCGCCATCCAAACATCAGGTGCTTGAGCTTATTCATTTGCCACAACCTGAGTTACTGCTTACTATGGGGAACAGGATCAGAAACTATGACAGAAACCAACCATACCGACCTGACCGCAGTTGTTCTCGCTGGAGGCATTGGCAGTCGATTGATGCCGCATACGGCTGAGATCCCCAAACCGCTGGTTGAAGTTGGCGGTAAACCGGTAGTGGAGTATCTTTTGTGTCGGCTCAAACAGGGTGGGGTGAAGCGAGTTGTCATGGCGGTCAACCACATGGCCGACCAGATTGAGGCCTGTTTTGGAAATGGCGTCCGGTTCGGGCTGGAGATCGAGTATTCGCACGAACCAAAACAGCTCTCGACTGCCGGGCCGCTCAAGCTGATCGATAATCTTCCTGAGAATTTCATTGTCGCCAACGGTGATATTATCAGTGATGTTGATATCGCCGCTCTTTACGATGCGCACCTGCACCGGCGGGCCGGTCTGACCGTTGCCACTTACGAGGGTAAGGAGAAGATTGATTACGGGGTACTGGAGACCGGTGATGACAATGCTATTGTCGGGTTTGAGGAAAAGCCAGACTACACATATACTGTCTCAATGGGTATTTACGTCTTTAATCGTTCGGTGTTGGAGTTTGTCCCCGATAACGAACCGTACGGCTTCGACCAATTGATTCTGAAACTACTACGCCAAAAACGGAAAGTGTATGCTTATCCGTTTGACGGCTACTGGTTGGATATAGGTCGCCCATCAGATTACGCCCGCGCCCAGACGGAGGCGGAAGTGATTCGGGGGTTGGGGTAGGAAGTATTCGGTTTTGTTGGCGAGAGACCCGTAGATCGAAACCAGACCATTTCGGGCGGTTCGACAACTCCGCATATGACACCCTAACGATCATTTCGGTTCCCATCCATGCCCCCCTCTGTCATTCCCGTGAAGACGGGAATCTATGACCACAAATCTTTGCAGAAATCATCAGTCCTCACGATAGATAAAATCCTCGATTGAAACTCTTCTCTCAAGAACACGATTATATATTTGGTGGGACGCGAGTGTACATAGGCACCCGCCTGCGCGGGTGAGACGGAAAAGGTGGGTGAACGGAGAGGAAAGTCAAGGGCAGAACCCCTTGCGGTTCTGCCGGGAATTGTTGCAGAAGCGCGGGGCTCCTACCCTACTGAGCTAATCATCGGAGGGACAGACTAGGACATCTGCCGGCCACAGCATATTTCCTCAAACCTTGACACGATTTCTGCCGATTAGTATGAAGTAACTGACGTATCTGAAATACGTTCCGGTATCCAAATTGTCAAGGTTTGGTCCGGGCGTTTCGATGTGATAGATTGTAACTATAAGTAACTGTTCGTAGAAGGAGTTCTGTGATGAAAGGTATGCTTATCGTCCTGATATCAGCCGCTTTGTTAGTCGGCTGTGGTGGTGGCAAACAGATTACCCGCCTTGATCCGGGAAGTCAGACCGATCTTAGCGGCAAGTGGAACGATACCGATTCGCGGCTGGTGGCCGAAGAGATGATCCGAGACTGTCTCTCTCGTCCCTGGTTGACCGAGTTCGCCGTTGCTAAGGGTGCCAAGCCGGTTGTGGTCGTTGGTACAATTGACAATCTCAGCCACGAACATATCAGCACCGAGACGTTCATAGCTGATTTCGAGCGCGAGTTGATCAACTCGTCACAGGTGCGTTTTATCGCCGCCAAGGACTGGCGGGCCGAGATTCGTCAGGAGCGCCAGGAACAGCAGGAATTTGCCTCGCGCGAAACAATGAAGAAGATGCGCAACGAGTTGGGTGCCGATTTCATCCTGCAAGGTGCTATCAAATCGATTATTGATCAAGAAGGTGGCAAGCGGGTAGTATTTTACCAGACCGATCTGGAACTGGTCAACATCGAAACGATTGAGAAAGTCTGGATCGGCCAGAAGAAGATCAAAAAAGGGATTTCTCAGGGCAGTACTTCCTGGTAGGCGATGTCTGTTACGGGGCGACATCTGCTACGGCTGAGCCTGGCGGCAATTCTAACGCTGACGATTCTTTCCGGTTGTGGCTCTATGGCCACCCGGAAAGATTTCTACGAGCCGATCACTACTCAGGTGCGAGCCGGTGTCTATGACAGCGCCGCTGTCGGACTTGAGGCCGCAAAGAGTTCCGGCAAGTTTGGTAAGAAAGACCGACTGGTGTACTACCTTGATGCCGGTCTGGCTTATCACTACGCCGGTCAGTATGATTCGAGCAACGCCCGTCTGCACGCCGCCGAAACAGCCGCCGAGGAATTATTCACGAGGAGCATTTCCAAGGCGGCATTGTCACTTGTACTCAACGACAACGCCTTAGACTATGCTGGTGAGGATCATGAAATCCTCTACACCAATTTGATCTCGGCTCTCAATTACCTGGCGGCGGACAACTTCGAGGATGCTTTTGTCGAAATCCGCCGGGTTAATCACAAGCTGGAACAACTCGAAAAGAAATATGCCGATGCCGCGCTCGCTTTTCGGCGGGGTGCCGCTGAAGACGCCGATGCCGTCAAACTCGACTACACAGCCAAACCTGTTCGTTTCCACAATTCCGCTTTTGCCCGCTATCTGTCGATGCACATGTATGCGGCAACTGGCAAGTACTCCGATGCCGACCTCGATCAGGAACTGCTTCAGCATGCTTTTTCATCACAACCGTTCATCTATGATTTTGAACAGCCCGAAGTGATCTATGAGAGCGGCGACGGTGGGGTGTTGTCGGTGGTAGCCTTGGTTGGCCTTTCTCCTGTCAAAGAAGCTCTCAATCTGCGGGTGCGAACCGACAAGGATCTTGATCTGGTTCAAATATTGTACGATGACCCGGATATGGAACAAGCGGAGTACGGTCATCTGTCTGTTGAGGTCGAAGAAGACTACTATTTCAAGTTCTCCATCCCGGAACTGATAGACCGTCTATCGTCAATTAGCCGCATTGAAGTGTACGCCTCGGGTGAATACTTGGGTTCTCTGCAATTGCTTGAGGATGTTGGTACTGTTGCCCGTGAGACTTTCAAGGCCAAGAAATCATTGATCTATCTTCGCTCCGTTGCTCGGGCGGTCACCAAGGGTTTGATTGCCCACAAGAAGAAACAGAAATCCGATACCGGTGGTCTGGCTGGATGGCTCAAGAAAGCGGCTATTGATGCTGTCATGGATGTTATTGAAAACGCGGACCTGCGTTGTGCGCGATTGTTACCGGGACGTATCTTCGTGGGTGACTTTGTACTGACACCGGGATCATACGATCTTACGGTTGAGTTTATTGATCAGTCGGGCGAGCGGATCGGGGGGCAGTCATTCCCCGGCTACCGAGTGACTAAACACGGTCTGAATTTGGTGGAAGCGGTTATGCTCAACTAAGGACACACTTATTCCTTCCGTGCTCGCGTGTTGCCCCCCAAAAAATGGTTGTCTGTCCTCTCAATTATGCGTATCTTAGCCAATGTTACTTGCATTGGCTTGTCAGTTTAACAGGCTGTTGAAAAAGTCATTGCGAGGAGTGAAGGCTTTCAGGCCTGAACGACGTGGCAATCTCAGAGTCGTTTGTGTGCGGTACGTTTAGATCGCCGTGTTGCATAAGCCAAAGGCTGACTCCACTCGCGATGATATCATTGCGCGGGTTTTTTCAATAACCTATTAGTACTCCATCATAGTCTGATAGCTTTTGCTTTCTCCGTAAATGGGGGTGATCGGACAGGGATCATAAGTTGACGTGTGTCTATACTTCCATCTCACAACCCCCAATCCATAGGAGGACCTATGCGTAGGTTTCTAACTGCAGTTCTGGTACTTGGCTTTCTCCTGCCAGGTATAGTGTCCGCTGAAGGTCTGGCCAACGTCGACCCGGCCAAGAACCTTAATACGCCGAGCTTCATCGGCTATGCCCCCGACCGGTTTATTGTCGTTCTGAAAAACGATGTTGTCGTAGACCATAGTCGGGATGCTCGTACTCCGCTGGCCCTGTCGACCATGCCCGGTTTCGACGAACTGGCTCAGAAGTACGGGGTTGATCGGTTGCACCCTCAATTCCCCGGTTCTGACCGGAATGGAGCTTCCGAACTATCTCTCTACTATAAAGTATACCTGGGAGAGGACGAACAGGACGCGGCGATGGCCGAATATGCGGCCCTGCCCAACGTTGAGCGCGTAGAGAAAGTTGGCATTCATACTCTGTATGCAACTCCGAACGACGGCTTCTACGATCCCTACCAGTGGTATCATAACCAGACCAACGATGATGACTTGGATTCTCCTGAGGCGTGGGATATCCAAACCGGTAATTCATCCATCATCCTAGCTATTCTCGACTCCGGTGTCAGATACTATCACCGTGATCTTGGCGGTGCCAATGCTTCCCCGACTAACGAAGCAGCAGCACGTGGCAACATGTGGATCAACAACGCTGAGCTGAATGGCTCGGCTGGTGTTGATGACGACGGCAACGGTTACACCGATGACTGGATCGGTTATGACTTCATCGAGACGACCAGCGGATGTTGGGACGGCGAAGATTGCGACACCCAGGACAACGACCCGCGTGACTTCAACGGTCACGGTACCCATTGCTCCGGTATCGTCGGTATGTTGACCAACAACGGTTACGGCATGGCCGGTGTGGGCGGCGGTTGGGGCAACGGCTCCGAAGAGGAATACGGCAATGGCGTCAAAGTGATGGCCTGTCGTATTGGCTTCTCGTACCGCTATGGCTCACAGGAAGTTGGCGTAGTATACATGGATGCGGCTGCCGAGGCCTTCTACTACGCCGCCGATAACGGTGCCAGGATTGCATCCTGTAGCTGGGGTTCGTCGAACTCCGGTGGTATCGCGGCCGCGGCCGATTATTTCATTGCCAATGGCGGCTTAATCTTCACCGCCGCCGGTAATGCTGGCGATCAGGTCGCATCGTATCTTGCCAGCCGCTCAGATGTTATTTCAGTGGCGGCTACCGATCAGAACGATGCGGCCGCGTCGTTTACTACCTACGGCACCTGGGTTGACATCTCGGCTCCGGGCGTTGGTATTTATTCAACCTACCACGATCATGCCGATCCCAACGTAGACTACTGGGCTGGCATGGACGGTACTTCGATGGCCTGCCCGATGGCTGCTGCTACCAGTGCTATGATCTGGTCCCAGAATCCGACCTGGACTGCTTCTCAGGTGGAAGACCAGCTCTATGCTTCGGCAGAGAACATTGATGCCGAGTTGTCCTCAACCTATATAGGTAAGATGGGTGCGGGGCGAATCAACCTGCATGATGCCGTGAACACCGGTCCACCACCACCTCCAGTAGTTGCCTTTGTCGGTTCGCCGACATCCGGCACCGAACCGCTGACGGTCAACTTCACCGATCAATCAACTGGTAGCATCACTTCCTGGAGTTGGACCTTCGGCGACGGTGGTACCTCGGTCTCGCAGAACCCGTCGTACGAGTACACATCGGCTGGAACCTATAATGTTACCCTGATCGTTACCGGTCCGGGAGGCAGTGACGGCGAAACCAAAAACAATTATATCACGGTTGATCCGTGCGTGCCACCGACGGCCAGCTTCACCGGCTCGCCGACTTCGGGTGAAGTACCAATGTTGGTCAACTTCACTAATGCTTCCAGTGGTGCGACTTCGTACTCCTGGACCTTTGGTGATGGCGGTACATCCACGGCAACAAATCCCAGCTACACGTATAATTCGGCGGGTACTTACACAGTTGTGTTGACTGCAACTAACTCCTGCGGCAATGACGTGCTTACCAGGACGGATTATATCACCGTGACGTGCACGGCACCGACGGCCGGATTCACTGGTTCGCCGACAAGTGGTGATTTCCCTCTTAACGTCAGCTTCACGAATTCGTCAAGCGGGGCTACGTCTTATAGTTGGGATTTCGGCGACGGTGGCAATTCAACCGCCACCAACCCGAGTCACACCTACACGGCGGCGGGTACTTACACGGTCACGCTGACGGCTACCAACTCATGCGGTTCGGATCAGGATGTGAAAACAAATTACATCACTGTGACCGAGCCGCCGTGTGATCCTCCGGTAGCTGAGTTTAGCGGCTCACCGACTTCGGGTGACTATCCGCTAAACGTATCGTTCACCGATGCCTCCATTAACTCTCCCACCTCGTGGGATTGGAACTTCGGTGACGGTGGTACTTCAACCTCGCAGAACCCATCGTACACTTACAGCGCGGCCGGAACCTATACGGTTACCCTCACGGCAACCAACTCATGCGGCTCCGACGCGGTCACTAAAATCGATTATATCACGGTGACAGAACCACAGGGCGCCAAGGCGTACGCGCAGTCGGATATCTCGGTGCTTGGGACTTACACTGGTTCGTACACCGATATGTATGTTTCCGACAATGCCTACGAGGTTATCACCGAGGCGTTATCAACTTCTCATCCTCGTAAGGAAACCAGCAACGCCGAGCACAAGTGGACCTTTAACGTAGCTGGGGGTGGCAGTAATTACGAGTTCTTTGTTGAAGCCTTCCGCAGTGACAATGCCGAAGGTGACAATTTCGTTTTTGCCTACTCAACCGATGATGTTACCTATAACTCGCTGGTGACGGTTGCTTCGGCAACCGAACAGGTCTACTCGGTTGCACTGCCGAATCTGTCCGGAACGGTGTATGTCCGTGTGATTGATGCCAACCGGTCGTGGGATAAAGTAATTCTCGACGATGTCAGTATTGACGAGATGTATTTCGCCTACGAGACCACGCCCGGACCGCCGGTGGCCGATTTCGTCGGTTCGCCGACTTCCGGTTCGGCACCGCTGTTGGTGAACTTCACTGATCTTTCGACCGGTGACCCAACAAGTTGGGCCTGGACGTTTGGGGATGGCGGCACATCGACCGCGGCTAATCCGTCACATAGCTATGCCGCCAACGGTACCTACACGGTCAGCCTGACCGTGACCAACGCCAGCGGTTCTGACAGCGAAACTAAGGTTGACTATATCACCGTCGCCGACGTGTCGTTTGATATGCACGTTGATAACATGGTCGTGGGTCGTGCCAAATCGGGTCCCAATTACTTTGGCACTTGTACGGTGACAATTTACGATGCCAACAATCTGGCCATCTCCGGGGCAACCGTCTACGTTACCGCCACCGGTCCGACCGGTGGAAGTTACAGCGGTGCCACCGGGGCCGACGGCACGGTTTACTTTGAAACTGCCGGGATGAAGAAACCTGTCGGCGAGTGGTGCTTTGAAGTGACCAATGTTACTCATGCGACTTACACTTATGACGCCGGTGCCAACAATGTTACCGCCGCCTGCGAATCGGGTTGGCTGTATGGCAGTAGTGTTGGTCAAGAAGCTTTGATCAACCCGCTTCCGACCGAGTTCGGATTGACTCAGAACTACCCCAACCCGTTTAATCCTGTTACGGTTATCAACTTCAGCTTACCAACTTCTGGCCCAGTGCAGGTTACTGTTTATAACACTGCGGGACAGAAAGTGGCAACATTGGCCAGTGGTTATTTCGAAGCCGGTATTCATTCTGTTGAATGGGATGGAAGTTTGTATTCCAGTGGAGTATATTTTTATAAACTTCAGGCCGGCAATTTTGTTGAAACCAGGAAGATGATTTTGCTGAAATAGTTGTTTAGCGGTTATTTGATTATTTTCCCTTTTGGATTACCGGCAACATCATTTTGGTGTTGCCGGTTTTCTATTGAGGAAACTCTCGCGGACGAAGTTTCCCCTTGCCTAAATCGCTGTTATGGTTATATTTAGAAGACTGCGACTATTGCTTCGCCTCACCGCCTATATTGATTTGACAGAACCAGCCGAATTTAGGTTGTATCAAAGGAACCAATGAAACTATGACGAATCGCGTGCTTAATATCCTCGTTTTGGTTACTGTCCTGACAGGCGTCTTCGCCGGGGCTGTTCAGGCTGAAGAACCCACTACTGATCGACCACCGTTTGGCAAGGAACCGGGCAGTATCTATCTCGGTGGAACCATCGGCTTGTCAGGAGTTGGCCCAAGCCGCATTCGTGATCGTGTCGGGGTCGGAAATAAGCGACAATGGTAACGGCACTTATGACCTCTTGACCTACCCGTGGAACTCTCAGGGCGGGCTGCCGCTTTGCGAGGGCGAGCGGTTTGCCGGTCAACTCCAGATTGGTCATTGCTCCGGGTTTCTGGTCGGCGAGGATCTGGTGGTAACGGCGGGTCACTGTATGTCGACCTGTGGATCTTATGCCTTTGTCTTCGGGTTCCAGCAAACCGATTCCCTGACAGCTCCGGCCATAACCGTTTCAGAAGACGATGTCTATTTTTGTTCGGAAGTTATCGACCGGGTTTATGCCGGCGACCTGGATCATTGTCTGGTACGCCTTGATCGGTCGGTGGTTGGGCATACGCCGATCCCGATTCGACGCAGTGGTTTAGTTCCGGACGGGTCGCCGCTGGTTGTCGTGGGACACCCCAATGTTCTTCCGATGAAAGTGGCCGCTGGGGCCGAGGTCAAAGATAATCGCGGCACAACACCTTGGTTCCAGGCCAATACCGATACTTACGGCGGTAACTCCGGTTCGATGGTGGTCAACACTGATACCTGGGAGATTGAGGGTATCCTGGTGCGGGGTGCGCCCGACTTTGTGTACACCGATTGCGCCGCCTCGAATGTAGTCCCGAACACCGGCAATCCGGGGTCCGGCCTCGAGTTTGAAGAAATCAGCAAGATCGAGACAATCGCCCAACTGATTCCCGAATTGGTGAAATCAGCCGGCGAACTGTTTCTGGATGGGTTGGCCTATAACCCTTTGGTTCTTATGACGTACTCCTGTTTACCTCAGCCGCGGATTCCGAATTGGTTTCGCTGACCGAAACGATGCTCGGTACCGGTATATTTGAAGGTGACATCATTACTGAGACCGGCACGGTTGCAAAATATGACGGACGTCTTCAGGTATCGGATGGCGACCAGATCGTGGCTGAGTATGAGGACGCTGACAACGGCAGTGGCTCGCCGGCGACGATCCAGACCAGTGCTGATATCGACTGCCAACCGCCGGTCATATCCGGTGTTTCTGTTGTGGGTACTGGAGCGACATTTGCGACTATCTCGTTTACTACCGATGAAGTGGCACAGGGGAGAGTGTGGGTAGGTACATCCTGTGGAAGCTATCTGATGTCGGAAGTGGGAGCCTCGGTTATCAGTCACGAAATCACGGTGAACAATCTTGACCCCAATACACCGTACTTATTCATGGTTGAAGCGACCGACCTGGCTGAAAATGCGGCTCAGGACGACAATGGCGGCGCCTGCTACGCTTTCAGTACTGGTGAAGCTCCCGATTACTTCACCGAATTGTTTTCTTCCGGTTGTGATCTGGAGGGTCGAACGATTCTTTTCCAACCTGATGGCTCGGCCGATGCTTACGAGGTCTGTCGCTATGATGAAACCTCGGCTTGGATCGAAACCGGCTCGGCGACTACTCTCACCCTGAACGATGACGCCTTCGTGGGTGTGACTCCGGGCGGGGACAATCAGGTTTTCATTTATGGCAGTGGGTATTCAACTGTCTTCGTCGGGAGCAACGGTTTTGTGACCTTTGGCGAAGGCGATACTGACTGGAGCGAAACAGTTGAGGAACATCTCGCCGCGCCACCGCGGGTGGCGGCTTTCTGGGACGATCTTGATCCAACTCAGGGCGGCCAGGTGAGCTATGAACAACGGGTAGATCGACTGGTGGTCTCCTGGGAAGATGTCCCCGAACACAATGTCACTGGCAGTATCAGCATTCAGCTTCAGCTCTTTTTCGACGGCAACATAGTCTTGTGCTATCGGACGGTCGAACCTCTCAATGGACTGGTCGGTCTTTCTGCCGGTACCGGTTACCCGACCGATTTTGTCCCGTCCGATCTAAGCGGCTACCCCGAATGTAACATGATCACGTGCTATGCTGACAGCGATGGCGACACCTACGGTGCTGATGACGATCCGGGTCATGCTGAGCCGGGTCCGGTCTGTGGGGCAGGGGCTTCGGAGAATAATCTTGATTGCGACGATACCAATTCAAGTGTTTACCCCGGCGCCGATGAGATCCTCGATGATGGTATTGATCAGGACTGTGACGGAGTCGATGCCAGTTGTTGCATTGGGACGGTAGGTGATGTCAACGGATTAGGCGGCGATGTGCCGACTATCGGCGATGTCTCGACCCTGGTTGATCACCTCTTTATCGAGGGTAATCCGCTTGACTGTTATCAGGAAGCCGATATCAACCAGTCCGGCGGTCGCTACCCGACTCCCAATGACATAACCATTAGTGACATCTCCGTCTTGATCGATCACCTGTTCATCTCCGGTCCGGAACTCAACGATTGTTTTTGATTATGTGGACATCTGCCGAGCACAAGAATATGACTTGTAGGTCAGGCCCACTTGAGGCCTGACGGCACGCCAAACAATTGACAATGTTGGAACCGCCCTTCGACAGGCTCAGGGTGACTTGCAGGTCGGAACCCCTGCGGTTCCGACTATTCCAATAAAAAAATACGCCCAGCAGGAGTCGAACCCGCAACCTTCTGGTCCGTAGCCAGACGCTCTATCCAATTGAGCTATGGGCGCATAAGCAATCTCAGTTTTTCGCAGACGGAATTTCGGTATTAGTACTCCTATTGTCAACTGTTTTGATTGATCCCAGGTAGTCGCTGTTGTCCAACCCAAACGAAAGGCTCAGATGGGTGCCGACTACAGATCCGGGAGATACCAGATTATGAGTACCGCTACGATCACAAAAACCAGAAAGATCGTCAGCAGAATCAACTTGTTGGTTCCGGTTCCGCTTTTCTTTTCATCGGCCTCTGCCTGAGTCTGCAACTCAGCCATTTTGGTCAGCCATGTGTCTTCAGCCGCCAGAGTGTTATCATTCTCGGCTTTCAGGGTGAGAACCTCCATTTCCGGTAATGGCGATTCGTCCACTTCAATTACTTCAATAGTAATAACCGTCACATTGTCCGAGCCACCCCGGTCATTGGCCATCTGAACCAGAGCGTCAGTCAGCTTGTTCGGGTCGTCAGAGTACTTAATGGCGACATCAAATATCTCATCATCATCAGCAAAACCACAGAGGCCATCGGAACAGAGAATGAATTTGTCCCCTGTTCGTACTTTCACGATGCGGTAGTCAACCTCGACATTGTTGCGTACGCCCAAGGCGCGCGTGATAACATTTTTGCCGACAAACGAACTAGCCTCTTCGGTCGATAAACCCTGATTTTCCTGAACCTCGGCAATCCAGGAGTGGTCACGGGTCAGTGGTTCCAGATCGCGCTCTCTGAGACGGTATGCACGGCTGTCGCCTACATGGCAAACCGACATGATGTCGGCCTCAAAAGCGACCGCGACAACCGTAGTACCCATACCGGAAAGTTCAGGATTCTCTGATGCTCGATTATGTATAGCTCGGTTGGCCATACGAATCGACTTTAGTAATCGTTCACCCATCGGCGGCAACGTGCGTCCAATATTCAGAGCTGGTGAACCCAGGTGCTGTCCTCCGAATTCGGTGAAAGCGGTTCGAATTGTCTGTGATGCGGTCATGGAAGCAACTTCGCCAGCCTGGTGCCCGCCCATACCGTCACATACCGCGTAAATATGATTATCAGGGTCCAGGTGAAGATAGTCTTCGTTTCCCGGACGAACCAGACCGACATCAGTTTTTCCAAAGACCTTTAGTTGCAGAGACATGACTTCGCTATATCCTCCCGAACGGGTCGGTTGTGGATTTCTGGGATCGAATCATTGGGCGATATTTTTCCATGACTGTCAATCAATATATCGCCTCGCCATCCCCACAAAACAATAAAAAAAGGACCCCGAGCAAGCGCCACGGGGTCCAGATCCGGTCGATGAGTCCCGGGTTGTTACTTTAATAGCATCATTTTTCGGCTCTGCGCGCCGGTATCGGTGGAGAGGCGGTACAAATATACGCCACTGGCCAAGCCGGACGCATCGTACTCAATCTGTCCCGAACCGGCTGAGATCCAGCCTAAATTACGGCTATCCACAGTCCGACCGAGCATATCAATGATGTCCAGATGGGTCGTTGAGCCAACCGCCAGATTGAAAGCGATTGTCGTGGTTGGATTAAACGGGTTGGGGTAGTTCTGTTCCAGCGTGAATGATCCCGGCAGAGTCACCCATGGATCGTCCACGTCAGTTATCGTGTTATACAGATTAACCGTGCTGTCCACCGTGACAGTAGTGTCATTATGTGAGAACACGGTGTAGGTGATCGTATTAAGCGTGTCGGCATTGAACGTCGGAGTTCGTACCGAGAAATAAACCGTGACAACTTCGTTCGTGTCAGCGTAGATCACGGTGTCAGGCTCCATCGCCTCCCAGTCGAAAGAATTGGTACCGCTTGGCACGGACATCGACAGTTTCACCCCGTAGAAATCGAGACCGTCGCCGTCGTTACGCACCTGGACTTCAAAAGTAACCGTACGATCCGGTAGCACCAGTGTGTCGGCCGGATAGCTGATACCAGTCATAGCGATTGTCGAGGTCGCCGCCAGGGTCACCGATTTTAATTCCTGGTTGGCCCAGGTATCGTCCCCGGCTGTAACCGACGCTGTACGACCGTTGATCTTGAACGTGATCTGTTCACCGGCCTCGGCGCCTTCGTCGAGTTCGGTCGTATTGGGATCATCGCCATAGACCGAAAAATATCCAAAGACATTACTACCGGATTCCGAGTCGTAACGGACCGTATCAATGCCACAATATACCCCCGAGGAGTCGTAGGCCTGGATAATCGAGCCTGCCGCCAGCAGTTCACCGTTGTATGTCGATTGAACCAGTGTGTCGGCATAAGACGTAAAGTACGGGGTCGGATTGATTTCCTGGGCCATACCGCCGGTAGCCAAACCGGTTATTAGAGCTGTGGCCACAATTAGTTTCAGGGAAAACCTTTTCACAATTTCACCAATCTGCTGTGATCCGGCCGATCTCACAATCGACCGGATCTGTCTTTTTATGATATTTCCAGAGAAGCTACTTTATTTAAGCAACATCATCTTTCTGGTCTCTGTGTATTTATCGGCTGTTAGACGATAAAAGTAAACACCAGACGCGGTAGCATCGCCGTTGGTGTCACGTCCATCCCAGACAACCTTGTTTTCGCCAGCCTGAGCCTGACCATCAAAGATAACGGCTATTGACCGTCCGAGAACATTATAAATCTCGACTTTGACATGCCCAGTCACCGGCATATAGAAAGCAATACTGGTGCTCGGGTTGAACGGGTTCGGGTAGTTCTGAGCCAGCGAGTAACCTTCCGGTAGGACTTCACCGATCGAGTTGGCGGTCGAAAGCTCGGATACTTCGATCCGGTCACCATTGTTGGTCCAGGTGAAAACCTCGTCAGTCGTGATGTCGTTGACCGCGAGATAGAACTCTTCGCCTGCCTGTAGACCGGTTACCGTTTCACCAGGGGCGGAAGCGTAGACCGGCATGAAACCAAATTGGCCATCAGCAGTCATCGTGAATGTGCCAACCAGATTATCGTTCTTTACGGCATGGGCGGTGATAGTCGCCCCGGTCGTCACGACCTGATCATCAACTGTCAGGTTCTTCGAATACAAGTTGACCCAGTTGGCCTGAGCAATACGACTGCTTAGCGCCAGTTCCTGTTGTTGTGGACGTGGCGATGTCACAGGAGGTACACTGTTGTCGTAGGTCAGCCAGGCATCGGCAGTTGTCTTGATCCAGTAGCCGTTGCAAGGATCGAAAGTCTCCAACTGGTTAAATGTTCCACTCGGCGTCCAGACCTGAATGTTTCCTGACGGGAAACCATAAGCGAACTGAACGACATCTACAACTGAGCTCAATGCTGTCTCAGTTGGCCACGATTCCTCAGGCAGGTAGCTTACAAGGTTCCAGCCGGTCGTAAGGGCGATCGGTGTGGTCTCTGCCACCGGAAGGCCGGCGATCGTCAATGCTACTTCACTGATACCTTCAATTCGTACCCAGTAACCACTGTAGTGATCAACATCCCATAGCGTTGAAAATGTCTGCAGGTCGGGATCGAATGTCAATCCGCCCTGTTCAAAGCCAAGGACAACATCAACATACTCCATTACTGGGTCCAGAACGGTCAGGATGTCATCAGTTTCGGTATTGACATTCCAACTGATAAGGTTCCAGCCTTCAAAGAGTGTGCAGACTTTCTCGACCGTACCACGGACTTCGAGACATACTTCCATGCGGTCATAGATAGTGAAATCAGGATAAGTTGTATTACCGGTGGCTATAGCGTCCATTCCGTTGATAGTGAAGCGAATCGTCTCGCCTATTTTGGCGCCGTCGTCTCCCACTTCATCCCAGTCAGCATAAACCGGCATGAAACCGTACACGCCTGACGTAGTGACCGATTTCTGACCGACCAGGAGACCACTCTCAACAGAATAGGCCTCCACCACGGCGCCCACTGGTAGCGGGGTTCCCAAGAAGGTGCTACTGCTGTCTGGGCAGTAGTAATCCACGTACTGGCTGGGCCAGATGGGTGTTTCGGGCAACGGCTCAAGGATTATCATGATGCCCTTGTCGCCAAAATTGATATCTTCAAATGAACCGGGGTAGTAGCCTTCTTTGTAAGCATACAGGTCAAACGGAATGACCATGAGCTCGTCAAAGGCAAAACTACCAATACCTGATGACGTGGTCGTCAAGAGTGGTGTCGTGAACGGGTAGTCTTCCCACAGTTCGACCGTGGCACCCGGGATTTCGTTGAAGTCAGGATCGACGACATAGCCACAGACAAAATTGGAGGCGGAACCGACGACAATGCTACCCGAAACAGGTTCCGGAAATTCGACTTCTACACCACCACCACAATCGCGATAGAAATATACATCGGCAGGTTCCAGTGGAGGAGTTGCGCCGAGGCTAAATTCGTAAGCGCCGTCCTCAATTTCACACGGTAGCGCAAAGAAGAGCGTGGCCAGTAGCTGTTTTGATCCGATCGGCACCATCATCTGGTCGCCAATATCGGCTGTAATCTTCACGTCATCGAGGTCGTTGTTGATTTCAACCACTTTATTATCGACATACTCAACCGCTGAACCGGTAAACGATACCGAGTCAAGATGCAATCCGTTAGCCCAGTTGAGGGAGAAACCAAGGCCGGTGAGGCGGCAACTGTTGGTGAAAATCACCGGTACGCCGACGCGCATCCCCGGCACTGCCGGGAGTGATTCCACGATAATCGTGTCGGCGCTCGGCGGGCGGTTGACCATGACATTAGTGATAATCATGACTTCTGATGGACAGGAAAATGTGCCAGTCGTAACCGAATTTACGTATGCCGTATCGGAATACATGCCTTCGGTGTCGAACATCTGTTCGTAATGCACTCCAAGATCACCCGGAGTGGTGCCGGTAATTGGATCAAAAGTGTAGGCCATAGAGCCCGTGGTTTCCCACTCGATCTCGCCCGGTCCGGAACTGGTCAGTGCGATAATCTCGTCAAACATGACCGTTTCACCAGCGATAGCCATATGTTCATAGACAACTTCGGCCGGAGCCAGAGTTGGGCATTCGGTTACATTCAGAGTTACCGGAATGGTAATCGGCGAGTTGGCCGCATCGCCCGTGACTATAATAGTCGAATTGTATACGCCCGGACTCGGGATGTTGGCGGGAAGACAAGCAACCTGGATCGTGCCGGGAGTAGTTCCGGAACTACCACCTACGGCAAATGTCAACCAGGTAGCCTCGGTTGTTGCTTCGTAAGCGATGGCATCGCCACCCATTTCTGTGACGGCGATATACTGTTCGACCGGGAACATCTCGCCTTCGGAGACAGTCAAAGTGAATTCGACAGGGTCGACCACCAGATTGTTGCTGATTGTTAATTCAACATCCTCATACACCGGGTCAAGTCCGGTTCCGGCGATCAGAATAGAGTCATGGTAGAAACCAGCCGCCAAGCCGGTAATATCGACAAAGACCGTAATAGATGACGGCGTAGTACCACCACCGGAAGAAAGTGTGAACCAGGAGGCATCAGTGCTGGCCGTGAAATCGATCATACTACCGTCGCTGACCGTCACACTGAACGTCTGTTCCCACGGGCCGACACTACCAAAATCAGCGGCAAAGACCAGCGGGTTAGGATCAAGGATAAACCCATCGGCGTCAATGACTTCGATTGTGACCGTTTGACTGTCCGTGCTCCCTTTCATGTCGTACACGGTAAAGGTTACATAATGAAAACCGGCGTCGGTGTTGCCTGGTGTCCAGTCGAAAGTACCTATACCGTTATCATCGATGGTGAAGCTGGCAGTTCCCGGTAGCGATGTTACTTCTATGCCCAAAGGCTCCATGTCCGGATCAGAAGCCGTCACTATAAAGTTGAGGTTCTCACCCTCCAGCACCTGCTGGTCTGCGATCGGATCAAGCACCGGGTCACGATTGACATCAAAGACTCTTACTATGATCGTTTCTTGGTCAGTCAGATCGCCGTCCGAGACTGTGAAAGTGATCGGATAGGAGCCCGCATCGTCATAAGTTGTTGTCCACGAGAAAGTGCCGGTCCCATTACCGTTATCGGTGAACGTTGCTGTTCCGGGGAGAGTCGAATTTGTTAATGACGGAATGGTTTCATCCGGGTCACTGGCTGTAATGGTGAATTCAATCAGTGAATTTTCAGGACCACTTTGATCCCCTATCGGGTCCAGGATCGGTGCCTGATTCGGGGCATCAAGATGAAGATTTACGATTACCCAGGCATCGTTGGTGGCGGCTCCCGAAGTGACATGGATCGAATCAACATAATCACCGGCACCCAAGCCGGCATTATTGATACTTACTGTCATGTCCTGGGGAGTTGTTCCTGTGGTTGCTGGGAGATTGATCCAGCCAGCATCAGTTGCAAGGTCAAAGTCGATATATTGTCCACCTGCTTCTGCTACCAAGATGTTTTGAGTCGACGGGTTGGCTTCAGTCGCCACTCCGGTAAAACCCAGCGTTGCCGGATCTACTTCCAGGATGCCGGTGGGTATATTGCCGACACAGAATGGTCCATCAAACATCGGAGGGTATTCGTTGCTACCGTCTGTATCTACGAAAGTGTTTGTGCTGAAGTCCTTGGTTTCGATGCAGAATTGATCGGTTTCGCTCCAACTGCTGACCCTGAAAGTATACGTGACTACCAGTTTGGCAGTTGTTGACCTTACCAATCCGGTGCCCATCATACGCATGGCCACACATTGGAATTTCTGGTTGACGTTGGTCGAGTCCAGGTTACTCCGATATAAGGCCAACTGCATCATATTGAAAGCGGACATCGCATCAGGCGACCAGACCGGTGTTCCTTCCATCTGGAAGTTAGGATTGTCCCATCCGAACCCAAATGCCACGCTAGTGAGATCCTGTGCATCGTTCCAGAAGTACAGTTCGGCTGTGACAACCTGGTCAACGGCACCAACTATAGGTTCGGAAATTACGAAAAAGGCGCTATCTTGCAATCCAAGATCCAGCGGATCCTGCTGGGCCGCACCGGTGGTGGCGAACATCGCGATCAGGATAAAGGCGCCTGCCAAAATTTTGAGTTTCATAGTAACTTGTACCTCCTCGTACATATTATATCATTAAATCGTTTTGTTACCAATTCCACTTGATGTTAGCGTTCCCATTTATGACCTGAGAAATAAGTTCTCTGAAAATTACCCGTTCCGGTAGCCAGGTTAAATCGCGATGCTGTATAGCAACCACAATATCGCATAAGCTCAATGGCAATAGAACGATCTCCAGCCTCTCAGGTTAAGCGTTTAGCCGCTTATTGTTGTGTCCAAGTCCTGTTAGACCAAAAAGTGAAGTAACTGAAAGGATTGACTGCAGTATGCGCAGGAAAACCCTTAACATCATCGACCACGACAAATATATCAGAAAACCGCCAAATGTCAAGGGATTATGGCCTTTAGGCCTGTTCTAATTATGGACAGAATCAAGGGTTCCCTTGTAGCCGTTTACGCTGTCTAAGCCACACTATGCCAACGACTAACGACGCTCCGCCGACATCCGCGATGAAATCCCGCCAATCGCTGAATCGACCCGGGATATAGCTCTGCAACCACTCATCCAACAATCCCCAACAGGATGAAACCAGCAGAGTCATCCATAAGGCTGATCCTGGTCGTGACCAACAATGCCATCGGACACTCGAACGGTAAATCAGGATCGCAAGACCTGCGTATTCTATCAGATGAGCCAACTTGTCGATTGGCCATGTGCCAGCTTCGGGAGTCTTGAGGTTCGGTATCGACGAGACGGTCAGAATGATCGCCCCATAGAGGATTACCGGCAGGTGGTATTTCGTTGTAGTTTTCATCATAGTATGTTCTTTACCCCGGTCTTGGTAGTCACAGAACGGTTACTGGTCAACCAGTATTCAAGGGGTGTCAGCGTTTTTGGTAAGGTGTTGTTGTGGCAAGTTTAATATGGCGTTATGGAGTTTCTGACGCTATATGAATTAACTATGGTTGGTCCGCATGTGAGAACATCGTTTGGCTCGGCGGCGAAGCTCCGCCTGGTTGCCCTGGTGGCCCTGCTGACCGTGTTTGGTGGGATGTTCGGTTTCATGGCTATCGAGAACATGAATCCGTTCGATGCTCTTTACATGACTGTGATCACTCTTTCGACGGTCGGATTTAGCGAAGTTACGCCCCTCACTCACGCCGGTCGTTTCTTTGTTGTTATCCTGATCGGTTTCGGGGTCGCAATTGCCGCGTCTCTTGCCGCCTTGATGGGTCAACAGGTTCTTGAGGGCCATTTCCAGTCATTGGTTACGAGGAGAAAGATGGAGAATCGACTCAAAAAAATGTCCGGTCACTATATTATCGCTGGGTTTGGCCGGGTTGGTCGCCAGGTGGCCAAGGAATTCCAAGCCAAAGGCGTACCCTGTGTTGTGATAGAGCAGAGCGAAACTTCCGCTGACCAGATTATGGCTCAGGGTGTGGTCACCATGCAGGGCGATGCCACCGACGATGAAGTGCTTCTGTCGGCCGGGATCGAACGAGCACACACGCTGATTTCTACGCTTCCCGAAGAAGCCCAAAACGTGTATTTGACCCTCACGGCTCGATACATGAACCCCAAGCTGAAAATTATCGCCCGTGCTGATTTTGAAGATGGTGAGAAGAAGCTGACCCGGGCTGGTGCTGACCATGTTATTATCCCGCACGTTCTGGGCGGTATTCGGATGGCTAAAGCCGCTCTGCAACCGCATGTGGTCGATTTCATGCAGATGGCGTCGATGGGTGATGAAGGTCTTCTGGTCGAGGAACTCTTAGTGCCGGATGACTCGTCGCTGGTAGGCAAAAGTCTGGTTGATTCGAAGCTCAAACAAACATACGGTATCACAATAATCGGGGTCAAACAGCCGGGGGCTAGAATGAATATCAATCCCAAGGCGGAAACGATTCTCAATGGGCAGGATGTCATCGTCATGATCGGTGGGGAAGATGACTTGGAACGGTTCGGCCGCGACATTGGAGACAGATAAGCCCTCCTGAACATGTCATAGAGGCCAATCCTTGCGGTTTGAAGCGGCTTGGCTTCTCCTTAAAGTCTGCTTTAGCTTTCGGAGAAAGGTCTTGCGGGGAATAACTGACAGCGGTATCATAGTAGTTTGGGCTGATTTTAGAAACCGGGCGTCTGATGGCCGATTGACGCCATTGATCTAGGCAACTGGAGAAAGTTTTAAATATGATTGACCGAATAACCAGACAAATGTCAATGTGGATGGTGGCGGGTATCGCCTTAGGTGCCTTGTGCGGGTATTTTCTGCCCCAGGTAAGTCTCGCACTTAGTTTTGTGGGACAACTGTTCCTTGGTGGCCTCAAACTGCTCGTGATCCCCCTAATCATCACTGGGACGATCTCTGGTATCAATGCTTTTGGTGATATGCGCCGAGCTGGACGATTCAGCGGCCAGGTGTTGCTCTATTTCCTCGGTAGTCTGGTCGTGGCCGCGATTATCGGTGTGGCTCTGGTGCTGATCCTGGGTCCGGGACGAGGTTTTAGCGGGACAGGTCTGCCGGTAGCTGTGAGTGGCTGGAACTCGGTGGGCGATGCGCTCGGAAATCTCATCCCAGGCAACATGGTTCAGGCCATTTCCGAAGGCAAGTATCTCGGTATTGTCCTGCTGGCTCTTTTTCTTGGGGGAATGTTGACCGCTATGGGTGTCAAGGGGCGCACCGCGGTGACCCTGTTCAAGAACATTCATGAAGGTTTGCTAAGAGTGTTGGGCTTGTTGTTGCTGGTAGCACCGCTCGGCCTGTTCTCGCTGATCGGGACGGCAGTTGCTGAGAACCAGATGCTTTTATCCGGTAGCTCCGCGATTGCTGGTCCATACCTTTTGACCGTCACTTTGGCATTGTTTATTCACGGTTTCCTTCTGTTGCCGCTGGCCGTCTGGCTGATGGGTAACCGATCACCGTTTGAGTTTTTCCGTAATCTGATGCCGGCCTTTTTCACCGCTTTCGGTACTTCTTCATCAATAGCCACTTTCCCGGTAACCTATCGTTGCCTTTCGGAGAAGTGTGAGGTGGATGAACGGTCGACCTCGATAGTTTTGCCTTTGGGGTCGGTTATAAATTTGCAGGGTACTGTTATTTGTATGGTTATAGCGACTCTCTTTGCGGCGCAGATGTGGAACATCAGTTTTGGACCGCTGGAAGTTATAGGTGTTGCCGCCCTGGCTGTTTTGTTATCTATTGGTGCCGCCGGAATCCCATCGGCTACGCTTTTGGCCGCTCCCGTACTTTTTGCGGTGATAGGCCTTTCTGCCGGGCAGATTGCTTTAGCAACCGGTGTAGTTGTTGTACTTGACTGGTTAGTGGATCGTCTTCGGGCAATAGTAAATGTTGGTGGCGATGCCGCCGGAGCGGCAATTCTCGCAGAATCGTTTGAACTGAAAACAGCTCGCCGCACCGGTCGGGAGCGACACTCAAGCCGTTCAACCAGAGAAAAACGCCCAACAGGCACTAACAGGGAGCGACGTCCTTCAAACTCAACTTCACGCTCCACAAATCGCAGAACCGAAAAGCCCTCTCGTTCAACCGAACCGACCCGGAGCCGTGGACGTAAGCCCGTCGCAGATTCAGGTGACAGCCCTGCTCGGACTCGTGGGGGTCGGACTCGTTCACCAAAGCAGGAGCGCACTCCATTCCAGATGAAAACTCCCAGCACACCTCCGCTTGGGGCTGAGAGTGGCTCGCCGCAGAATCAAAGTTCGATTTCAGAGCCGAAGGCCGAACCGGTTTCAAGGCGTACTCAGCCTGAGCGTCGGCGTACCCCTCGCAACGCTGAAACGGGTTCCACCGATCGACGGAGTCGCAGTCGCACCCCGGCCGACAAACAGCCAGAATCGAAACCACGCACCAAGCAGGCCGCACCGCCCAAGCCAGCTTCGCGTCGAAGATCTGAACCATCCCGGCCAGCACCAGTAGAGTCGAAGCCGACCCCACCTGAGACAGTCACCAAAGATACTGAGCAGGAGTCGGGTCGCCTCAGTCCGTCAACCGTGGCGCGGGAACTCGCCAAAGTGTCAGCGCAGTTGCGAGAGCCGGAGGAAATTGAAGTTGTCAATAACGCTCCGGTTGCTCCTGAGACCACGCCCAAAGAACCTTCAATTTCGGACAAACCGGCGGCAGTGACCAACGAAACAACCGCTCCGGAACCGACAGTGATCGCCGAACCTTCTGCTCCTGAACCAGTCGCTGAAATCTCGACCCCGGTCGAAAGCGAACCGGAACCTATCAAAGAAGAACCTGCTCCATCTTTTGGACGTACGCGCCGCTACAAAGGTGCCGCGCTTCGCAAGGAGAAGGCGGCTCCAGCACCGAAATTGGACGCTCCTGAAGAAGATGAGAAACCCAAGGTAACCAAAGAACCACCACCAACGGTAGAGCCAGTCGAGGTTGCAGAGCCGGTCAAGCCGACCGAGCTGACCGTTGAGGCGCCGAAAGCAGAAGAGACGACCGAACCTGTTTCGGAAACCCCGACACCGAGTGAAGAAGTCAAACCGTCTGAGCCGGAACCGGAAGAACCTATAAGTTTCGGGCGAGTGAAGAAAAAACGGATTCGAAAATAACCGTAAATAGAATTACAACGAGGCCGGAAATTAATCCCCGGCCTCGTTTTTATAGTGCGAACCAGACGGAACTTCTACCCGATTTTCACGATATACTCTATGTGGTATCTGATTTAGATGCTTCGAGCTGGCGAAAAATAGTTGATCTGTCGCTCGCATATAGGTATTGCGTTGATTGAAGGATTTGTAATAATGAATGGTCTAAAGATAGCTGTGATAATGGCCGCGTTGATGGCCCTGTTTTTAGCGGTGGGCCACATGGTGGGTGGTCAGTCCGGTATGGTGTTCGCTTTTATTTTGGCGGCCGCGATGAATGTGGGTGCGTACTGGTTCTCCGACAAACTGATTCTCAAAAGGTATCACGCTCGACTGGTGAAAGAAGCCGACCATCCCCTGTTGTATAGGGTGGTTCATCGAGTAACATCGCAGGCCGGGATGCCGGTGCCCAAAATATATATAGTACCGACTCGTGCTCCCAATGCTTTTGCCACCGGACGTAATAAAGATCATGCCGCTGTGGCGGTTACTGAAGGTTTGCTTACGTTGCTTTCCGAAGACGAATTAGAGGGCGTTATCGGTCATGAAATGGCCCACATTCAAAACAAAGATATGCTGATCGGCACTATTACCGCCACCTTTGCCGGGGCCATAGGGATGATTGCCGCGATTGCCCGCTGGGGTGCCATCTTTGGCGGTTACGGGCGAGATGACAAGCAGGGTGGGATGATCGGTATATTGGCGGCCGCGATTGTGGCACCATTGGTTGCGCTAATTCTTCAGACCGCTATATCACGTCAACGTGAGTACAAGGCTGACGCTACTTCCGGTCAGATAACGGGCAAGTATCTGCCGCTGGCAACCGCTCTGGAAAAACTTCACCGGTCACCTGTCCAGCTAAGACTTGACCGACGGCCATCGACTGCGCATTTGATGATTGTGAACCCACTTTCGGGACGAGGTCTTTCTTCGCTTTTTTCGACCCACCCGCCGGCGGCCAAACGAATTGAAAGGTTGAAAGAGCTATCCCAGCAGGCTCCGTATGGATGATCAATCTTATGGTGTTATCGCTTTGATTAAGCGATCAGCCACCCCAATGGGGTATGGGCTAAAATGAGCTACAACCTCTGGTTAGAATTAATAGCTATTCTGGTTTTGGTGGGAGCCAATGGGTTTTTCGCTTTGGCCGAGTTTTCTGTTATCTCCAGCCGTGCCAGTCGCCTTGCTCGCAATAGAGACAATCGAGAGTGGGGTGCGGCTCGGGCTGAAAAACTGAAAGCAGAGCCCGATAGCTTCTTGGCCTCAATTCAGGTAGGGATAACTTTGATAGCCGCGTTGCTTGGGGTGTTCTCGGGCGCAACTGTTGTCGCACAGTTGGAGACCATCTTCGTTAAGTCCGCATGGGGCTGGTTGGTTGATTCGGCTACGTCGATAGCAATGGTTATCGTGGTAATTAGTATCACTATACTGTCTGTTGTCCTGGGTGAGTTGGTGCCCAAGTATATAGCCTTGAGCAACCCTGAGCGCTACGCTCGTTATGTTGCCGGGCCGGTTAATGTCTTTGTTACGCTGACAGCACCGTTCTCACGGCTCCTGAGCTGGTTGGCCAACCTGACCGTGCGTATGACAGGAATCAAACGAGCAAACGGTCAACAGCAGGTCACTGAGGATGAGATCAACGAGATGTTGCTTGACGGTCGCCGTCACGGTGTTTTCGATGATACCGAGCAGGAGTTTGTACGATCGGTTTTTGATTTCTCTGATTCAACTGTGAGCCGTGCTCTGACGCCACGTACTGATGTTATCGCAATCAATCGCTTTGCCACCTCTCAGGAGATACTCGACACGATCATTGAGCATGGCTACAGCCGATACCCGATATTCGAGGAAACGATCGACAAGGTGGTCGGCATAATTTATACTAAAGACCTCATTGATCGCAAAATGGACTTGCGACAGATTAATCTGAAAAACCTGATGCGCGAGCCGCTCTTTGTGCCCGACTCATTTCCACTGCCGAAACTTCTCAAGGATTTCCAGCAGGGCAGTGGGCATATGGCGGTGGTTCTTGATGAATATGGTGGAACCGCCGGGGTTATCACATTGGAAGACATTCTTGAGGAATTAGTAGGGGAGATTCAGGATGAATACGATGTTGAGGCGGCACCAATTATAAAACATTCCGACACCTCGCTGTTTGCCGATGGTGATGTTTGGCCAGGCGATGCTAACGAAGTGATTGACAGCCATCTGCCGGAGACCGGGCACGATACCCTCGCCGGTCTCATCATGGAGACCCTGGGGCGATTACCCGAAAAGCATGAGACTGTGGAAATTGCCGATGCGCGCCTTACTATTTTATCCAAGGACAAGAATCGAATTCTCCGCTTGAAACTCGAAAAGATTGCAACCGAAAACGACCGCGACTAGGCCTATGACCGAGTCTCGCTCCAAAGCTTACCGTTTTCTGATGTTGCCTTTCAAGTGGAGCCGACAGTTATATGACTGGGTTCTCAGTTGGGGAAAATCTCGCCATGGCGGCACAGCTCTGTTTTTGCTCTCGGCCGCCGAGGCTTCGTTTTTTCCGGTTCCGCCGGATGCTCTGTTGATTGCTCTCTGTATGGGTGCCCATAAACGATGGATGAAATTCGCCCTGATTTGTTCGGTTGGGTCAGTAATTGGCGGTGCGCTCGGCTATCTGATTGGCTGGGGTGCCTATGACCTGATCGGTCAGAAAATACTGGCACTAATTGCGGGGATGTCCGGAAGTGAACCAGAGTCTTTACTGGCTGTGGCCAACGAGTGGTTCAATCACAAAGAAATTTACGGTATGAAAGTCGGTGCCTGGGCGGTTGGTATTGCCGGGTTTACTCCGATTCCTTACAAAGTGTTTACGATCACGGCTGGTTTCTTCCAGATGAGTTTCGGTGTCTTTATATTGGCTTCGGCGATCAGCCGCTCGCTGAGGTTTTTTGTGGTTGCCGGGGTGATCGGGTTACTTTTCGATAAATATGGTACCCGGATAGAAAAATTTATAGACCGTTACTTCAATCTCCTGGCGGTCGCTTTCGTAATTCTGTTGGTGGGCGGCTTTATGGTTATTAAATTGGTGACTGGTGATTAGGCGCCACCCAACATCCGGCAGATGTGGACATCTGCCGGGCACAGAATCACAACGCAAGCGTCGGGGCACCAGTAGGTCGGACCCACTTGAGCAGGGTGGAACCCCTTGGTGGTTCCGCCATTAGAGTGTGCCGTCAGGCGACCCCGCCTGACGGCTTGCATAACCTGGTGTCGGGCAGAGTCGCCCGCCACCACATGAAAATAGTTGTAGGTCAGGTTGCTTGCAACCTGACAAAATGTCGGAACCATTCTTCGACAGGTTCAAGATGATTGGGTTCCGACCTTGTATCTATAGCTTATTTTTTTTGGATAATATTACGGAAGACTAATGCAAAAAGAATTACTCGAACTTACAATTGAAGACCTTGCTATTGATGGCAAGGCGGTGGCTCATCTCAACGGCAAAGTGGTCTTTCTGGATACCGGCCTGCCGGGGGAGACTGTCTTAGCCGAGATCACTCGTTCCCGGCCGCGGTATTTTCAGGCTGTTGTGCGAGAGATCACGAGTCGCTCCTCTTCGCGAGTGGAAACAGCCTGTTCGCATTTTGAGATTTGCGGTGGCTGTTCCTGGCAGGATCTTGACTATGACGCGCAACTGGAATTGAAACGACGCCATGTGGTCGAGTGTCTGGCCCGTATCGGCGGATTTGAGAATCCGGCGGTGGCTCCCGTTCTGCCTTCCGAAAATACTTTTCGCTATCGAAACAAGATGGAGTTCTCGTTTCATGTGCTGGAAGATGGCGGTTTTCATCTGGGCCTTCACCAGCGGGGTCGTTTCGACGATATCTTTGATTTGGATGCCTGTTACCTGCAATCGGAGATCGCCAACAGAATTGTTCACCATGTTCGTGCTTTCGTGACCGAATATCAGGTGCCGGTCTACAACGTCCGGGACCACACTGGTTTTATGCGATTCCTGGTCATACGTGAAACCACGATCACCCGACAAATAATGGTTAACCTGGTAACCAGTATGGGGTCGTTTCCATCTGTAGACCTTCTGGTGGCCGGACTGGTAGAGGAATTTCCGGAGATCACGACTATCATTCACGGTCAGAATGGCAAGAAAGCCAATATCGCCGTTGCGGAAGTCGAGACTCTATTATACGGCCCGGGATTTATCGAAGAGGAACTGTTAGGGCACAGATTCAAGATTAAGGCCAATTCGTTTTTCCAGACCAATTCGATTCAGGCGGAGAAACTCTACGAGACCGCGTTTTCTCTTTTGCAGGCCAAACCGGATGATCGGATTCTTGATCTGTATTGTGGCACAGGCAGTATCGGTCTGTCGTTAGCTTCAGATGTGAAAGAGGTTGTCGGGGTAGAATTGGTGCCTGATGCTGTACAAATGGCTGTCGAGAACGCCGTAGCTAATGGTATTGATAACATCAGTTTTTTTGAGGGGCATGTGAAAGAATTCCTGCGCCAACTTCAACCTGAGGATAATCGATTTGACGCTATAATAGTCGATCCACCCCGTGCCGGATTGCATCCTAAGGCGCTCAAACGTGTTCTGGCCCTTGATGTTCCACGTATTTTATACATTTCCTGCAACCCGGCTACATTTGCCCGGGATGCCAAGAGTATGAGTGAGGCGGGGTATAAAATCTCCGAGGTTCACCCGGTCGATATGTTCCCGCACACTCGTCACATTGAACTGGCGGCGCTGTTTAGCCGCTGAAGCATTTCTTGCGCTCGGTATAGTTTTAGCCTTTATTTGCCGATTCTAAACAGTTGGAGGATAGATGAGTCATAGATTATTCGCTTGGTTGATAATACCGATCCTGGTTCTGGCATTCGGTTCAGAACTGAAGGCGGCCAGAAACAAAGAATCGTTTGACAAGTTGTCTCGACAGATTCTCGAGACATTGCAGTCGTTCTATCCGGTGCAAGCCACAAGTCAGGGTATTCATTCCTATGATTACCGACTGGCCGACTTTTCTTCAGGTGCGGTCAAGCGGATGAAGGGTGATCTTGCCGACTACACCAAGCAACTATACAAGTATCGCAACTATAAGTTCTCTCTCGATGATCGGGTTAACTTCCAGCTTATTCGCTCCAACGTTGAGATTGCTTTGCTGGATTTAAGGGAGATCAAATGGTATAGGAAATGTCCGCAGATTTATATAGATGAAGCAGTGAACGGGATATACTTCTTGATATTATCCCAACATGCGCCCCTCTCGGAGAAATTGCCTTCGATAATTGCCCGAATGAAAGAGGTGCCGGCGCTGTTCAAAACGGCCACCAGGAATCTAAAAAAGCCGCCTGAAGAATACATTGACCTCGCTTCTGAATCTCTCGAGTCGGCCCAGCGCTTCTATTATGAGGTGGCAGGTGAACTGATGGGACAATTTCCGGACAGAGCCGATGAGATTTTGCGGGTGACCACTAAGGCGAGAGAGGCGATGGCCGAGTTCGCGGTTCATTTGGCCGAGATGGAACCCGGTCCCGAGAAATCGTTTGCTATTGGTCGCGAAAACTTTGAGTATCGTCTGGCCCATGAACATTTCCTGAATATTACGGCCGATTCTCTGTTGGAGATCGGCGAGAGTCTGCTTGCTGAGGCGCAGAAAGCTTACCACAGCTATCAGGAGTATGTCGAGAACAACCATCAGAACGGGCGTGACTCGGTATTTATTCCGGCCAGTTTCAATCGCCAGGATTTGCTTGATTACTACCAGTGGGAAGTCGACCAGGCAAAGGTCTTTCTCACGACGCATAATATTCTGACCGTGCCGGAGGACATAGCTCCGGTGCGAGTAGAACAAACCCCTGATTTCCTGCGTTCGATGATAGCCGGGATTGCCTACCAGCCATCCGGGCCATTCGATGAAAATCAAACTGGTATATTCTACGTGCGCCCGATACCGGAAGATCTGGACCCAGCTCAGTTGGCCGCACGCTATCGCTATGTAAATCGCCGGGGGTTCAAAGGTTCGGTAGTGCACGAGGCTTTTCCCGGACACCACTTGCAGATGCAATTGGCGGGTCGGAATCCATCACCAGTGCGGAAATGGCAGTCCAATGTATTTTTTATCGAAGGTTGGGCGCTCTATTGTGAAGAAATGATGTACCGTGCCGGTCTGTATGGCCCCGAAGATCCGGCTATGTGGCTGGCAATATTGGGTGGTATCCGTTACCGCGCGGCTCGTATTGTGGCCGATGTAAAACTCCACACTGGTCAGTTCAGTTCTAAAGAATGTGCTGATTGGATGATTGAAGTGCTCGACGCTGACACCGAGTCAGCTAAAGACTATCACCGCCGCATGGTTCGCAAGTACACCCTTACCCCGACTGTCTGGATGTCATACCTGATGGGCAAAATAGAGATCGAACGTTTGCGTGATGATGTCAAGGCTCGCGATGGCGATGCTTTTAATGAGCGTAAGTTCTATGATCGTTTGTTGGCCCAGGGCAGTATCCCGCCAGCCCTCATACGTGAACTGTTTGGTTTTTGAGCGACCGGATAGTGAAGCAGGGCGAGTCCATCTTCGAACCCGCCATTGTTGCCAGTGCTCGGCAGATGTCCACATCTGCCGATTATGTGCCGTCAGGTGACCCTGCCTGACGGCTCTTGTGTCGGGCAGAGTCGCCCGCTACCACGCTGAACTGATGCGACTCTTATTAGCCTCAAGATCATGATCCATAGATTTCAGCTACAACGAACACAACTGGTTCCTCGCTTGCGCGAGGATGACGGGATGTGTAGGTCGGACCCAGACCGTAATGAGCCAGGCGAAGAACGGGCGGGTTCGACATCGGTTTGCGGCGAGAGTCCGGTTCCTACCAATTGTCGAATCGGTCCGAAGCGGCCTCGATTCGACCTACTGGCTTAGTCCGGTTTCTGATAACTGTCCAGCCACTCTTCCAACGTGGTCAGATTTGGCCCGAGAATTCTATCGGCTTCGGCTGTTGAAACATCTTCTGGTCGAGTCTCAAAATACTTAAAGAACGGAATCGCCTGGCGCAAACCTTCCTGACCAGGTATCATGGCGGCCATTTTAGCCATGCCGTAAGACAATGACGACACTTTGAGTTCCGGGTAGTGGCGGGCGCAAAATTGTGTGATTGCGTCCGGGATGGATATCTTCTGCGGGCCGAGGTTGTAGAAACATTTATTAGCCGCTTCATCGGTGTCAAACGCTTTTGATACCTGGCGAGCATAATCAGTTGCCGCCAGCCAGCCTCGTGGGATCGGTTGTTTCCCAAGGTATCCCGCCCGGCCTTTCTGGATGAAAAACGGAAGCGATTCAAAGAACCACGAGGGTCGCATTATGGTGTATGGTACCCCCGACTCTATTAGTGCTCGTTCGGCCTTGACTTTGGCGTCAATAAAGATGATTCCTTCTTCCTCGCCGTTCGATGATGCCCCGCTGATCATGCCGATCCGTTTGATCCCCGCCTCACGTGCCGCCTTAGCGACATTGGTGGAGCCTTCGATTTCGATCGCTTGATACAGCTCAGCATCATGCTTAGCGTTGAGGTTCAGATAGACAATATCCTGGCCATCCAGAGGCTTTTTCAGTGATTCCGGATCGGTGACATCTCCGAATACCAGTTCGAATTCATCACCAAGTCTGGTTCGTGCTTGATCGATATTTGTGGTCAGGATCGTAACCTGGAAACTGTCGTCCTTGAGCTGACGGGCGACCGGTAGCCCTAACATACCAGTACCGCCGATAACTAAAACTTTTGGATTCATAGCGTCTCCATTTTGTCTTCCGTCTTGCTATTAGTCGAAGATAGGTCGCATAACCTCAAAAGCAACAGTGGAATAGAGACCCCTGGTCTGTTTGTGACTTTGGCTCTATTAGCCGATTTGTCAGCTGTGGCTATCAAACTGCTATCGGTCAAGAGGATAGGCGTAATTACCTTTGAATTTTGCTTTCCCTGCGGGACTCGTTGCTGTATATTCTCATATATGGCTGGCAATACGATGTGGGCTCCCTGGCGAGCCGCTTTCATTCTGGGTAAGAGAGAAAAAGGCTGCATCTTCTGCAATCGGCTGAAGATGAAGGATTCAGTCAAGAATCTCATTATGTATAGGGGTGAATCATGTTTTGTCATCCTTAACAAATTCCCGTATAACACCGGCCATACGCTTATTGTCCCCAAACGCCATATTGGTCAGTTGGAGAAACTGAATCGAGCTGAAGCGGCCGAGTTATTTGAACTCACCCGCAAAACAGTTACGGCAATCAAAAAAACACTCAAACCTCACGCTCTCAACGTGGGGATGAATTTGGGCCGAATGTCCGGTGCTGGTATCCCCTCTCACCTGCATATGCACATTGTCCCGCGTTGGAATGGCGACACCAACTTTTTGCCAGTCATTGGCAAGACACAGGTTGTCTCAATTCCGCTTGAGCCAGTTTACGATTTAATCTACAAAGAACTGGCCAAATTATGAAGAAGCGGAGCATCCCGACCAAAGCGGAGTTGCTTCGCCTTCAGAAGCTGTACAAGACCGATGAAAAAATCGGTGAGCGTCTGGGTGGTGTCCCTGCCTATTTGGTAGCCTACTGGCGGCGGAAAAAAAATATACCCAAGTATTCACTTCCCAAGTTCTCTGAAGCGGAGATTCGCAACCTGTGGGAGCGCTACGGCGATGACGAAAAAGCCGGTCTGGAACTGGGTATATCCAAGGCGGCGTTCTACAATTGGCGGCGGCGGTATGGTTTCCGCGAGAAACCGGCTTTTCTAAGGCTGGAGCAGTTGGAACTGAATTTCCCTGGAATGATTGTGGCCTCGCACACCAATTCGTTGTATGGCCAACGATCAGTGGTTCAGAAAATCCTGGCACGTTTAAGCGAAAAAGAATGGATCGAGGTTGGTCAGGAGGTCGAAGTTGAACCCGACTTGACAGTGACGGCGGTTGCGGCGGCTCAAGTGATTGAGGCCTTCAGCCAGAAATCCGATATTGTCTGGAATCCGGGCAAAATTGTATTGTTGTTAGGCGATGAAATACGACCAACGGGTGATAATCTTGCCAATCGGCATCAGGTGGTTAGAGATTTTTCCCGACGGCAGGGGATTAAAGCATTTTACGATCTGAGCGAAGGTACCTGTTGCCAGTTGGCACTGGAGAGAGGCCACATAGTTCCCGGACGACTGACTCTTGGCGTAGGAAATCAGGTTGCCGCTTACGGCGCGATGTCCACTTTGGTATTGCCGATCAATCTGGAGGATATGGGACGGATCTGGGCCGGTGACAAATACAAGATGGAAGTTCCTGAAACGGTGCAGATTGTCATCAATGGGCATCGGGCACGCGGGGTTGGGGTGATTGATATCGCCCTGCATGTAATCGGGCAACTGGCCGATGATGACCTCCGGGGGCGAGTGATTGAATACTCCGGTTCGGCTATATCACAGATGTCGATCGGACAACGGTTCACATTTTCAACATTGTTGACCGAGACCGGTGCGCTTGCGGCGATTTGCGCCTACGATGCCACCACCCGCAGATACCTGACCGGTCGCACTATGAACCGCTTCCAACCGGTGATTCCCGATAAAGATGCCGAGTACAGCCGTCTCTATCAAATCAACATCGATCAACTACAACCGTTGGCGGCGATGCAAGACAAGATCACCGAATCCAAAACACTGGCCGAATTGCAGGATCTGCCGGTACAGTTGATTGTGCTGGGCTCCTGTCTGTCTGGACGGTTCGAGGACCTTCGGGTGGCGACTGAGATTCTCAAAGGCAAACAGGTTCACGAAGGTTGTCGACTCTATGTCGTACCCGGCTCACGCGCGGTCTATCTGGAGGCGCTCAAGAAAGGTCTCATTAGAGTTTTCATCGAAGCGGGCGCTATAGTGACGCATGCCGGGGTCGGTCAGGGGCTACCGGGTGATTTTGCGTTGGCCGATGGCGAACGTGCTTTGAGTACAACGTATTTAGAATTGAATAGCAACGCTACCAACAGCTCTAATATTCACATCTGTTCACCGGCGACAGCGGCTGCATCGGCTCTCAACGGTGTCATCACCGACCCGACCCGGTACGGTCGATAAATAATCATATATTCCCCCTGTTTTTTTATCTTTACCGATGTTTGAGGAGGCGTAAATTCCCGACAAGTAAATATGGCACCGGAGGCCGAGCCTTCAACGCGAAGGGCATCGATCCAACCGGACAGGAGTTGAAGAACTGAACCTTAACAGGAGGTAGCATGAAGAAATTAGTAATCACGTTGGGACTGGTGTTGGTGTTCGCGATGAGCGCCTCGGCCCAGGATGAAGGTGTTGGACTGACAGCTAAGGGATTCAAAGTTGGTCTGAATATGGCTAACGTGTCTGGTGATGATGTCGAGGGCACGGATTCGAAAATGGGTATTGTTGGCGGACTGTTTTTCACCTATAATTTTTCATCTACTTTTGCTCTCCAGCCCGAAATTCTCTACACGATGAAGGGTTGCACAATGACGGAGGAAGGTGTCGACGTTGATGTTAAAGTCGACTATATCGAGATCCCTGTCTTGTTCAAATTCACGTTTGGCCAAGGCACTACGAAACCGTGTTTCTTCGCCGGACCGGCGATGGCCTTTCTGATGAGTGCTAAGATGGAAGCCATGGGGCTTTCGGTTGATTTCAAGGACGAAACCAAGAGCATGGATTTGGGCATCGTCTTTGGTGGTGGCGTTGATTTTGCTATGGGTAATGGCACTATGACTTTTGACGGTCGCTATACTATGGGCATGTCAAGCATTGACGATACCGAATATGACGAGGATATCAAGAACGGCGTTATTTCGTTTATGGTTGGTTACGGTTTCTAACCCAACCTTACGTAACTGATTGAACATCATAAGAGACTCCGTTTATTCGGGGTCTCTTTTTTTGCCATCACCTTCTTGTTGATTCCGCCCCCGTTTTATATCCTATTCGGGTGTGTATAACTCTGTAAACAAATCGCTTGATCTGGATTCTAATGCTGTTCGTGAGCAACTTCTGCCGCACTGTCGTCTGCAAAGTGGCGAAATCTGGCACGACGAGCAAAACGGTCACATAGTCGCCTGTGGTGATGCCACCGACAACGATCTCACGTATCGGCTGGTAGAGTCGGGCACGAAACCAAAGCTGGCCGTGCATGACCCGCCGTATAATTTAGTCGCTTTTGAACGTCGTCCGGTAGATGAATATATCGCCTGGTGTCGCAAATGGATTAATATTTCCTATGATATTCTCGACAACGACGCCGCGCTTTATGTCTGGTTAGGGGCTGACCAGAGGGATCATTTTCAGCCTCTGCCGCAGTTCATGAGCATGATGGCCGACACCGGGTTTGAGTCGCGCTCGTTTGTCACCATGCGCAACCAGCGCGGTTACGGTACCCAGAAAAACTGGATGGCTGTCCGGCAGGAACTGCTCTACTACACCAAAGGTGCGCCGTCGTTCGATGTCCAGTACACCGATATCCCCAAAGCGGTGCGCGGCTACTACAAAGATGTTGGCGGCGAGCGGACGGAGAATATCGAACGGTCTCGTTCCGATTGTATCAGGGCCGGGAATGTCTGGATCGATGTGCAACAGGTGTTCTATCGGATGGAGGAAAACGTCGATGGCTGCCTGGCGCAGAAACCACTAAAAGCGATCGAGCGGATTGTTCAGGCGTCGTCACAACCCGGTGATACGGTGATAGATTTCTTCGCGCACGCCGGCACGACGCTTCTGGCGTGTGAACGGTTAGGGCGACGGTGTCTTACGATGGACATTGATCCTATTTTCGCCGAGATCACGATCCGACGGTTAGAGCATTTCCGTACAACCGGCGGTGCTGGGTGTTCCGGTCGCACCGGCTGGCAACGAGAGCATCCGTTTGAGTGCCCGGCAGATGTCCACATCTGCCGTTGAGGAACATCGTTGGGCGGATCCGTCTTTGAACCCGCCATTTGTGTGGGAATGACATTATACTGGGGCAGACGAGGGCGTCTGCCGCCCACTAAATGTACGGTTTGTGCATTTTTTCGCCCTTTCCTGTGACCATTTGTAGAATGGTGCTTTATCCCAGTCACCTCGTCAACTCAAACTCTATACAATCCTGTTCTACCCCTCAAAAATCCCGCTTGCCCAATCGAGCTTTCCGGCCTATCTAATGTGAGGCACTAACTGACTGGAAACCCCGTTATTACTGTATATGAAGTACGCCAATTTCGTCCATCTGCATACGCACAGCCAGTATTCGCTACTTGACGGCGCTTGTAGGCTCGACGCCGTAATCAAGCTGGCCCAGGAGTATAAGATGCCGGCGCTGGCCATCACCGACCACGGCAACATGTTCGCCGCTATTGAGTTCTATATCAAAGCGAAGAACGCCGGAATCAAGCCGATTATCGGTTGTGAGGCGTACGTGGCGGGCGGGAGCCGGTTCACTAAGAAACCGTCCGATAAATACCCCGATGGCGGGTTTCATCTCGTTCTTTTAGCTCGGAATGATACCGGTTATCACAATCTGATGAAATTAGCTTCGGCCGCTTACCTTGAAGGTTTTTACCACCGACCGCGGATGGACAAAGAACTGCTGAGCAAGCATTCCGATGGGTTAATCGCGCTGTCGGCCTGTCTCAAGGGTGAGGTCAACTGGAACCTGCTCAACGGCAACACCGACGCCGCGGTCGCAGTCGCCCGTGAGCTTAACCAGATTTTTGGCGATGGCAATTTCTTCCTCGAACTCCAGAATCACGGGATCGACAAGGAATTGATGTTGATCCCCAAGATTGCCGCTATCTCTCGCGAGACCGGGATTCCGTTAGTCGCCACCAACGATTGCCACTACCTGCGGCAAAAAGATGCCGAGGCGCACGATGCGCTACTTTGTATCCAGACGGGCAAATTTGTCAGTGATACCGATCGGATGCGTTACTCCACCGACCAGATATATTTCAAGTCACCTGAAGAGATGGAAGAAGTGCTGGGCGAGTACCCCGAAGCGTTGGCCAACACGGTCAAAATCGCCGAGCGGTGCAATTTGGAGATCGAACTGGGCAATCTCAAGCTACCGGTTTTTCCGATTCCATCCGAGTTTGATGGGCCGGACAGTTATCTGAGACGACTGTGTGAAGATGGTTTGGCGCCTCGGTACGACAAGATTACCGATGAAGTCAAAAAGCGGCTGGATTATGAACTAGGTGTCATTAAGCAAATGGGTTACGCCGGGTACTTCCTGATCGTTAAAGATTTCTGCGATTATGCCCGATCGCAAAAAATTCCGGTTGGGCCGGGGCGTGGTTCGGCGGCTGGTTCGCTGGTCTCGTATCTGTTACGTATTACCAATGTCGATCCAATCCGGTTTGAACTGCTGTTCGAGCGGTTTCTCAACCCGGAGCGGATTTCGATGCCTGATATTGATATTGATTTTGCCGACCGTGGTCGTGAAAAGATCATTCAGTATGTAATTAAGAAGTACAAAAAGGTCAATGTCTGCCAGATAATCACGTTTGGTACGATGGCGGCGCGCGGGGTTATTCGTGATGTTGGTAGGGTATTGTCGATGCCGTACGGTGAGATCGATAAGATCGCCAAAATGATTCCAAGCATACCGGGTACAACACTCAAGTCGGCGCTTGAGACGGTGCCGGAGTTGAGCGAGCTGATGGAGTCCGACCAACGGGTAAGAAAACTGCTCGATTTTGGCCAGACTTTGGAAGGTCTCGCGCGACACTGCTCGACCCATGCGGCCGGGGTGGTGATAGCGCCGTCGGCACTGACCAACTATGTGCCGTTGTTCAAGGGGAGTAAGGACGAAATAACCACCCAGTACGACATGAAGATGGTGGAGAAGATCGGCCTGCTCAAGATGGATTTCCTCGGACTGCGCACCCTGACAGTGATCGATGACGCTATCCACATGGTTGAGGATAAAGATCCGAATACGCAGATCGACCTTGATAATCTCCCACTTGATGATCCGGCGATTTACAAGCTGTTTGCTTCGGGGAAGACGATCGGTATTTTTCAGTTTGAATCATCAGGTATGCGCGATTACCTGCGCCGCTTGAGTCCCGAGACGTTTACCGATCTGGCGGCTATGAACGCGCTCTACCGACCTGGGCCGCTCGATTCGGGAATGATCGATACCTACATCGCCCGCAAACGAGGGGAGAGCAAGGTTGAGTTTCTCCATCCGTGTTTGGAAGATATTCTTGGTGACACTTATGGCGTGATCGTGTTTCAGGAACAGGTGCTCAAGATTGCGAACTCGCTGGCCGGGTATACTATTGGTGCGGCTGACTTGTTGCGCAAAGCGATGGGTAAGAAAGACGCCAACCTGATGGCGGAACAGTCCCAAAAATTCCATGAGGGTGCGCTTAAGCGGAAGGTTGATCCGAAAGTAGCCGCTGAAGTTTTTGATCAGATCGAGACTTTCGCTCGTTATGGTTTCAACAAAGCTCATGCAACCTGTTATGCGTTGGTTGCCTACCAGACTGCCTGGCTGAAGCACTATCATCCCAAAGAGTTTATGGCCGCGCTGATGACCTCGGAAATCAACAACTCTGATCGAATTATGACTTTGATGGAAGAGTGTCGGCAGATGGGTATTAAAGTGTTGCCACCCGATGTCAACGAATCGAAAACTCATTTCACGGTAGTCGATGATAATATCCGGTTTGGTTTGTTGGCGGTCAAGAATGTCGGTGAGGCGGCGGCCGATGCGATAAGTGCGGCCGCTTGTGAGACCAGGTTTAAGACTCTGGCCGATCTGACCAGTAACGTCGAAGCCCGTCACTTGAATCGCCGAACTTTGGAATCGCTGATTGCCGCCGGTGCCTGTGATTCGCTGGAAGGTCATCGCGCCGCCAAGACCGGGGTTGTTGAGGCGATGCTGGACTTTGGCCACAAAGTCATGGAGCAATCAAGTAGTCATGATCTATTTGCCGGAGCTGAGATTGAAGATCAGCGGGCAGTACCGCCCCTGCCGGGAATAGATCCCTGGTCGTCCTCGGACGAACTCGCCCACGAAAAGACAGCTTTGGGTTTCTGGATATCCGGTCACCCGCTCGATCGCTACCGCGATGAGTTAGCCTCGTTCACCACTGCGACTACTGAAAGTTTGGGCCAAGTGGTTGATGGACGTGAAGTTACAATGGGTGGCGTGGTGGCGCGGATCAATCAGATGGTAGATAAACGGGGCAATATGATGGCTTTTGTCACTCTGGAGGATTTCTCCGGTCAGACGGAACTTATTATATTTTCAGATTGTTTTGAGAAAAGTAAAGAGTATCTGGTGGCGGATCGGATGGTGCTGATTTCCGGGCGAGTTTCAACTCGCGAGGAAGAACGTCCCAAAGTTATTTGTTCGGAACTGATACCGCTTGAGAAACTTACGGAACAGTTTAACTGCCAGTTGGTTATAAAGCTGAGCCCTGACTGCGCCGAGAAAACGATAGAAAGAGCCCTGACTACTCTTGAACAGTTTCGGGGGAAAGTTCCGGTCTTATTGGTGGCCAGAGAAAACGGATCGGAAGTTTATATCAAATCAAGCCGTTATGCGGTAACTATGGATTTTGAACTGCTGAATCGGCTTAAAGAACTATTGGGTGACCACGCCGCTTACCTGCGACCGGTAGGTTTGAAATGAGGTTGAACTGGTCGCTCACTATTAATTGAGAGAATATACAGGTAGTCATACAGAACTTATATGAGAAATCCGAAATTCATCTTTGTCGTTACTGTCGTTCTACTTGCAACCGCAACGTTGGCGCTTTCCAGGGGACGAGAACTTAAGCCACCCAAGAAAGATTCCAATGGTATCGAGTGGTACAATTACGAAGCCGGGTGGGAGAAGGCCAAGGCTGAGAATAAACATATGTTTATCGATTTTACCGCTACCTGGTGCGTTTGGTGCAAACGGCTTGAAGCCAATACTTTTTCGAAGTCATTGGTAATGAAAGCTCTGACTGAAGATTTTGTACCAGTGAAGGTTTGGGAAAAAAGCCCTGACACGCTTTTGATTGATGGTTACAAGATTGCTGAGGAAGATCTCCGCAAACGCGAGTTTCGGGCCAACAGTTTCCCTCAGTTTTGGTTTGTTAGCCCCAAAGGGACGCGGATCGGACCGATCAAGGGGTTTGTCCAGGCCGATCAGCTCCTGCAGTATTTCGATATCGTCAAAACTTATGCTTACGATTCAACTTTAGATGAATTTGGTAATCCAATTAATCTGTCAGAAAAATCAGACACTTCAACCGAAAAACAGGAGCCTTGAGCCACCAGTTTTGGTTCGCTTATGGGAGAATACTCATTATGAAATCTAATTTGATAGCGCTATTACTCGGACTTTTAACTGTTCTCTGGATTGGCTGTTCCAGTTCCGAGTCCGACACTGTCGACACCACAAATACTAATATGGATCAGATTACAACAACCGCGCAGACCCCGACCGATCAGTCCGAGGCGACTAAGGCTGACCACCCTGCCGTATATGTTTCGGCGATTGATCTGGATGGGAATACCCATCAGTTTGCAGAGTGGATCGGGCAGAAACCTGTCGTGATAAACTTCTGGGGTACCTGGTGTCCGCCATGCCGTCGAGAAATCCCTGGGCTGGTTAGGTTGTATGACGAATACCACGAACGTGGCATAGAGATTATCAGTCTGGCAATTGAAAGACAGGCCAGTCCGGCACAGGTGAAGCAATTTGCCGAACGGGCTGGGATGACGTGGGTACAGTTAATGGCTAACGAGGACGTCTTGCGCGCGTTTGGCTATGATGGTGCGGTGCCGTTGACTGTCTTTTTGGACAAAAACGGTCGGGAAGTCGCACGTCATCGAGGTGGTCGACCGTATGAGGTTTTCAAACAGGATTTTAAGAAGTTAGCCGCAGGTATCTAACTGTTGACAGTTTTTTGGCGTCTTCAGACCTGCCTTCCCTTTCTTGCAGGGCAGGAGCCTTGTGCTCCTGCCGGATTGTATTGGCTAGGGATGGTCTGGTTTCGACAAAGGTTCTCTTCTTCGTCATGCTCGCGAAAGCGAGGATCCAGTTGTAGTCGCGGTGGCAGAAATCAATGAATCATGGTCTTAGCCACGGTAAGAGTTTCAATGGCGGGTTCAAAGTGAATCCGCTCGACTGAGCGTCCGGCAGATGTCTATAGGCTGTCCCTCCCATAAGTTACATGTTCTGCCAGTTCTTGCGTTCGCCCTGGCGGGCGTGTGAACTGGCAGTATACGGAATCAATTGACCAACATCATCTTTGCACAATAGTCGCCAAGTCACAACGTCGACTTCGTCGA
>JAGGTI010000038.1 GCA_021163775.1 Candidatus Zixiibacteriota bacterium
ACAGATTCATCCCGATCCGTTCATTATATCTAGCTGAAGGTTAAGATACAAGGGCAGAACCAACCAACCTGCGGTTGCCTTGGCGGTTCTGCCATTAGACAATCATCGGATGACAGGTTGCAAGCAACCTGACCTACGGATTATGACAATCCAGCAGATGTGGGCATCTGCCGGACACTATGTACGTTACGCTGAAACTGTCGAAGCGTGACCTTCTCATGCGCGGAGATCATAATAATGCCTAATAACGAAAAGAACAGCGATGCGCACGCTAAGCCAAAGAAACAGTACTACTGGTTGATCTACATAGCCGCTATCCTGTCCGGTTTCTTGCTATTAGCCGATGCGGTCAACTACGCCCCAGTGACAAAAATCACCGCACGGTTGGGGATAGCCCTTTTGTACACGGCGTTTGCGTTCATGGTCGGCAAAGCACGACCTTCGGTCTATATCGGCACGATCCTATTGTGGGTAGCAGTTGTGTTGACATTTGTGCTCTAGACATTTTGCGCTCCAACTGTATTCTGCCAAATAGACAAAAACAAAGCCGGAATCATAAAGATTCCGGCTTCATACATTTCGTTATGTCTGGATGCTAATTATAGACCGCTCATTTGCAACTTGAGGTAATCCGGTCCGGGATCGTCCTCTTGCGATACGGTCGGCCCCGGATAGGCGTCACCGGTACCTACATATACGTTCAGGCTTTCGTCTGACATGCTATTGATAGTGCCCTTAACCACACTGCCGGACACATTACCAGCCTGATCAGGTCTTGGGCCGGTTGAAGGCATGACGCTAAAATAGTAATAACCGTTATAGGACACACTCGATGCCGGAACTGTGATGCTGGTGGTTGTCTGCCACGTCTGCTCACTCCAGTAAGCGTGGGTACCACTTGAATCATAGCTGTAGGATCGATAAACGCCATACCAATCGGCGTTGGCAACCGGGGACCAGCTTACGACAATTGAGTCACCAATTGCCACAGTGTCGTACGGGCTGTCGGTAGGGTGGTTGAAGCCGACTGGTGCGTCGTTATCGTCATCGAGTAGTTTCACGGTCGCGGTTCCGCTACCGGTGGGTGCATAAATCGTTATTGAGACATTGTCTCCCGAAGCCAGAGAACCAGCCGGTCCTTCATGGCCTGCAACGAAAATGGGTACGGCTTCATAGGCTGTTTGCGTTTGACAGAGATTGCCGTCAATTTTAACAGAGTCCACCTCGGGAACATCGCCATCAACATCGAACACGTAGGTGTACAGATATAAATCGCTCCCATCCACAGTTGTCTGTCCGTACACTATCAGTTTCTGAACAAATGCGGGACAGGTGGGGCATTCATCGTCATCGCTACAACCAACGACGAGAATGAGAGCCAGGCAAAACGTCATTGCTACTAATATATGTCGCTTCATATTAACTCCTGCTAAGTGATGACCAAACGGTCGGTTTGCTTTCTTATCAATACCTTGGTCGCTCATTGGTACATATCCATCAAGCGATCAACCGAAAGCCGTTCAGGATCGTTTGATGACATATCTATGGGACTACTCGGCCAGGCATCACCAGTACCGACATACACACGGATACTTTCATAAGAGGAACTGACGATCGCTCCTTTAAGCACCTGGCCGGAGATATTACCACCTTCGTCGGGCATTGGTCCGGAAATCGGATACACGTAAACGCGCACATAACCGTTATAATCCAGCAACGATGCTGGCACAACAATCGAAGTAACAGTTTGATAATATGACTCCCGTAATTCTGCGTGGGTGCCGAGTGAGTCGTAATAGTAGGCCATTTGAACGTTATACCAATCGGCGTTGGACACAGCATTCCAGGAGACCGCAATGGAATCGCCAATAGCTACCGTGTCGTAAGGGTAGTCTGTCGGATAGTTGAATCCGGTCGGTCTGTCATCATCGTAGTCGAGAAGTTTAACCTGAGCAGTAGCAGTAGCTCCGGGCATATAGAAGGTAACTTGTACGGTGTCGCCCGACGCCAGTGATCCCGCTGGCTCTTCGTAGTCGAAATTCCAGGCAGAAATACCTTCTCCACCAAATTCGAGTTCCATCAGGGATGTGTTTAACTTGATCGAATCTACATCTGGAACCGAGCCGTCGATTCCCACGATCATCCCCCAGCACTCAAGCTCACCGCCATCAATCGACATGTCGCCAAAGACCAGACCCTGCTGTGGGTCAGTCGGGCATGTTGGGCATTCGTCATCGTCGTCGCTACAACCGACAATGAGTATTGCCGCAAGGGATACAGCCATACCAAGTAACAACAGTTTTTTCATTCTACCTCCTGTGTTCTGTGTGATACAGTCCTATTAGTATTTGTTGGTTCATGTCTGTCATACTATCTACGGTATCGGAAGTAAGCAAGATTTATATAGGGGCAAAAATACGATTATTTTGTGGAATCCGTAGAACTTATGGGATGAACCACTCAAATCAGAGCCATCGGCTTGTAGTGTGGATAATACGGAAACATATACCCCCGTCAGGAATCGAACCTGAATTACTGGCTTCGGAGGCCAGCGCGCTATCCGTTGCACCACGGGGGCAAGAGTGTGACTCATCGGCTAATCACCGAAAGAACCGCCCATACATACGAAATCACACTAACTTAAGCAACCAGATTTCTTAAACTAACCGATTTACGGACAGAAAGTTCCGTGTCTCAACACTTTAGGATTGCGTATAGCGTCTGAATCCATATTTTAGAATCTTCGAGCATGGGTTAAAATGGCCCGAGCCAGGCAAAATCAACCTAAGATTGAGCAAGGACTTAATAAGATGCGCTGGAGCAAATACTATATACCGACCCTCAGAGATGACCAGTCTGAGGCCGAACTAATCTCACACCAATTACTGTTGCGAGGTGGCTATATTCGCAAACTGGCGTCCGGTGTCTATTTTTATTTGCCGCTCATGCAACGAGTAATTGACAAATTCTCCAACATCGTTCGCGATGAGATGAACAAGGCGGGTGCGCTTGAAGTCACTATGTCCGTGCTCTGCCCGGCCGAGGTTTGGGAGAAAAGCGGCCGCTACCAGACCTACGGTCCATTGATGATGCACCTCAAGGACCGCCATCAGCACGATATGTTGCTTTGCCCAACACACGAGGAATCTGCCACAAGTCTGATCGCTGGTGAAGTTCGTAGTTACCGCCAATTGCCGCTCAACCTATATCAGATCCAGGTTAAGTTTCGCGATGAAATCCGTCCAAGATTCGGTCTGATGCGTGGGCGCGAATTTATTATGAAGGATGCGTACACTTTTGACGCCGACGAAGAATCGTTCGCCCGAAGTTACCAGGGGATGGTCGATGCTTACTACGCGATTTTTAAGCGGGCAGGGCTGGATGTCCTGAAAGTCGAATCAGACACAGGCAACATGGGGGGTAAGCGAGCGCACGAGTTCATGCTCCTGGTTGACACCAACGCCGGCGAGGAGAAGATCGCCGCCTGCGAGTCGTGTGGTTATGCGGCCAATGTCGAAAAATCTAAGTTCAAAGACGGTTCCGGAGTTAAACCTGATTCTGAAATCAAGGAGATGGAATCGATTGACACACCGGGCGCGGCTACGATCGAAGAAGTGACAGCTTTTCTCAAAGTCGATGCTACCCGTTTAGTCAAGACACTTCTCTTTGTTGCTGATGGCAAACCTGTGGCGGCACTGGTGAGGGGAGATCGCGATCTGAATGAAATCAAGCTGAAGCGAGCCTTGGGCGCAGTAGAATTGGAAATGGCCGACGCTGATATCGTTAACCAGGTTACTGGTGCTCCGGTTGGATTCGCGGGACCTGTCGGGCTGAGACAGGAGATTCCACTTCTGGTCGATCCGTTGGCTGTGGCTGTCAAAAATTGTGTGGTTGGGGCCAACGAAAACGAGAAGCATATTTTGAATGTAAATATAGATCGGGATTTCAAGGCAACCCAGGTTGTTGACCTGTCAGAAGCGCGGGCCGGTGATCTCTGTCCGGAGTGCGGCGAAGTTATGGTTGTTAAGGACGGTATTGAAGTCGGCAACACTTTTATGCTTGGTACCAAATACTCCGAGGCACTTGGGGCCAAATTCCTGGATGCGGAAGGGAACGAAAACCCGTGCATTATGGGTTCTTACGGGATAGGCATCACCCGAACACCACAAGCGGCCCTGGAGAGGTTCCACGATGAGAAGGGGATTATCTGGCCAAAGAATATCGCGCCATTTCTGGTCGAAATAGTGCCGCTCAAAATGGAAGATCCGGCTCAGGCTGAGGCCGCTGAGAAGATATACCAGGATCTGACTTCTGCTGGAATTGATGTCTTGATCGATGATCGCGATGAGCGACCAGGTGTAAAATTTAACGATGCCGACCTGATAGGATTACCGATTCGCCTTACTATTGGAGCTAAGTCGTTGAAGAATGGTAAGGTGGAGGTGAAAACCCGGGCTAGCTCAGATATGAACCTGGTAGCTCTTGAAGATGTTGTGGAGGCTGTTCAGGGGTTGGCAGAGACCTTGAACTAGGTCATTATTTTGTTGCGCTTGTGAGCACAATTTCTTATTCTATTTGGTTCTGGGAGTGGGTTATGCCCACTCTCTTATTTTAACGAGGTTTATGAAAGTAGATGTAAAGCAAACAGTTAGCGATCTTGCCGATACTGCCCTCGCTGACGAACCGTACGAAATGGCCGATATCGCAATTTCACAATACAAGAAATTGATGACGATCCGGTTTTATGTGTATGGTGAAAACGGAGTAACGATCGATGAGTGCGCACGTCTGTCCAAAATATTGGGTAAGGCTATTGATTTTGCCGGACTGTTTGATGATGGTTATACTTTGGAAGTTTCATCGCCAGGTTTGGATCGCCCCTTAACTCGGATGCGCGATTACAAATACCGGGTGGGTGAAACTGTACGAGTTGAGTTCTTAGATAAGAAACGAAAACGCTTCCACGGAGAAATTGTGGGCGCGAGTGATGAGCGCGTGGAATTCAAGGTGGCTGAGGAAGTAATCACTGTTGATCTGGCCGATATTAAAACGGCCCAGATCGTGTTTTGATGGAGAAGTATGTATGCCGTTTGACATAGTAGAAGCAATGACCCTGATTGCCAGGGAGAAGAATATCGAATTCGAAACAGTAGTCGAGGCACTTGAGGCCAGTCTGCTGGCGGCCGCCAGAAAGAAGTATGCCACCACAGACAATATCTCATTTCGCTTCGACCGTAAGTCAAATGAACTCTTTATGATTATCACCAAGAAGGTTGTCGACAAAGTCGATGAACCTGACGGCGAAATAAGTCTGGATCAGGCAAAAAAGATTGATGATGCCGCCGAGTTGGGTGATGAATTAGAGATTTATCTTGATTACGAGGCCGAGTTCGGGCGGAACGCGATTTTGTCGGCAAGGCAAATTCTGGTGCAGAAAATTCGCGACGTGGAGCACGAGCGGATATACGAAGAGTATATCGACAAAGTCGGTACTATGGTAACGGGAATTGTACAACAGATTGACAAAGGCAACGTGATTGTTAATCTCGGACGGGGTGAGGGCATCCTGACCATCAAGGAGCAGATTCCACGAGAGAAATTCCGTCAGGGAGATCGAATCCGAGCCTACATTCAAGACGTACAGTTGACACCGAGAGGTCCGCAGATCTCATTGTCTCGAATAAACAATGAATTCCTTAAAGCATTGTTTGCCATGGAAGTACCTGAGATATTTGAAAAAATTATTGAGATTAAGGCCATTGCCCGCGAGCCTGGAGCACGAGCCAAAATTGCGGTCTACTCGTCTGATGACAGGATCGATCCGGTTGGTGCCTGCGTGGGTATCAAAGGAGTGCGGGTTCAGGCTATCGTGCGTGAGATGAACAATGAACGTATTGACATCGTGCCATACACCTCCTCACCGGAAGTATTTGTAACACGCGCCCTGGCTCCGGCCACGGTGGTTCATATTGATACTTTCGATTTGGAAAAGAAGATGACGGTTGTTGTCGATGATGAGAAACTTTCCTTGGCTATCGGTCGCAACGGCCAGAACGCACGCTTGGCTTCGAAGCTGACGGGCTGGAAAGTAAATATTCTCTCTGAGTCACAGCACAACGAACAGCGACGGCGCGATGCCGATATGCTTATGCCAGTCGGACAGGTGGAAGGTATTGGGGGCAAGATTCGGGACCGCCTGATCGAAGCCGATATCAGCTCGGTACAGCGTCTGGCCCTGGCCTCGGTTGAATCGTTGAGCAAGATTGAGGGCGTTGGACAGAAAACCGCTGAGAAACTGGTCGAGCGGGCGGCCGAAATGGTGGCCCGTCTTGAAGCAGAGTATGATGAACGTCGTGCCGCAGAAGAGGCCGAAGCCGGTCCTGAGGGCGACCTCAAGCTGAGCGAGGATGATGTTTTCGAGGATTCGCCCGATTACGTTTCGGAAGTTGACGATGTGCTTGAAGCTCAAGCTCCGGATCTGGATGACATTGAAGACGAAGAAGAAAACACCAAGGTGAAAACCACGGATGATGAAGATTTCGAGGAATAACACTCGAATTGACGAACAGGTCAAACGAATGACCACGTGCAGAGGATGAGGTAAATAGAGCATGGCAGTAACAACCAAGAGAATTCATGACTTGGCTAAACAGTACAAAGTCTCTTCACATGCTATGCTGAAGATTGTCCAGGAGCTTGGGTATCCGATCAAGTCGCACATGTCGGTGGCTATGCCCGAGGTGGTCAATGCCGTCAGCCTCAGGTTTGCTCAGGAGCGACAGCAGGCCAAGGCTGAAATGGAGCATAAGCGTAAGGCGGCTATAGAAGCGGAACGGGCTAAAGCCGAGGTTGAAGCAAAGGCCAAAGCCGATCGTTTGGCAAAAGAAAAAGCCAAGAAGAGCACCCAAACTTTGGCCAGAATTGACGGAATCACTCGCGGAAAGCTCATCAAAGCGGCGCCAAAAGTACCTGACCCGCCAGTCAAAACGCCCTCCAAGACTCAATCGAAACCTGCGAAACCGGCCTCTAAGTCCAGTAGTAAGCCGCCAGCGACACCAGGTAAACCAGCAGCACCTGGTAAGCCGACCGTGGCCACGATGTTTAAGAAAGCGGAACAGAAAAAGCGTCGGAAAGATCGGAAAAAGAAACGAGATCGTCGCCAGGTCAATCAGAACGAGGTAGCGAAGAGCTTCAGGGCTACGATGGCCGACCTGAGTGGTGGCAAACCAAAACGACGGTACAAAAAAACGTCTTCCGAAACAGATGGCGATATCGGTGACGCCAATGTAATTAAAGTTAGCGAGTTTATGTCAGTGGCTGAACTTGCTAAGATTATGGATCTCAAGCCTGCCGAAGTGGTGGCCAAGCTCATGGAAATGGGAATGCTGGCAACTATCAATCAGCGGCTCGATATGGATACGATAGAAATGGTCGCCGCTGAGTTTGAATTCGATGTCAAGCTCCAGGAGGAGATTGGGGTAGAGGCGCGGCAGGAAGAGAGTGAAGAGGAGTTGGTACCGCGGGCTCCGGTCGTGACCGTGATGGGGCATGTTGATCATGGTAAGACGTCACTTCTTGACTATATACGCAAAACTAACGTTGTTGGCGGCGAGGCCGGTGCCATCACACAGCATATTGGTGCCTACGAAGTTACCCATAACGACAAACGAATCGTCTTTCTGGATACACCGGGCCATGAGGCTTTCACTGCCATGCGTTCGCGCGGTGCACAACTTACAGATATTGTTGTTCTGATAGTAGCGGCTGACGAAGGTATACGTCCCCAGACAATTGAAGCCATTGATCACGCCCGCGCCGCCAGCGTGCCGATCGTGGTATCTATTTCGAAAATTGATAAACCGGGGGCTAACCCTGAAGATATCCGTACTCAGCTTGCCAACCAGAACCTTTTGGTTGAAGACTGGGGTGGCAAAACGATTGCCATCAATATTTCATCCAAGACTGGCGAAGGAATCGACAAACTACTGGAAATGATCCTGTTACAGGCTGAAATGATGGATCTTCAGGCCGACCCCCTGATTCGCGCGCAGGGACTTGTAGTTGAAGCCTGTCTGGAAAAAGGCCGGGGTACAGTAGCAACAATTTTAGTTCAGCGTGGCACCTGCAAAATCGGCGATCCAATTGTTGCCGGAGTCCAACGTGGTCGCATTCGTACGATTAACAACGACCGAGATGACCGCTTGGAATCAATTGGGCCGGCAACCCCAGCGCAGATAACCGGACTTTCTGGTGTCCCGCAAGCTGGCGATTCTTTCCTTGTAGTCAAAGATGATCAGGAAGCACGCGAAATTACGAGTAAACGAAGTCAGGTCAAACGTGAACATGATTCACGCCGACCGCATGGCGCAATTACACTGGAACGGGTCTTTGACCAAATTCAAGATGGTCAGATTCAAGAGGTCCGGCTGATTATCAAAGGCGATGTTGACGGCTCGGTTGAAGTGATGTCTGATACATTGGGTAAAATTTCGACCAATGAAGTCCGGACAGCTATCATCCATCATGGAGTCGGAGCTATTACGGAGTCGGACGTGCTTCTGGCCGCGGCTTCAGATGCAATTATCATGGGCTTTCAGGTCGCGCCCGATGCTCGCGCCAGAGAACTGGCCGCCCAGGAAAAAGTAGATATCCGGCGCTATAACGTTATATACGAAGCCGAAGATGACATCAAGAAAGCTCTGGAAGGTCTGCTTGCTCCCGCGCTATCCGAGAAACTTGTAGGTATGGCTGAAGTACGTGATTTGTTTAAGGTGCCTAAGATTGGTGTGATCGCTGGCTGTCATGTCAAGGAAGGCCGCATCATGCGCAAGGACAAGGTCCGACTGACTCGTGATGGTAAAGTTATATACAGCGGTAATATCTCTTCGCTACGACGGTTTAAGGACGACGCCCACGAGGTCAAGGAAGGCTTCGAGTGTGGGATCGGTATTGAGAACTATAACGATCTCAAGGTGGGGGATCTGATAGAAGCCATTGAAGTTATCGAAACGGCGAGGACTCTCAGCTGATCTGGGCGACGAACCTTACACAGGTGGTGCGTAACCAATTATGTTTCATAAGTTAGATCAGACTGATCCGGTGGTAATTTTTGCATGAGACAGTTCAAACGCTCACAAAGACTCGGTATGCAGGTCCAGCGTGACATTTCCAGCCTGCTGGAGGGTGATCTGGCCGAACGCATACCTGGACTGGTGACAATTACACACGTCAAACTGTCAAATGACCTGCGCAACGCCCAAGTGTACTACTCCTACCTGGGCAAAGAAGATGATCGCGAGCGTGTTGCCGAATATTTGCTTAGGGAACGGAGAAAGATTCGTTCTCTGATAGGTCGCAACCTGCATGTACGCCATATCCCGGAGTTGGACTTCAAGTTTGACCCATCGGTTGAAGAAGGTATGAAAATCGAACAGTTACTTGATGATATAAAGCGGGAGAGCGGTGAGGGCTGAGGTTGACATGAGCATGGCCGAACTGACGCAGGAAATCAGGACTATTCTGAATGAGAGTCATCGGACTCTGGTAGTTTCGCATGTCGATCCTGACGGTGACGCTATCGGCACCCAGTTGGCTTTTGGACACTATCTCAGAGACATCGGCAAAGAAGTCCTGATTGTGCGCGACTCGATTATATCGAGCAAGTATCTGTTTCTGCCTGAAGTGGACTCGATAATTGAAATCGAATCATTGAATAACCAAAATGATTTTGATGTCGCGGTAGTTTTAGAATGTCCCACCCCTGACCGGATGGGCGCAGTGGCTCAGCTTATTTCACCGAATACTCGGATTATTAATATTGACCACCATCCGGCTAATATCCTGGAGGCGGAAGTCAGTTGGGTTGACACTTCTTTGTCATCGGTTGGCGAAATGACATTTGAGTTTTTCCAATCAGTCGGCTACACTATTTGTCCCGAAGTTGCTACCCAACTTTACACTGCGATCCTTACCGATACGGGACGTTTTCGATATTCCTGCACCGGACCACGGACACTTGAGATCGCAGGTGAACTGGTTCGATCCGGAGCTGATCCGCGCGAAATCTGTGACCATGTATATTTTGAGATGACTCCGGAACTGGTTCAGCTCACCGGTGAGTTGTTGCATGATCTCGAATATCGTAACGATGGTCGAATATGTTTTATGACACTGACTCGGGACCATCTGGCTCGAACCGGAGTTGACCCCAGTGATACCGAAGGTCTGATTGACTACACGCTATATCCACGCGGGGTCGAGATCGGGGCTTTGTTGCGGGATATTGAACCACAGCTTACCAAGATATCCTTGAGGTCACGTCCGGGCATTGATGTTGCCGTAATCGCGGCTCGTTTTGGTGGTGGCGGACATGTAAATGCGGCCGGCTGTCATGTTGAATTGCCGATTGAGGCCGCTAAGGACAAAATTATTCAGTTGTTACAGGAGGCGCGTGAGTCACAAGTCTGACAACTACCACGGTCTTCTGTTGCTATCCAAGCCGGGTGGCATTTCCAGCCACGATGCGGTTGACCGCGTGCGCAAGATACTCTCCCAACGTTCGGTGGGTCATGCCGGAACGCTGGACCCGGCCGCTGAGGGACTACTGATTATGCTCTTGGGTAAGGCGACAAAAATAGCGCAATATCTTACCAACCAGGATAAGGAATACGAGGCTGAAATCAGCCTGGGCCAAACTTCGTCCACCTATGATGCTGAAGGTGTTGATTCTTCAATTGAACCTAAACCGGTACCGAAATTGTCCGCTGATCAACTCGAACAATTGCTGTCAGATTTCCGCGGAGCTATCACACAGAAAGTTCCCCCCATCTCTGCCGTCCATGTTGACGGTGAGCGGTTGTATCGCAAAACCCGGCGCGGCGAAAAGGTAGACACACCTGAGCGAAATATCCGTATCGACTCACTTGAAGTGATCGGATTTGACGAAACTCGGATCCGCATTCGACTGACCTGCAGTAAAGGTACTTATGTTCGCAGTCTGGCTCACGATATTGGCGAGCGTCTCGGTTGCGGTGGATATTTGTCATACCTTAAACGGACTCGCTCCGGCAAGTTCGGTCTGAAAGAGGCTCTTACACTAGAAAATATTGAACAGCTACAACAGACAAATGAACTTTCCGAAACTCTGTTAAGTATTGACCAGACACTTGATTTTAGCTCGGTGACCGTAAATGAAAGTTTCCAGGGTCAGGTACAGTATGGCAGGCGCCCCCGAGGGGCGGATATAACTGGAGTTGATGGAGATTTTCAGTTGGGTGATAATGTCCTTCTGAAGAATCAGCGTGGAATAGTTCTGGCGATCGGAACTGCGGTAGTAGCCGCAACAGGTCTCACCGCTGAGCCACAACACGAAGTTATCAAATATAATAGGGTATTCAGTTGAAAACGACTTTTGTACATGGTCTTGAGAATTTCCCGCAAGCGACCCCACATTCGACTGTGGTTACGGTTGGTACGTTCGATGGTATCCATCGTGGTCATCAGGCGATCTTCGGTCGTGTACGCGATCGATCTGAGGAAACAGGTCTAAAACCGGTTTTGATTACGTTTCATCCGCATCCACGCACTGTCGTGACTCCGGACAATATTCCGATGTTACTCACCACGATTGAGGAAAAAGAAAAATTCGTGCCCTGTTTCTTTGAAGGCACAGTGTTGATAGTAGAATTCAACGAGGCGCTCCGCAACATGGAAGCCGAGCAATTCGTTAAGAAAGTACTTGTCGATTTAGTAGGGGTTCGGCATTTGGTAGTTGGATACGATCACGGACTGGGCAAAAACCGCGATGGTAACACCGATCTGCTGGAGCGACTGGGACAGAAATACGGTTTTGATGTCGAGATCGTCGCACCTGTTATTTGCAACGATGCGCCGATTTCATCAACCCGTATACGGCAGGCTTTGACTTTTGCCAAGTACAACTTTGCAGTCGACCTCCTTGGTCATGATTACGCTATCAACGGAACTGTAGAAAAGGGAATCGGCCTCGGACATAAATTGGGATTTCCAACGGCCAACGTGCGGTATAGCCATCGCAAACTACTTCCTCCGGAGGGAGTTTACGCCTGTTGGGCCTTGATCGGTAACGAAGAAAAACACGGTATGATGTTTGTCGGTCAGAATCATTTTAATCCGGTGGCGGCGAAGTCAGTCGAAGCCAACCTGTTTGATTTTGATCGTGATATTTATGGCGAAGATATAATAGTTTATCCAACCAGATTTATTCGCGAGAATCGCCGTTTTGATTCAACCGAAGCTCTGGTTGAGCAGATTAAATTGGACAAAAAAAAAGTATTAGACATAATGAACGAAGGAGAAACGAAATGTCAGTAGGTATTGGCAATAACAAGACGGCTGAAATAGTCGCCAAAAACCAACTGCACGAAGGAGACACAGGGTCGCCTGAAGTACAGGTCGCGATCTTCACAGAGCGCATTAATCATTTAACTGAACACATGAAACAGCACAAGAAAGATTTTCACACGCGACACGGTCTGTTGAAGCTGGTGGGTAAGCGCCGCCGTATGCTCGACTACCTGAAGGATCGCGACATTGAGAGCTATCGTGATGTAATTAAGCAGCTGGGACTGCGACGTTAAGCGGTGAACTGAGGAAATATGATACACAAAGTAGAGTTAGAAATCGGCGGCCGAAACATGATTATCGAGTCCGGTCGTATAGCGAAACAGTCCAACGGTGCAGTTACTGTCCAGTATGCCGATTCAATGGTTATCTCGACAGTTTGTTCCAATACAGAGCCAAGACTTGGCTTCGACTTTTTCCCCCTGACAGTAGAGTACCGTGAAAAAACCTACGCGGCCGGCAAGATACCGGGAGGTTTCTTCAAACGTGAAGGGCGCCCATCAGAAAAGGAAATCCTTTCGGCGCGGATGATTGATCGCCCGTTAAGGCCGCTGTTTCCAAGCGACTTCCGCGGTGAGACGCAGATCATCAATTTTATCGTGTCACACGATCGGAAAAACGATACCGACGTAATGGCTATCACCGGCTCCTCGGCTTGTATGGCCATCTCCGATGTGCCGATCGCGAAGACCATCGCCGGTGTCCGGGTGGGACGCATCGACGGCGAGTTCGTTGTTAACCCGACTATGGACCAGTACGACGAAGCGGATATTCTTATTGTCATGGCCGGTTCGGCCGACAGTATCGGGATGGTTGAGGGTGGCGCTTCGGAAGCAAGCGAAGAAGATATTATAGCCGCTCTGGAATTTGGCCATAAATATGTCAAGCAGATAGTGGCCAAGATTGAAGAACTCAAGGAACTGTGCGGAAAAGAGAAATTCGAATATACTGCGGTTACGATTGAAGAAGCACTCAGTGCCAAAGTGACCGAAATGGTCGGCACCCGTCTGACCGATGCTAACCATGAAGGCGACAAGGATAAGCGGAACAAGCTCAAGAAGGAACTCAAGAAAGAGATCCGTGAGGCTCTGGCCGAAGCGTTTCCTGATAGTGATCGTGACATTGGTACAATTATACACGATCTCGACTCTGCCGCGATGCGCGGTATGATTCTCAACGAGGATCGTCGCATTGATGGACGGGCCATAGACAAGGTTAGATCCATATCTTGCGAGACCGGATTCCTGCCTCGGACACACGGTTCAGCAATATTCACTCGCGGTCAAACTCAGTCCCTGGTGACTGTCACTCTGGGCACCAAAATGGATGAACAGCGTCTGGATGAACTTGACAGTGAATCGACCAAAAGCGTCATGTTGCATTACAATTTCCCGCCATTTTCCACCGGTGAAACCAAACCGATCCGTGGTACCAATCGGCGTGAAATTGGACACGGTATGCTCGCAGAACGCGCGCTTATGCCGGTGATTCCGATGGAGACCAATTTCCCGTACACCATACGGATCGTCTCTGATATTATGGAATCTAACGGTTCTTCGTCTATGGCTTCAGTGTGTGGCGGATCGCTGGCTATGATGGATGCCGGCATACCGATCAAAACAGCAGTGGCCGGAATCGCGATGGGATTGATCAAACAGGACGACAAAGTCGTTATCCTGACCGATATTTTAGGCGACGAAGATCACTTTGGCGATATGGATTTCAAGGTGGCTGGAACCAACGAGGGTATCAACGCTATCCAGATGGATATCAAGATCACTGGTCTCGATATCGGCATTATGCGTGACGCCCTGTCCCGCGCTCGCGAAGCACGTTTGCACATTCTTGGAGAGATGAACAAGGAGATCTCGACGCATCGTGATGCCCTTTCGGAGCACGCGCCTCGGATCATCACGGTAAAGATTAACCCTGCCAAGATCGGTGATGTGATCGGACCAGGTGGTAAGGTTATACGGTCGATCACCGAAGAAACCGGTGCCAAGATCGATATCAATGATGACGGTGTTATCCTGATATCGTCAGTCGATGGTGAAGCTGGTCGCGCGGCTCAGGCTCGCGTAGAGGCAATCGTCGAAGAACCGGAACTCGACAAAGTCTACAACGGCGTTGTGCGCCGAGTGACAGACTTTGGTGCGTTCGTGGAAATCATACCAGGCACCGACGGTCTGGTGCATATCTCTGAACTGGATGTGGACCGGGTTGAGAGGGTTGAAGATATCTGTAAGGTCGGCGATCGGCTTGATGTCAAGGTTATCAATATTGAGAGGGACGGCAAGGTCCGCCTGTCGCGTCGGGTTCTGTTGGATGGTGGTGGCGAACCGCGTCCGCGTCCGCCCCGGAGAAATGGCCCACCTCGTGGTCGTGCCCCACGGTCAAGACGCTAAACTGACAGAATGGTGTAATGAAGTGACCAAAATAGGCCATAAAATTGCCAAAAACGGTACGTTTCAGAAGACCAGACTGCGTAATGGACTCCGGGTAATTTCGGAACAAATCCCCGGGGTCCGTTCCATATCGTTAGGCGTTTGGGTCGATGTTGGTTCGCGCTATGAGCGAACCAATGAGAACGGCCTTTCTCATTTCGTCGAGCATCTGGTTTTCAAAGGAACACAGCACCGCAATGCGAAGCAAATAGCCGCTTCGCTCGAATCTCTTGGTGGTGCGCTGAATGCTTTCACTTCGCGCGAGCACACTTGCTACACAGCACGCGTGCTCGACGAGTTCCTGCCTGAAGCAGTTGACGTACTGGCCGATATCACCTGCCGGCCGACCCTGACTGCGAACAACATGAATCGTGAACGTCAGGTTATTATCGAGGAAATCAAAGAATCACTCGACAATCCGGCTGATCACATTCATGATTTCTTCGCTGATACTCACTGGGGTGGGCATGCACTTGGCCGTCCGATTATGGGTACTGAAGAAATTATTCGTACCGTTCCTCGTGTCAGACTCAAGAAATATCGAGAGCGTAATTATTGCGCTGGCTCGATAGTGATAGCGGCTTCAGGTTCGCTGTCACATCAAAAGTTGGTGCGTTTGGTGCGCGATAAGTTTGAATTGCCATCAGGCGAAATCGAACCGGCACAGCCACAAATTCGACCGTATGGGACACATGTGGCTATCAAAACCGAGGATACCAGCCAAACCCAATTTTGTCTTGGTTTTCCGGGGCTCCCATACGATCAACCGGACCGTATGGCGTTGGTGTTGCTAACTTCACATCTGGGCGGTGGTATGTCCTCCGTTCTATTCCAGAAGATTCGGGAACAACGAGGTTTGGCCTATTCGGTGTTTGCCTATCATGATTTCTACCGTGACGGTGGTGTTTTTGGAATCTATATGGGTACTGATCATACTCGTGTGCGTCAGGCTTATGAATTGGTGATTGATGAATGTCGTCGACTTAAGAAACGTAAGTTATCCTCTAACATTATGGATAAAATTAAGGCTCAGGTGAAAGGTCATCTGACACTCGGCATGGAATCTACTACGGCACGCATGCAACGTTTAGGCCGATTGGAATTGCTGACACAGCGCTTTCACGGTCTGAATGAATCTCTCAAGGCTATCGATCAGGTAACTGCGACCGATCTGACCCGTGTGGCCCGCCAACTATTTGATGAAGACCAGATTACGCTGGTCGCCCTGGGACCGGTTGACCCAAACCTGTTCGATGATGTCAACTCAAAGCCAAAAGTCAAAGACTGAACCTGAAGCCGATAGTGCCCCACTACTGGTTTTCCATAAGCTCCTGAATCATTTCAGTTACGGAGCGACTAATTATTCACCAGCACGGTTTGAGCGCCTATTGAGGTCGCTTATCGCTTACGGTTGGTCCAGCATTGGGATAGACGACCAGACACCCGGACGGGGGAGAGGTATGGTCATTTCGTTTGATGACGGCTACCTCCACCTGGCTGAATTATTGCCCAATCTTATTGCGCAGTTCGACCTGCACCCTCTTATATTCGTACCCAGTGGTTTAATCGGTCGGTCCAACGATTGGGACTACAGTTACCGCTGGTGTCCGACACCACATCTGAACAAGTCAGCACTCCGGCGTTTGGTGGAATTGAATGTAACGATCGGTTCTCACGGTGTTTCGCACTGTGACCTGACATCATGTAACCACGTACTATTGAAACAGGAACTTGAGGACTCACGCCATCAGCTCCAGGATATTACAGGTCAACCTATCGACTACATAAGTTATCCATTTGGTCGTTGTAATGTTCGCGTGACCGAAAGCGCGGCGGCGGCCGACTACCGACGTGGCTTCACAATGAATTTTCCGCAACCATCCGACGAACCGCTCTCTCGTGGACGGTTTCCGGTCTATGGTTTTGATACTCCCTGGTCGATTCGTCAAAAACTGGAGCACGGTCCGGCCTACCAGATTGAAAAGCTCAAGGCAACTGTGGTCGGTCGTTTATCCGGGGGTACCGTACTCCTCAATTTTCTCAAGCGGCGATCTTCTTGATGGCAATGGGAACACTCAAAACCGTTGCCAATCGGACGATATTGTAATACCATCTTCACTATTGATTGCTTTAGAGGTTAAGAATAATGACTGAACGAAGAGATAAAATCCCAGAATACGATTTCAAGAACATTGAATCAAAATGGCAGGAGCGCTGGAATGAACAGCGACTGTTTGAAGCTCCCGCGCATCCGGGTGATGCCGAGAAATTCTACCTCTTGGTGATGTTCGCTTATCCGTCCGGCGACATGCATATAGGACATTTTCGCAACTATATTATTGGTGATGCGGTAGCCCGCCAACAAATGATGATGGGCAAACAGGTACTGCATCCGTACGGCTGGGACGCTTTTGGTCTACCGGCCGAGCGGGCCGCAATTAGCCGCAATATTCATCCCGCAGTCTGGACCAAACAGAATATCAGTGTCAGTGGGAATACTTTGAAGAAAACCGGGGTTTCATTTGACTGGTCTCGCGAAGTCGCTTCGTGCGACCCCGAATACTACAAGTTCACCCAGTGGATGTTCATTGAACTGTTCAAAAAGGGTCTGGCGTACCGCCAGCGGGGTTTTGTTAACTGGTGCCCGGAAGATAAGACCGTGCTGGCCAATGAACAGGTTGTTGATGGCCGATGCGAACGTTGTGGTACCGGGGTTGAGAAAAAAGAGCAGGTGCAGTGGTATTTCAAGATAACCGATTACGCCAATCGCCTTGTTGACGACCTCGACGATCTACCCGGCTGGCCGGATAATGTCAAAACAATGCAACGTGAGTGGATCGGTCGCTCGTATGGTCTCGAGGTTGATTTTACAATTGAGGAAACCTCCGAGAAACTTCCTATCTTCACAACTCGTCCCGATACTATTTTCGGGGTGACCTTTATGGCTATCGCACCGGAATCGGAGCTTATTGAACGGCTCGGGATGGACCCTGAACATGCCGCTCAAGTCGAGGCTTACAAGAAAGAAGTAGCAGGACGCTCTGATATTGACAGGGCATCGATTACCGATGACAAGGACGGTGTCTTCACTGGAAAATATGCCATCAATCCGTACAACGGTGAACGAGTTCAACTCTGGGTGGCCGATTATGTTTTATCCGGCTACGGCACCGGTGCTGTGATGGCTGTTCCGGCGCACGATACACGCGATTTTGCCTTTGCTCGGAAGTACGATATTCCTATCAGGGTAGTTATTCATCCTGATTCGGAAACCGTTCTGGATGCCCAAACTATGTCTGAGGCGTTCACTGAGTACGGTCCAATGGTTAATTCGGGTCAGTTCGATGGCAAATCCGGCAAGGCGGCTACCGATGCGGTCAGTGATTTCGCCGAAAACAAAGACTTTGGGCGGAGACGAATCAACTTTAAGTTGAAGGATTGGTCAATCTCACGGCAACGCTACTGGGGCTGTCCGATACCGATTATTCACTGTGCGACCTGTGGCGAGGTTCCTGTGCCATTTGAAGATTTACCGGTTGAACTGCCTGATGTCGAGGATTATCACCCGAAAGGACGTTCTCCGTTGTCCGATGTCGACTCGTATATGAACACCACCTGTCCCAAATGCGGGGGAGAGGCACAGCGCGATCCAGACACTATGGATACGTTTGTTTGTTCATCATGGTACTACCTGCGCTATCTCGACCCGTTAAACGAGAATGAACCGTTTGATCGCGATAAAGCGAACGCCTGGTTGCCGATTGATCTATATATCGGAGGTGTAACGCACGCTACCGGACATTTGATCTATTTCCGGTTTTTCCATAAGTTTCTATACGATATTGGCTGGATTAACAGTAAAGAACCGGCCACGCGTCTGTTTAATCACGGGATGGTTTCTGATTCCAATGGCGAAGTGATGTCTAAATCAAAGGGTAATGTCGTCTCCCCCATGGAACTTTTTGAAGAACACGGGGTTGATGTCAGTCGGCTGGCGATGTTCTTTGCCGCTCCATCTGATCGCCCGGTCGGATGGGACACAAAAGAGTTTGTTACTGGACCCGAGAAATTTGTATATGGGCGTCTCTATCCAATGGTGGAAAATTACCGTAGTTCTGACGTAGACTTAAAGCAATACTTTAAGTCCGATGAGCTGACATCTGACGAACGCAAGGTTTACATCAAACTGAACCAAACAATCAAACGTGTCTCGGAGTCATTTGAAAGACTTCAGTTTAATACTGCAATTTCATCTTTGATGGAATTAACACGTGATTTTGATGCTGTCGAGATTCAGAACGACCATTTGAATGACGCTGTCATTCTTAAGACAATCCAGCTAATAGCACCGCTGGCACCGCACTTGGCCGAAGAAATGTGGCAATTGTGCGGATTTGATGAGGATTCTGTATTCAAGTCAAAATGGCCTGAATATGACCCTAAAGCAGTCATTGGGGATGTAATCAAGGTTGCAATCCAAGTGAACGGGCGACTCAGAGGTACAGTTGAGGTTCCTGTTGGTTCGGAGAAAGCTCCTGTAGAAGAAGCGGCTAAAGAAAACGAGAAGGTTCGGGCACATCTTGATGGGAAAGAGATTGTCAAAGTAATCTACGTTCCGGGGCGGCTTCTAAACTTTGTCGTCAAGGGATAGATTATTATAATGGGGCATACTTAGATCTTGCGTGCACGTGTTAACATAATATATATTATGAGACGCTTATAGTTTTACATTGAGCGTTAATTTTCCGTCTCATCTGTACCTTTCTGCGTCTATCTTTCTATCCTCCACTCTCATCCGGCTTTCAAACGGCTTTCAAATCAAATATGTATAGTAGAACTGATAAGTTGCCGATGTAATTACGTAAATGAAAATGCCCCGGAAGCTTATAACGCTAACCGCCTTAGCTTTAGTTGTCTGCCTTTTGTTAATTTGGAACAGTCCCGGGCCGGACACGATTCCGATCACAACTCGCTCCGCGACTGCCCTCATACACTTCACCGAGGGACGTAATCTGTTTGAGCAAAACCGAAAAATAGCGGCCGAGAGCAGTCTTCATAAAGCACTTGATCTGGATCCACGCTTGGCAATGGCCCACCTCTACCTTTCTCGGATTCAGACAAATGGCAATGAGGCACGGAACAGTCTTGCACGGGCAGTTTCGCTGGCTAATGAGGTCTCCGATGGGGAGCGTCTCATGATCCTGGCAGATCGAGCCGGTAGCTTTCAGCAACCCGCTCGACAACATGAGCTCCTATCTAAATTGACGGAAACATATTCCGGTGATGCCAGAGTTCACCTTGAGTTGGGACTTTACTTCTTTCGCTTGAAACACTGGGACAGCGCGATAATTTCGTACAGCCGGGCGGTTGCCCTATCCCCTACGTATGCGAGTGCCTACAATGGCATGGGATACTGCTATCGTTTCTTGGGCAATCTGTGTGCGGCAGAGGAGTGCTTTTTGAATTACATGAGTCTCATCCCAGATGCTCCGAATCCCTACGACTCTTACGCTGATCTGCTGACCAAAATGAATCGACATCGGGAGGCGATCCAATTCTATAAGGAAGCTCTTAAAGTACAGCCTGATTTCGTGGCGTCACACCTGGGAATTGCCAACAACCTGTGCGTGCTTGGGCAACATAAAGAAGCGCGCGAACAGCTCGGTCATCTGTTGGAGATAGCCTGGAACGATGATCAACGGAGGGCCGCTCTACAAGGGATTATGATGTCATACCTTGATCAGGGTAATTTTGAGGCGGCATTTGAACAGTTCGAGACCGCACACCAAATTGCGATCGCGGCGGCTGATACCGTCGCCATGGCCCAGGATCTGGATGCCATGGGCAAAATGTGGCTGGAAATCGATCGATCGGAAGAAGCCTCTAAAGCGTTTACCGCCTCCCTGAATCTGATCGTCCTCTCAGCTGTTGCTCCCAGTGTCGCTGAACAGGCACAGTTGGACCATTACCAGAGACAAGCCTTGGTTTGGTTGCAACGAGGTAATATTGTACAAGCACAGGACATTATCCAACAATATCAAGCCGAAGCGTTGCGCACCAAGGATCAGAACCGTATCCAGACCGCCCACGAGACTCTTGGCAGGATAGCCCTGGAATCGGGTGATATCCAACAAGCGATCAAAGAACTGAGTGAATCTGATCTGGAACAGGCGCTCAACCAGTACTATCTGGCTTTGGCATATGAAGTTGCGGGAGATCTGCCACAGGCTCTACGCCTCTATATCAAGGCATCTACCTACGATCAATTTGGTCGGTTGGGGCAGGCATTCGTGCGTCAAAAAGCACTCCGAAGAGTCGAATCCCTTCGTCTGGTTCAGGAACCTCATCAGGAAGTCCCAGTACTCTGACATCGCTCACATGCTTCAAACCGACAAACCACTTGATTTGCCTCCACACTAATGTTAGTTGCTGTATGGAGAGCTTGAACGTATGACGAAGATCGCTAACAACTATAAACATAGGCTCGGAATCCTTTCGCTCCTGGTTCTGATGTTCGCGTTAGCCAACTGCGGTGGTCCAATGGGTGACGAAATTCCGATCACCACCTCGTCTACCGAGGCTCTGGAGCATTTCAAGCTTGGACGAGATCTATCGGAGCGCTTGAGAACCCCTGAGGCTTTGCGTCATTTTCAGCGGGCAGTAAAAGCTGATCCCGAGTTTGCCCTCGCTTACCTGTATTTGGCCAGCGTAAATCCGAGTCCAAAGGGATTTTTCGAAAACCTGGAGTTGGCGCGCGAACATTCCTCCGGCATTTCCAAAGGTGAGCTTCTGCTCATAGAAGTGGCTAAGACTGGTGTGGATGGTGATCCGTCTCGACAACTTGATATTTGCAAAGAATTAGTAGCCCTCTACCCCAAAGACGTGCGAGCGCGGATGCTTTTGGCTAACCAGCACTTTGGTGTTCAGGATTACGAAAATGCCGTTGCTCAGTATAAAGTGATAGTTGATATCGCAAGCACTTATGCCCCACCGTACAATATGTTAGGCTACTCACTACGCGCGCTCGGCCACTATGAAGAAGCCGCGGAAGCATTCAAGAACTACATAGAATTGATCCCGGAGGATCCAAATCCGTACGATTCATATGCCGAATTACTCACTCGCATGGGTAGGTTCGATGAAGCTATTAACTACTACCGCAAGGCTCTCAAAGCCGACCGTACATTTGGTACTTCAAGGTTGGGGATTGCTTTCAATCTGGTGTTCCTGAACCGCCATGACGAGGCCCGTGACGAACTGGAAGAGTATTTTAACAAAGCAATAAACAGCGGACAGCAACGTGCGGCACTTATGGCGGCGGCGATCACATACATTGATGAAGGTATGTACGATCAAGCATTGGCGCTACTTCACCAGAGATACGAACTATCCACTGAGAATACTGATGCGGCGGCAATGGCCGGTGATCTGCGCAATATTGCTTTTGTGCAATTGCTGGAACATCAACCAGCCGCGGCTCAGGAAAGCTACAACAAGTCGCTTGAGATTGTTGAAGCCTCAAATCTCTTTGAGCGGGTCAAGCGCAATATTCGCCAAAATGATATCGCCTCACGGTCACTGGTCGAATTAGAACGCGGCAATCTATCGGAAGCCATAAATCTCGCAAATGAGTATCTTGCGATAATTGAACCTTCGGATAATATCCTCCGCATTCAAGCGGCTAATCTGATACTTGGAAGAGTGGCTTTGGCTCAAGGAGAATATGATATAGCAATTGCTCACCTTGAGAAAGCCAACCAGGAATCTGCGTGGAGCCAGTTCCACCTTGCGGCCGCATACGAAGGAAAAGGTGATACTGTCAGGGCGGTTGAATTATACGAATCGGCGGCTACAACTTACGAACTGAACAATCTGACTTATGCTGTTATTCGCCAAGAATCCGAACGTCGTGCTAAAACGCTCAGACAATAGTCGGATGCGTTCCACCAAAATAGTCTAACTGTGGATCTTACCAAATCCCCAGTCTACTAGTTTGCGGGCTTCGCGAAAACGGAGCCGGTCGCCCGGCACGCCGAGAACTACGCAGGTCAGCCTCTCCCCTTTATCGTTCTCAACCAGTGTTGTCAAACAGTAGTCGGCCGCCCGTATATATCCCGTTTTGCCGCTCAACACTTTATATTTTGAATGGATTATAAGGTTGGTGTTAGCCATCTGTAAATGCTTATTCTTGCGGTTAATCACATCACACCTTTGTGATTTGGTAGATGTGAGCCGTGCGATTAACTCGTAGTCGTAGGCATAATGAAGAATCTTCGCCACCTCATGGGCAGTAGAAACATTGCGCGCGTCCAGTCCTGTCGGTTCGTAGAAAACGGTGTTTTTCAGTCCGAGCTGTTTCATCTTGAAATTCATTTCGCGAACAAAATCTTCAATCGATCCGCAGGCGGCCCTTGCCAGTGCACGAGCGGCCCTATTGTCAGAATTCAAGAGCGCGGCGTAAAGGAGATCTTCGAGAGACAACTCATAACCAACTCTGAGTCGTGACTTGGAGGACCGCCGCGCATCCTCGCGTGAGATCGTCTGGGTCGTTGATAGATCGAGTCCTTGATCAAGAATCACCATCGCCGTAACCAATTTGGTGATTGAAGCTACCGAACGCTTGACATCAGCATTCTTAGCATAGAGCACCTCGCCGTTGTCATAATTAACTAATATAGCCGACTTTAGATTGAGGTATGGTTTCTTGCCTTTTGGAATACTATCAAACTCGAAATGATATGTTGGGTCTGAGGCCGCCAAAAGCGGACCGTCTGGCGTCTCAAGAAAATACACCGTGTTGGCTGAGAAAAACACGAAGGCGGCCAACAGGAGCAAGAGTTTGGGCAGTTGTTTACGTTCGAGCATACTAATCAGACCTGCTAACCTTGTTTGATCCACTTCAATATTTCAGGCAAAGTTGGTCGTTTGCCGTACATTAATATACCGACTCTGAAGACTCTGGCCGACAACCAAGTGATTCCGATCGATGTGATAATAACACCCAGTAAACCAAGCATGGCTTCTCCAACTATCCCTGAGAACAATGAGTATTCCATAGCCGAAGGTGCCAGGAATACCACTCGTTCAAACATCATGGTTGGGGTGCATAAAGGAATATAGGAAAGGATCAGAACCCAGGTAGCATAAGGATCACGTATTACAGCCATACCGGTCATCAGAGCCGGCAACATCCAAATGATAACTGGGAAAACAAAATTCTGAGCCTCTTTGTCGCTGTTGACAATTGAACCGACAAGTGCAAACAAAGTACAGAACATTAAATAGCCAGTAACAAAGAAGAGAACAAAAAAGATAACAACAACAGGATTGAAAACTATTTGTGCCAGCCCCGGATCAATTTCCAGGCTACCGGACCCTGCGAACAGAGACACCACAAGTCCAGCTACTACCCAAATACCCACCTGGGTTAATGCGGCGGCACCACCACCAATGATTTTACCAGCTAAGAGTTGGAAAGGAGTTACCGATGAAACCAAAACTTCCACGATCCTACTACTCTTCTCTTCAATAATGCTACGCATCAAACCTGAGCCATTTATAATCGTCACCATATACATCAGCATGACAAAAATAAGAGCCGTGAAAAACTTTATCTCGAACGGGATAGACTCACCACTTGTATTTTTAGTGGTCAGCGATATGCGATGCGTTAGAGCCAGAACTGAGTCAACCGGAATGTTTACCTGTGATGACTCAAGTCGTTCCTTAGACAGTATTTGACTCAACTCGTATTCGAAACGTCGAATTGTACGGAAATCATCAGAGTTCGTTATCAACAGGAGACTGCTGTCATTCAGATGAGGTGTGGGCCCGATAGCCAGAACATACTTAACTTCACGGGCATCAATCTGACCAGTGAGCAAATCGATAACCTCGCGAAACCGAGTGTCATCGGAAGGCGAGATATCTATAATGCTATCAATACTGTATGTTGGTATTTCCGAATCACCAATGGTATACTCACCCAGAGCGATAGCCAACGCCGCTCCAACCCCCTGATTACTTCGATCTACAATTGCGACCGACTCGGTGGTATCCACATCTTTGTTGGCTAATAACGCCGGCAGAACCATGAAACCTGCCATAATCACCGGCGTAAGCAGGGTCATAATCAGGAAAGACTTTTTCTTCACGATCTGCGCGTACTCGCGCTTCATGATTATCAGGAATTTAGACATGGTCACCTCCCACCTCGGCATGGAGATCAGCGAGATCAATTTTGGCGGTATCAATGAATATGTCGTAAAGCGATGGTTCCATTACTTCGAACCGGCTTATGGTCAACTTGTCCACCGCGGCTTTGAGAATTGAATCCGGTTTAGTGCCGTCTTCAAGTCGCACCTCGACGTAATTATTAAACTCTGTCATTTCGCGAACACCGGGCAGATCCCTGATAAACTTACCATCTCCCTCGAAACCGATCTGGACCGTGTTGCGCCCGAATTGCGCCTTGACGTCACCGATCGTACCGTCCAGGACTTTTTGGCCCTGCGAAATCATGCAGATATGGTCACACAGCTTTTCCGCCTGCTCCATAACGTGGGTCGAAAAAAGAATTGTCCGTCCCTCCCGTTTCAAATCGAGCAGGACATTCTTGATCAATTCTATGTTAATCGGATCGAGACCGGAGAATATCTCATCTAGGATGATGATATCCGGCTCGTGCAGGACAGTCGTCACAAACTGTAGTTTTTGAGCCATCCCCTTGGAGAGTTCTTCGACTTTCTGATCGACATACTCAGCCAGATTCATCCGCTCCAGCCAGGGATCAATAGCCGCCGCCGTCTTCTTGGATGGGTACCCTTTCAAGTCGGCCAGATAAGTGATGACCTCTCTAAGCGTCATCTTCTTGTATAGGCCACGTTCTTCGGGCAAATAGCCGACTCGGTCGCGGAAAGAACCATCTACCTCACGACCATCAAACAGAATCGTCCCGGAGTCCGGGACGATGATATTCATTATCATCCGAATCGTAGTTGTTTTGCCGGCCCCATTGGGACCAATCATGCCATAAATCACGCCTCGTGGGATATCCAGCGAGAGGCCATCAACGGCGGTCTTATTTTCATACCGTTTGGTGATTTTGTCGAGTTTTAGATACATTCGCACTCCTATAATCAGTAGTTAGTGATAAGAGGATATAAAGAATCAGTCAACTACAAATAGCCTCAAGTCTCATTCTCTGGGGTAGCAATCATTTCCGCAAACTGGCTGGCGTTGCGCGCCGCCTGACCAAGATGGCAATTGTTGAAGAATACGTAGCCTGTTTTAACTTTCTTCATAATTTTAGCCAGCTTGTTCTTCCAACTGGCTAGTTCATCCTCTGAGTATTTGTAATCATACCTAAGCGGGCCACCGTCCCACCACTGCTCGGCGTTGCGACCATGCAGACGAATGTAGACGGTGTCAGTAGTGGCGAAACAATCCGGATTAAGAAGACCTGGGAGAGATGGCTCATCAACCGCCACATACCCAATCCCTTCCGCACGAAAGCGGTCGTACATTGTCCGGTTCACCCAGCTATTGTGACGAAACTCGACAAACAGCGGATGCGGTACCACCGCCTGTCGACAGATGGAAATATAATCAAGATTATCAGGTGAAAACTTAAATGAGTACGGGAACTGAGCCAGCAGTCCCGCTAATTTACCAAATTCGGATAACGGCCGCATTGCTTCGGTGAATTTCCGACAGTCATTATCGAGATCTGTCCGCCGATGCGTAAACGACTGTGGCACTTTCACCATAAAATCGAATTGGTCGGATACTTTTTTCGCCATATTTTCAAACACACGAGGTTGCGGAATACCATAATAAGTTGAATTGATCTCAACTGTGTCAAATTTACGGACGTAGTAATCCAGGAGTTTGCCTTTATCAATATCAGGCGGATAGAAATTGCCGCGCCAATCGGCAAAACTGAATCCTGAAGTACCTACACGAACATTCATATCAACTGGTCTCAAACTCAAGTGCAATACTCTGCAATACGCAGATGTATTCAATCTGTTTCTCAGAAAATGAGGTGTGACACAAGCTTGATCAAATCACTTTTTGATCTGCTGAAAGCGCACACACCGGCACTTAGGACAGATCCACTTGCGTTGCTTGTGGAAACTGCGCTTCTCCTCTTTCATGGGAGTCCGGCATTTGGGACAACGGAAGGCCATCATTCAGTTGGTAAGTTTGAGGAAATCACTCAATAGGAACTCGACCCGTCCGATCAATGTTGACATCCGTGACATAACCGTATAACCGAACGTAGTGCCGAAAAATATCATCAGGAACCAAGTGCCCGTTTTCGCCACACGCCCCAGTGTCCCTTGATGTTCACGACTGAAATAGAAATAGGCAAGGGTGCATAAGACACCTACCAAAACCACCAATCCTGAGACATTCAGCCAACCTGATTCGGTCAGCAGTGGCTGTACCGTAGCAGACATTTGCGCAAGAGTGCGAGCACCGAGCATAGCTGGAATCGCTACTCCAGCACCGGAACCGATCAACACAGCAATTGGTATGCGAGAGAGTGCCGAGGTCTTCGAGCTAAAACGGCCGAACATCAACAGCCCAAGACCGAACGGAATAAGTAAATCTATTTCGCCTCCGGTAAATAGAGGGTCGAACAGGTTTGCCCTCAGGGTGTTATCCCAGGTGATAACGAGGAAGTAACCGATCGACACTCCAATCAGAAGTGATTCCGCCATCTTGTACACTGGGTTGTCCCGATACAAGAAAGAGAAAATCGCCAGGGTTAGCAATCCGGCTATGATAATCCCGATATCCATCAGCCTCTCCCCCGTTGCTTCTGTCGAAAGTAGATCAGGTTGCCGATGATAATCATCAGGATCACATACAGGTGCATACTTGTTTGAGCGAGCATCCCACGCGCGCCACTGCCGCCAATTCCAATCAGTTTTTCATACTCGGCCGCTCCCCGTAAACCGCTTACCATCGCATATATCTGCCCCGATGCCAGATAAGGATCGTAGGTAGTGACCATAGACGCCGCCACAAAAGCCGATACCTTGACTCTATATCGTGCGTGTCCGTACTCTACCCAATGAGTTGTCAATGAGCCGTCGGCAACCGAAATAACACAGGCTAAATCATCGTAATTCTCAATCCCGTTCAGCATCGGTAGCTGGTCGTACGCTTGTCCCAAGTAATCTTCAGGAAATGTCTCCGGAATCGACTCTCCCATTGACAAAATGGCTGCCACATACTGAGGTCGAAAACCGAGATAAACAAAATCCTCACCGTAGCTCATATCATATTCTCGGGCGGCCTCACGCATCAGGCCATAACCGACTCCGGTGCCTTCCGGCAGAAGAGCAATACCGATCAGCTTAAGTCGCTTTGAAAAGGCGTGTCTCAGCAATGCGAGCGCCAAAGGCTTGATCTCTGGGAGCGATGAGGCTTCGTGGTCAAACGAGATCAGCAGAACCGACCCTTCGGGGAGCGAATCGATATACTCGTGCATCCGACGGGTTTCGGCCGAAGGGACGATCTCGGGACGGTAAGGCAGGAGCATAGTCACGATCACAACCAGAGCCAGACCGATGAACACATAATGTCGCTGTTGCAATTGTTTCATTTACCTCCTCCCAGCCAGGTTCGTTCGATTCCGAGTATGACTCTCAAGGAAGTGGTCAGAGATCCAAGACCGATCCCGATCAGGATTGCCCGCCGAGCTGACATCGAAGGATTATACCGCACCCAGTCGGCTACGGGAGTGATATACTCAGCCATGAAGCCACCGAGATCTGAGCGACTCAACAGGGTCAACAGAGCGGACAACAGCAATACTGTGGCCGGGAGGGATCGTGCCCTAAATCCACGAAACGAGGCCGAAGCCACATAGAAGGCCAGTAACGCGAACACGGTGGCCTGCATCGGCACCTGGACATTATCGAAAACCCATAGAAATGGCGAATCGCCACCTATCCCCCACCCCATAGCCAGTACCGGCATGAGCAGAAGACCGAGCAGGGAGACTATCCGGTACGGACGATCCTTACCCCTTTCAACAGCTTTGAGATTGACCCTGATAAAACTGACCACACCAACCAGCAGGGCAAAAGCAAAGACGATCTGGTAATAGTCGTCAAGGATCAACCGATAGGTTCGATGAGCCTGATCACTGGTCAAGAAATGAAGGGTGAAGATCAACAAACCGAACAGACCGCACACCAGTTGAGGAACCCGACGACGCATCAGAATCTCCACCAGGACGAATCGGGATCAAAGGTAGCCCAGAGAGTGGCGGCGATAAGCAGAAACGCGATCAACACTTTGATGATGTCCTGTGAGCGGACAGAAGCCAGGATAGATTCATCGCCGGACAGGTATCCCGAGGCGGCGAATAGTTCTTCGCCAATCAAAGTGTAATCACAAGCTACGATAAAGAACGACAACTGTATAGTTGAATCGGTACCGGCGATCTGAATAGCCCCTACGGAGTTACCCGTTTCTGCTAAAATCAGGGATTCGGCCTCAAAAGTACCGAGAAGAAATATCGACGAGGGTTCATAGCGGCAGATCAAACCATCGACTGCCGCCGCATAGCCGAACTGCGAGGACGAAACATACCTGATATTATCCGATTGGAATCTGTCCGGATGGCCTGCGCGTGCGTAACTCTCAGCAACCACCTCCTGAGCGACCGACATAATCACCGGGTCATGGGTCGGATAGATCAAAGGACAATCATAACGAGCAGTGGTTTCAGCTATATGGCTGAGAATATTCATCGAAGCAATAGTTGTCGGCCGCTGGATATCTCCACCCCAGCCGGGTGTAAACAGGATCGGTCGGGCCATCTCTGTAGCGCGACCAATAGCGTCCTCAACAGCCCGCAACCCGGCGATTTCACGCATCTTGAACTTCCGTCGCCCAGCCTGGTAGAATGTAGTATAAAGGACGATTAGAACACAGATGAGCGTTCCGATCAGAACCGGTAACTGTGACCAGTCGAACCAACTGGAGATACTGGTATTGAGTAGCACGAAATTTGATAACAGCATAAGACAATGATTGGTGTGGTCCACCGGTTCATCAACAAAAAGATGTTCTTGATGTTTTTCTTGACCGGTGTGCCAGCCCCGGTTTACTTGTCTGACGATCAAAAGTGAGGATATATGAGACAACTAATCGTAGTCATAGCGCTAAGCGTTCTATTGGGCGGATCAGCCATCCAAGCCCAGACAACCATTGAGTGGTGGCAATTCTGGACAGATCCGAGCATCAAACCGACCATGTCTGCAATGGTCGACGAATTCGAACGCCAAAATCCCGGCATTCAGGTCAATGTGACCGATCTAACCTGGGCCAATGGGCATGAGAAGATCGTACTGGCCTTTGCATCCGGTTCTGCGCCAGACGTGGTTGAGCTGGGTTCCGACTGGATCGCCCAGTTAGCTGATGCTGGAAAACTCTATGACTTGACCCCCCACGCCGACTCTTTACGACAAAAGTATCAAGGCTGGTCAATGGCCACCTATCAAGACAAAGTGTGGGCACAGCCGTGGATTCTCGGAACACGCGTTCTATACTTTAATCGTGATTTAATTCGGAGAGCCGGACTTGACAGCGATTTTATTCCACTGAGTTGGAATGAACTTCGGGGAGCGGCCGAGAAGATTCAGGCCCTTGATCCCGACATCTATGGATGGGGTTCCAATACCGCCGAGAAACATCGCCTCTACAAGAAATTTATGCCTTTTTTCTGGTCTGCGCGCGGACGAATGTTTTCGGAAGACGGTCGCTACTGCGTTGTTTCATCTCAACAAGCGGTCAAAGCCTTGGAGTACTACAAGCACTTGCATGACTCGTGCGGCTATGTCGCCAATCAGCGCGGTATTGAGGATGCCTTTTTGGATGGCAAGATCGGTTTCATCCTATCTGGCGACTGGCTACTCAAACGGATCGAGTTGGAAAAACGCTCGATAGATTTCGGCACTTCGACAATGCCCGGTCCTGGTCTCACTTTTGGTACCGGTCGCAAGGTCGCCGCTGGATTTAGATCGGAAACCTATCCGGGCAAGTCATTTATGGGGGGCGAGTATCTTGCGATCAGTAGCGCTTCAGAACACCCTGATGCCGCGCTCAAATTGATCTCGTTTATAACCTCAGATGAGAATCAGATCAAATTCTGCAAAGCCAATCGCTCGGCTAACCCTTCGAGTCGGACCGCGCAAACCGATGAGTATTTTCAGAACAATCCGCACTTGCGGACATTTGTGATGCAATTGCATTTATCGACCCACCCCCCGGTTGATCCCGACTGGGTCTACATGGAAACCGAATTGGAGCAGGCGGTGGAGAAAGTGCTTTTCGAAAACGCCCCCCCGGGTGAAACTCTGCGACAATTGCAGAAAACCATTACTGAGTTACGCAAGAAATGAAATCGTTCCGGACTCCATCGCTGATTCTAACTTCACCGTGGAGTCTGACTTTTATATTATTTTGGGTTTTTCCGGTCACCTATTCACTCTATATCAGCTTCACCGACTACCGGCTTCTGACCGGCGAGTATGACTGGATCGGACTGGCTAACTATCGGGAGTTGTTATCCGATCCGGCTTTCCTGGCCGCGCTCAAAAATACCTTTATCTTTGTCGGCGGGACGATTCCGTTCACGACCGTGTTCGCCCTGGTGATGGCTTTGCTCGTAAATCGTCAGTTTCGTGGACGGGCGTTCTTTCGGTCGGCTTTCTTTCTGCCATCGATAACTTCGATGGTGGTGGTCGCGCTCATTTTCACCAATCTGTATGCTCGGGGTGGATATATTGCTACATTGGCCAACCTGGCAGGAGTCAGTATACCAATACATGGTTTTCTATATGATAATACGACCGCCCTTTATTCAATTATGGCAATGGATGTGTGGATGTCGGTTGGTTATTACATGCTGATATTTCTGGCTGGCCTGAAGGCAATTCCTGATGAACTATACGAAGCGGCCGAGATCAACGGGGCATCGCCGATGAAAACCTTTTGGTCAATCACACTTCCCCTTTTGCAACCGGTGGCATTATTTGTAATTGTCATCAATTCCATCAAATCATTTCAGGTGTTTGTTGAGATCTTTGTGATGACCAAAGGTAAATTCGACACTGCGACATCGGTTTTCTTTATTTATGAAGAAGGCCTGACCACAGCTTTCCGCATCGGCTATGCGTCAGCCGCGGCTTATGTCCTGTTCATTATCATCGCACTGTTCTCCATAGCCCAATTCGTACTGCTTCGCAAGAGGTCCGCCGCATGGTAGGTTGTCAAAATCATATGAGAACAGCGGTGCGGTACCTGCTACTGACACTGATGTCTGCCATTATGGTCTTCCCCCTGGTCTGGATGTTCCGAGTTGCCTTCGTAGCCGGAGGTGGTGGCCTTAGTCTCAATGATCTGCTCACAACCAACTGGACAATCACAAATTTTGCCGATTTGTTCACACAAGCCAACCTGGGTACTGCCCTGTTTAATTCAATTCTGGTTGGCGGTATAGTGACTCTGGGAAATATCCTGTTCTGTTTTATGATTGCATATGCGCTTGCTCGGTTTCAGAGTCGACTAAACAAGATACTGTTTGTGTTGGTTCTTCTGGTGCTGATGATACCGATGCATATCATCATAATTCCGCTTTACCTGCTCTGTCTTAAAGCTGGCATCTACGATAGTTACTGGGCACTGATTCTCCCCTGGTTGGTCAACCCGATCGGCATATTTTTGGTCAAACAGTATATCGAGTCGATACCACCCTCGATGGAAGAAGCGGCCCGAATTGATGGTGCTGGCGAAGCGCGTATCCTCTTGCGAGTAGTGATGCCGCTCTGCCGTCCGGCTCTGGCGGTACTGGCGATACAGGTCTTTTTCACCAATTGGAACTCGTTTCTGTTCCCATTTATTCTGACATCTAAGGAACATCTTCGCACGCTTCCGGTGGCACTCGCCCACTATCAGGGCCATCAGGCGATAGACTGGCCCCACCTAATGGCTGGATCGACAGTAGCTGTTGTACCGGTATTAGTGCTCTTCCTGTTGATGCAAAAGCAAATCGTATCCGGCATAACTGCCGGTGCCATAAAGCAATAGATATAGTCACTTTTTTTCTTGCGTAGATCACTTCAGAAGAGTAGCCTATTCGGTAAAGGACTAACAAAAGACCAAGGATTTGAATAGAAAGGATTGAGAGGCATGAAAATCAGACTTATGCTCAGCTTGCTGATAGTAGCACTAATGGCGGGCGGCTGTGGGGTAAACAAAACTTACGTAGCGAGCGAAATCGCCGCATCAGAAGCCCGGACAGCGGCCGAACTCGATCAGGTGCGTGACAAAACTGATCTTAACGCTACAGAAATCACACGACTTCAGGGACTTGCGACCGCATTGGATGAGAAAGCCGATTTGGCTATCAACAAGGCATCTGGCTTTGAAAACTATCAAATTATCTGGTCGGGCAAGATTAGTTATGATTTCGATGATTACAACATCAATGGTGTTGCCGCGTCTATTCTTGATGAAGCCGGTATGAAGCTCGAAGAAGTACCGCACTCACTAATTGAAATCGTCGGCCATACCGATCAGACTGGCTCCGCCAAGTACAATATCATGCTGGGTGAGAAACGGGCCAATGCCGCCAAGCGTTATCTTGCCGACAAGTTCGGAACATCCCTATACCGGATGTTTATTGTCTCCTACGGCGAAGAAAAACCTGTGGCTTTACCTGACGAACGCAACGCTTCGTCACAGAACCGCCGCGTTACGCTCACAATCTGGGGTTCCATCCAGTAGAGATTGCGTGTTATGATCTTCTGAGGACGGGGCTTTTGTCCCGTCCTTTTTTTAGAGATATTCTTACAAAATTAGATCGTTGGATTAATCGATATTGAATTGAATACCGGCAGTTTCGAATCGTGCCCGTACAGCAATCGTATCGGGATAAATAGCGCGCGTTTCCGAGACGCGGAAAGGTCTTATACCACCTGGTGTCAGCTTGTCATCACCGTCACGATCAACAAACCCGCGCAATAAATACTTGCCCGGCAAAACTTCCAAACTGAACGCACGCCCAACATCATTTTGCAAAGACAGATCCGGTTCCACGACGAGATCAAACCACTGGCTGGTACCGACGAGTTGAAAAGTAAAATATGCGGATGCGTTCTGATTGGGCAACGCCGAAATCAGAATGTTACCAGAGATTGAGCCAAGTGAGTCGGCATTGTGGGTTGAGAAGGTCATCGAACGAACCGAATCTCCCAGTTGATTACCCGACAAGTCAACCAGATCAAACTCGGTGATATCCAGACGGTAACGCTGGGCAGGCAATATCCGCCCGGGTGTCAAGGTCAGGTGAAACCTGTCTTCCCATTGTAGTGTAATTGGCACCAACAGTGAATCGGATTCCCAAAGCGAAAACGTCTGGTCGGTCAATTGTAAAGTGTCGATCGGTTCAGAGTACGTGTGCCGGAGTGCCACCGCGTGAGCAAAGAGCGTTGGATTCGAAGGTTCGGTTTTGATCAAGGTTGGCGGAAATTTATCTTCTATACGTCGAAAATGAACCGAATCATACGTCATAGGCATCCCAGTAGAACTATAGTCCACATTCAAACGATAGAAACCTTCTACCAGATTCGGTACGTAGGCGGTCACAACTGATGATTCATCCTCAGTCGCTTCAAGTATAGCCTCTGTATAGTAATTCACGGAGTCGGTCAGAGCTGTGATTTGCAATTTCTCAGGTTGATGTCCCAACCAGGTCGGGTCGATCGGACGATTGAGACGTACCCGCAGTAGACCATCGCTTGTGGCAACAGCAGATATGATCCGGGGTGTCAACGAGTCAAACTCGGTCCCGGTCATGATAAGATTGTCTAACCTTAGATCTCCACCAATTTTGAACTCGCGATCAGGGACAGCGAAAGCCTCGACCATCGGATTAAACAGGTTGTCCCTATTTTTGTCATCAAAGGCCAACAAACGATAGTCACCCGGTGGGAGATATTTGAGTTCAAACCTTCCCTGAGGGTCACAGTTGGTGAAATAGTCAGGGTAGGTAGAATCAGCGTTCTCGTTATCAGGGAAGTCCAGTTCACGATACAAGCCGATCGCCCAACCGGCGGCTGGTTTTTCCTCTGCGGTTATAACAACCCCGGCGGCGGAACCGCTGTCGATATGCGTACCAGTTGAGAATGCAATCGTGACAGTACTGTCGAGTCGGTTGCGACGCAAATCGGTAACGTCGGAACTGACCGACACCACATAGGTTTGATCCGATTGCAGTGGTTCAGCCAACTCAAGATGAATCTGGTTTGATTTCCACTCAACCTCAGGTTCAAACGTCGGACGGGGAGACATGAAAACGCCGCGCCCTTTGTTTGGTTTGGTTAGTTTCTCTGAAAAAGTCAGGATTATGGTCTGAAGTGAGGCGACTTCCAATGCGCCATCAACCGGAATAGATGAAACAAGCATCGGTCCGGTCTTATCAACCTCTCCCCCGGGTGGCGGTGCGATCTCGGCACATCCAAGCCCGACGGCACACAGAATGGCTAACCCTATTCTAATTTGACTATGTCTGGTAGAAAAATTGAAAATCAAGTTCAACGACTCAGTTTCTCAATGATCGATTTGTTTTCCGGCTGTTGCTCCAGAGCTTTCTGCCACCACTCACGAGCGCGTTCAGTTTCTCCGCGAGCGTTCAGGGCATCACCGAAATGATCGTATATCACAGGGTCGCTGTCAAGCTCGGCGGCTGATGAGAGATAACGAATAGCAGAATCGAAATCACCAAGACGATAAAATATCCAGCCATAACTGTCCAGGAATGCGGCGTTATTGGGTTGCATCGCCACCGCTCGTTCAAGCAGTTCACGGGCGTATTCCAGTCGAATACCCCGATCGGCCAGAGTGTAACCGAGGTAGTTTAACGTAGCGGCATGATCCGAATCATGCTCAAGAATCTCTTCAAAGGTCGAAATAGCTGAGTCGATCTGGCCGTTTTGTTCAAAGGCGGCACCCAGCGCAAAATAAAGCTGAATAGCGGCTGATTCCTCCCGCATATTCAACAACCCAGTTTGATAGGTCTTGATCTCTTCTTCGGGCTGGCCAAGTTGTCGGTAGGAAAAACCAAGCCCCAACCAGGCATCCTGAAGATTACTGGCATCGCGCGTTACGATAGTCAATTCATCACGGGCACGCTTATAGTCCTTAGTGATTATAGCCAAACGGCCAAGATAGAAATGTGTAGCCGGATCAGTATCACCGTCAGTTATCAATTTGGTCAGAATGGAGTCCGCAGTATTCAAAGAATCAGTAGCCATCAGTATTATGGCCAACCGACGCTGAATCGTGAAGTCCTCCGGTGTCAATCGAGCCACAGCCCACAGATGAGGCAACGCCAACATAATTGAATCACGCATAATCCAAAGGCGCGCTATTTCACCATGTAATACCCTGTTGTCATAATCTTGCTTAAGCGCGTCTTGTAATAGCGCGAGAGACGAATCTGTTTGTCCATGGGATGCAAATGTCTCACTGAGCCGAATCAAAGTTTCAGTGTTGTCGGCCGATGGATTCAACTCAATAGAGTGCCGAAAAGCGTCTCGTGCCGCTTCCAGGTTACCATTCGCGAGATGGGCACGACCTAACTCGGTTTGAATTTCCGATTTCCCCGGTAACACTCGGGCCAGATTTGTCAAGGCCCACACAGCCGAATCAGGATCACCCAGCTGTTGATAGTACCCTGCCAGATACATGTAGGCGATTTCGTTACTCGTATCAATCGGGAGTAGCTCCAAATAGGTCTGCTTGGCCCTAACCGCATCGCCCAGCCGTCGGAAACACAACGCTTTGAGCAACAAGGCATCTGATGATTTCGGGCCTATCTGATTTACGACATCAATAGCTCGAGCATAATTCCGCAATTGAGCTAACGAACGGGCGTAGCTAAGACCGATCTCAATTGACTCCGGACAGAATTTCCAGGCTTGCTCGAAACTCTGTGAGGCATTTGGTAAGTCCTTGAGCCCCTCAAACAACAGACCATTTATGTAGTAGTGGTAAGCACGACGATCAATTGGCTCAAACCCGGACTCATACTCTGGAACAGTGGTTTGTAGAATCTGCTCATCGGCCACAATCTTTGTTGTCTCACGATTAACTGCCGTTCCAGCGCAACCCACAAGTGAGCCTGCCAGTACTATCATCCAGAGCCAAGTCATATATTTATAATTCACAATAGCTTTCAATAATCACAAAAAACACAAAAAACACTGATTCCATATTCCAGACTTATACAGAGTAACGTCGGTATGGATCACCAAAGACCATACTAATTTGGTATCAACCGTAAGTATCGGCGCTTCCCCACTTTGAGTACAATTTCACGGTCCAGAGCGAACTCGTAATCAACATCGGTAACCTTCTCACCATCCAGACGAACCGAGCCAGCTGTGATTAACTTTCTCGCCTCGCTGTTCGATTTCGCCAAGTTTGATTTTGCTATCAGGTGCACCAAATAGATGCGGTCCGGGTCGATGCCCAACTTACGGAGGTAAGAGCCCGTAGTTTCGGGCATGTCGTCCGGTTCCTGTTTCTGCGAAAACATACGCTTGAACTCATCGGCCGCCGTCTCGCCAGATCCAGATTTATGATACATATTAACTATGGTGACACCCAATTCGCGTTTAATTTCCATCGGGTTGGTTTTTCCCGATTCCAGTTTCTGCTTCACTTCGTCCAGGGCGGCTGGTGGCCAATCGGTGGCCAACTGAAAATACTGGTAGATACACTCATCCGGAATCGACATCACCTTACCGAACATTTCCCTCGGAGCTTCATCAACACCAATATAATTACCAAGCGATTTAGACATTTTTTTGACCCCATCGGTCCCAACCAGAATCGGCATTGTCAGGATACACTGCCTTTCCTGGCCATAGGCCTCCTGAATGGTTCGCCCGGCCAGCAAATTGAATGTCTGTTCGGTAGCGCCAAGTTCCAAATCAGCTTTGATAGCTACCGAATCGTAACCCTGCATCAAGGGATAAAATAATTCGTGAACGGAAATCGGTGTGTTGGCTTTCATCCGCTTTGTAAAATCATCTCGTTCAAGAATTCGGGCTACGGTGTATTTGGAAGCCAACAACATTACTTCAGAGAATGCCAATTTCTCGAACCAGTCACCGTTGAATACAACTTCGGTCCTGGAACGATCCAGAATCTTAAAAAACTGCTCCTGGTATGTCTCGGCATTGGTCATGATTTGTTCGTGGCTTAGCTGTGGCCGAGTGGCTGACTGACCCGAAGGATCCCCCACCAGAGCAGTATAGTCACCCACAATGAGGACGATCTGATGGCCCAAATCCTGAAATTGTCTAAGCTTGCGAATACCTACCGCATGACCAATATGGATATCAGTCGAAGTTGGATCGAAACCCTGCTTGATTCTGAGCGGAACCTGATCCCGAATTGAACGAGCCAGTTTGGCGCGAAATTCGTCCAGCGGCAACAGATCAACTGTCTGACGGCTGATGATTTCGAGCTGACGGTCAACTTCCTTGAGTATTTCCGGGCTGAAATCCTGTTGGTTCACATTGTCCATTCATGGCCTCTCTAATGTTGGTGTCGGCAAACTTCGCTACCTGGTTGACGAAGCGAATCTTTGACCGTTGCCGATGAGTATAACGTTCAGACACCGCAACTGGCAACCTTCAAACCTAACGGAAGAGCAGGTTTTTAAGTTGACTGTTCAGGCTCTAAGCGGGACAATAGAAAACCTATGCGTAAACAGAACACAACTCGGATATTTCGAGACAAATCAGGCCGCAAAAAACTACACCTTTCGCTGGCATTGCTGGCTTTTTTGGTGGTTATTTTAATAGTTGTTGTCTGCGTACGTTCCTACTCGGTATATGAGTCGCAGTTGCCATCGTTTGAACAACTGCACAATATTGAACCGAGTATCAATACCAAGATATATGATCGAAATGGCATTCTTCTCAAGGAATTCTACTCCGAAAACCGTGCTCTAACCCCGCTTGATGAGATGCCCCAACACCTCAAGGGAATGTTGGTCGCTTCTGAAGACCAGAAATTCTACGACCACTGGGGTATTGATCTGAGACGGCTGTTTATTATGGCGGTGAGTAATGTCGTCGCCTGGGACATCAAAGGCGGAGCATCGACCATAACTCAGCAATTGGCACGGATGCTGTTTCTTACTCGAAGTCAGACCATTCAGCGGAAAATCAAAGAGGCGATGACCGCTGTCAAACTGGAACGGAGTTACTCTAAGGACGAAATCCTTGAGATGTACCTCAATCAGCACTACTTCAGTCGGGGTGCTTATGGTGTGGCGGCGGCGGCCAGGTTGTTTTTTGACAAGAGAGTCCCCGAATTAGATGTCAGCGATTGCGCTATTCTGATCGGTCTTTTGAAGGGACCAAATATCAATTCGCCGTTGAACAATCCTGAAAAAGCACGGTTGGCGCGTAATCGCGTGCTGTCATCCTACTACCACTTTGGGAAACTGACACGACAGGAGTTCGACTCGCTGGTTGCGGCACCGCTTGTGATTTCCCCTCCTGAGGTCGACCCCGGTATCGCACCGTATTTCACTGAAACCGTTCGGCGTGATATCCTGGCCAGGTACGGCGAGGATGTGCTCTATTCAGGTGGCCTGAAAGTCTACACGTCACTGGACGCCACTCTTCAGCAAGCGGCCGAGCGAGCTGTCTACAAACGAGTAGACACTTTGCAATCTATGATTGAGTCCCGTTATAGCATCAATAATCGGACTTACACCCACTACCTGCCTGACACCGTTGACCAGTACAATGATTCGATCCGCACTTACAAGAAAATCCAAGCCGCGCTGATCTCAATTGACAATTCTAATGGCGATGTGCTGGCGATGGTCGGTGGGCGATCGTTTGAAGAATCGGAATGGAATCGGGCGGTTCAGGCTACACGACAACCCGGTTCGGCGTTCAAGCCGTTTGTCTACACCGCCGCTATCGACAACGGAATCAACACTACCGACATCATGGATGATAACCCGATTGTGCTCGATATTCCAGGCTCCGCCCAGTATCGGCCACACAATTTTGACAATAAGTTCAAAGGCCCGATTACGATTCGTGATGCTTTACGGATGTCACGCAACCTCGTAGCTGTCAGGCTGATACTCAGGATCAGCCCTGAAGAAGTGATCTTTTATGCTCGGCGCATGGGCATCACCACTCCGCTAATCCCCGTACCTTCGCTGGCCGTTGGTGCCTGTGATGTCAAAGTGATCGAACTGGTGTCTGCTTTTTCCACATTCCCCAACCAGGGCATTCATATTCCGTATCGACTGTTACATAAGATCGTCGATCGGTATGGTCGGGTACTCGAGGATAATATCGCGGTTCAAAAAGACGAAGTGCTTTCGGCACAAACGGCATACGTTATGGTCGACATGATGCGCTCAGTTGTTGACGCTGGTACGGGGCGGCGCGCACGCTGGATGGGTTTCACGCGTCCGGCTGGTGGCAAGACCGGCACGACCAATAACTTTTGTGATAATTGGTTTGTCGGGTACACGCCGCAGATTACGACTGGAGTTTGGATCGGTTTCGATAATAAGACTTCGATTGGTCGAGGTCAGGATGGGGCGCGCAATGGTGTACCGGTCTGGACTGAGTATATGATCGCCGCTCACGATTCGTTACCGATGATGGAATTTGAAGAACCGGATGGCATCGTTCATCTTGATATTTGCCTGGAGTCGGGCGAGATAGCTACTGATCGTTGTCTTGATGTCCGAAATGAGATTTTCATATCCGGCAACGAACCAACGAACACCTGTCACATCCACCCATCGGCCGGGTTATACCAAGCTAATCGGGCACCCCAGCAACCGATTCAAACCGACAGTACCGAAGAACGTACTCATTTCTAAATGAACATTTTCCCTTACATCTTGATATTGACATTGGAGCAATACTGAATTACTTTCAGATTCCTCTCGCTCATAACCTTGCGGGGTATGAGCGGGAGCCTGTCTACGCCGGAGTGGTGAAACTGGTAGACGCAGGGGACTCAAAATCCCCCGGTAGCAATACCATGTCGGTTCAAGTCCGACCTCCGGCATTTATATATATTCTAAAGGGGCAAACCGGCGTTGGCCTCCCACAAAAACCACACCTCACCAATCACTGTAAATAGTAGTTCATTATGGGGTTATGTCGAATTCAAGTTAAGGACTTCATGAATGTGATTGCGCTGTTGACTGTGGCTACTATCGTTGATGATCAACGATCTGGGGGCCGTGTGCGGCTCAGGAGGATAGCGATGTCTTTGGCCGGGAATGTTTCTTCAAAGTTCAGCCTGTATGATCAAGTGGGCTACTTGTTGGTGGGATCAGTACTGTTACTATTGGCGGCGTTCGATATTTGGCTCCTCACAGGCGTTGACCTTACCGCCTTTGAACTCCAAGCAGCACTGGTGTTGATAGTTGTGGCTTATTTGCTGGGCCACATCGTCCAGGCCGTGGCCAATATCGTCATCAAGGAGAAGAAAGACGAGTATTCGGATACCCAGAAGGGGACGCTCCAAGAGGTCCGAGAATACTTCGGCTTCCCGGATTGGAACGACAGGGAGGCCTTTCAGCATTGCTACATCTTGGTGTGTGCCCGAGACGTTGCTGGTCACGTGGCCGCCTTCAATGCCTATTATAGCCTCTATCGTGGATGGTTCTTGCTGTGTTCGTAGCTGAGACAGCGTTCCTTCTGGTCATATTGACCCTGAATTGGTTTTCATGGGAACTGGCGATCCAAGCTCTGATATTTGCTGGATGCACGGTGCTTATGGGCCAGCGTCGAAAACGATACTGGGCCTACCTGACCGATAAGACGCTGCAGACGTTTGTAGTCGTCAGGAGATTGGGAAAGTGATGAGAATCCACTTCGTTGATGTCGGTCAAGGCAACATGGTTGTGGTAGTGTTCCCTGATAACACGACTCTGGTCTACGACTGTAATATCACGAGTAACAACAGTGATAGAGTCGAAAAGTACCTTGCCGAAATTATGCCAAAACAGGGCATTGACGTATTTGTGAATTCTCATCGGGATGCTGATCACATGAGAGGTTTGGCATGGTTGCACAGTAAGTATCCCATTGGAACGATTTGGGACAGCGGGGTACCTGGCAATCAGGACGCTCCAGAATATCAGACATATATGCGTGTCAAGAGAAGGACTGAGATAGCGTCATACGAAATTGAGCAAGGCCAGACGTGGTCAAATGAGACGGTTCGGATACTCAACGGTAAACGGGGCGTGGACGACACGAACTCGCAGAGTATTGTGTTGCAGCTGAAGTATCAAAGTTTGTCAGTTATGTTGGCTGGAGATACTGATGCGGCCGTATGGCGTAACTCGATTGTGCCATCATTCGGCGAGAGTCTTAACAGCGTAGTTCTGTATGCCAGCCACCACGGCTCGGATTCATTCTTCGATGATCCAAATGGTTATGGCCCCTACACCGAACATATGGAGAAGATTAGTCCACAGCTCGCTGTCGTCTCTGTCGGCAAGAACTCATTCGGTCATCCGGATCGTGAAGCCATGTCCATTTATGATCAGAAAGCACTAGGTGCTGATGACGGGACCAAGCTGCTACGAACGGATGAGGTTGGGAGCATGACCCTCGACCTCATGGACGGCGGTAGATGGCAATTGTCCAAAGAGCGTTAGGATGACAGTCAATTGGCTGGTTTCAGACTTACGATCCAAGAAAGCTGGTAGACCATGAAGTGTAAGCTGTGCCACGAGGATAAACCATTAGTCAAGTCCCACATAATTCCTGAGTTCTGTTACAGCGAAGCCTATGATTCGCTGCATCGGCTTAATGAACTTAGCACCGATCCCGAGGTTGCAGACAAGTGTTTCAGGCAGAAAGGTGTGAGGCAGCGGCTGCTCTGTGTCGATTGCGAACAGCTCTTCAGTCGGGCGGAGAAATACTTTCGGGAGACTTTGTACCAAGAACTTGAGCGACGCCTGCCCGACGTGCCGCCGACCCTTCATCTTAGCAGTCTTGATTATTGCAGATTACGAATGTTCCAATTGAGCGTCCTTTGGCGGGCAGCGGTATCAGATACGGAGTTCTTCGAAAACGTCACGCTCCCAGCACAAGACGAGGCGAATATCCGTGCCATTATTCTATCAGAACACATGGACGAGCCGCATGTGTACCCATGCGTAATGGTTGGCCTGCTCACTGGTGAGCCCGGCGTTCCGACGATGGATGGGTTTCTGTTGAAGCCCGAGCGGCTAGAGTCCATGAATACCACCAGGTACCGATTCATCTTTGGAGGATACGCTTGGTTCTACATCTTGACCACTGACGAATCATCGATCGCTCATCCGGAGCTGATTGTAACCAAAGATGGCAGATTGACCGTACCAGTGAAGATCGCCAAGGATATGGAGTTTTTCCAGCGTCTAGGAGCCGACATCAATAAATAGTGCTGGCAGGGTGTATACGCGGCCCAACGCTTGGTCTGATCGTGACGCATTAATCTCGTTGATTCAAGAACTACCCCCCCCTTGGTCGACCATGTCCCGTTCTTCCCAGCCGTCAGAATCTGCGACAACTGTAGTTCCTGGTCGAGCTCTGCCAGCCCCTTCGGAAGGTCTAAAAAGCTCGCTGTACAGGCACTTTTTCGGTCATTTGGGGACGTCAGAATTTGTATTCCCACACAATCCAGTGTCGGTTATGTATCAGCCCCGACCTCCGGCATTTATATAACCGACACAAAATCATCGTAATTCTTTGATACATAGGGAATCTTGTGTACGAAAAACGTCGCGGTATTGCTCTCGCGGTCAATTTTGACCCGATCAAGGAGCTACTCCGGCCAATGAGAATTTCGACTCGCGTAGCGATCGACCCTCTTTCTGTGCATCCGACGTTGCCAAATCCTGATTTTCTGCTATATTAAACTCAAACAGTACTTCATTTGTCTTATCCTACTTACTGCAGTGGAACTACTGTCACAGAAAATATGGATTGTGTCTTATAAAGGAATCAGAATGCATAAACAGGTGTGGATACTAGGACTTGGGATATTACTGGCTATGGCGCTCGCCGCAAGTGCGGCCGATCGGCCAGAAACGAATAAAACCAGACTTGTTCAGATGAGTCATGATCTGGCTGATCGACTGGATGCCCGGAGAACTCAGAAGTATTATGAGCTTCTAACGACCACCTCACTGGCACAGAAACGTCTCAATGAAAGCGACCAAATTGAACTGATGTTCATTGATAAGCGCCAGATTCCCCGGTTCTATCACGTTAATAACATAAACGCCGCACGTACAATCAGTACTGACGATATCTGGCCGGGCGGCAGTGCCGGGCTGAGTCTGACCGGATATGGAACTATCCTGGGACAGTTGGCGATCTGGGATGGGGGCGCTGTACGCGCTTCACACCAGGAATTTGGGGGTCGTGTAATACAGATGGACGGCGCAGGAGATACGCATTATCACGCCACTCACGTAGCCGGAACTATGATCGCCGCCGGTATAAAATCCAACGCCATAGGTATGTCGTTCCAGGCCATTATTGGAGCCTATACCTGGGGTGACGACGAATCTGAGATGGCGTTGGCCGCGGCTTACGGTCTCAACATATCCAATCACTCATATGGCTTTGTGACCGGTTGGCGCTGGGACAATGACTGGTATTGGTACGGCGATGTTAACATTAGTCCTACTGAGGACTACGGCTTCGGTTTCTATAGTTCGGCGACGCAGGAGATCGACGAGATAGCTTACAATGCTCCTTACTACCTGATTTTCAAGTCGGCCGGCAATGACCGAGGTGAAGGACCGAGTTCGGGCACGGGTCATTACGTATTTGATGGCGACTGGGTATGGAGCAACGACATTCGTGAGCCGGATGGCGGTACGACAGGCTACGACTGCATCGGCTGGAAGGGGAATGCCAAGAATATCATGACGATTGGCTCGGTTAGCGATCTCACTAGCGGATATACAACGCCGGGCGCAGTGAGCATGACCAGTTACTCGGGCTGGGGTCCCACTGACGACGGCAGGATCAAGCCCGATATCGTAGCCAATGGCACCAGTCTCTACTCGGCCCTGGATGGTAGCGACACCCAATACGGGAGTCTTGGTGGAACATCAATGTCATCGCCGAACGCTTCCGGTTCCGCGAATCTGCTCGTCCGGCATTACGAAGCTACTCACAGCAATGTCACACCGCTATCCGCAACTGTGAAAGCCGTGATAATTCACACAGCTGATGAGTCGGGTTCCCACGAGGGACCTGATTACCGATTCGGCTGGGGGCTGATGAATTCGCGCAAAGCGGCGGAATTGATCTCCGACGATGCCGTTGAACCAGTACGTATTCTGGAGGCAGACCTTACCGACGGTGAGTCGGACGTGTATCCCCTAACATGCGACACTGGAGAACCGCTTCGAGTGACAATGGTCTGGACCGACGTGCCTGGAACGCCACCCCCGACATCGCTGGATCCCACTGATCCGATGCTCGTCAACGATCTTGATATCCGACTGAAACACATCGGTACATCGGTCGTGTACGAGCCGTACATTCTCGATCCGGCCAACCCATCCTCAGCCGCAACGACCGGTGACAATTTCAGAGATAACGTGGAAATGATTCATCTCGCTTCGCCCGCGGTCGGCGACTATGAATTAACGGTCACTCACAAGGGTACCCTGACTGCGACTCAGAACTATACCATCGTAACCTCGGTGCCGATGCTGATATGCGTCGATGTCGACGAGGACGGTATCTGCATACCCGAGGACAACTGCCCGACCGTAGCAAATGAACTGCAGGAAGACTCAGATTCGGACGGGGTCGGTGATGCGTGTGACAACTGTCCTGACATTCCGAACTCGGAGCAGATTGACTCGGATCTCGACAATGTTGGCGATGCCTGTGATGGTTGTCCGTATGACGGCAATAAGACCGACCCCGGATATTGTGGTTGCTACTACGAGGAAACCGATTCCGACGGTGACTCGGTCCCCGATTGTGTCGATGTCTGTCCAGGTTACAATGACACCGAGGATCCTGATCTGGACGGGGTTCCGAGCGGTTGTGACAACTGCCCCGATCTGGCCAATCCGGATCAAAAAGATGACAATGGCAATCAGATAGGTGACGCGTGCGAAACCTGTTGCCAGGATCGTGTGGGCGACGCCAATGGCGTGGGTGGTGACGAACCCACGATTGGTGATGTGAGTACGATGATAGACGCTCTGTTTATCGGCGGTGATCCGGTGGTGATAGCTTGCCTGCCTGAGGCGGATATAAATCAGTCAGGCGGATTTGACCCACAGTCAAGTGACATTACGATCGGTGACATTTCGACCCTGATCGACTACCTGTTCATCAGTGGTCCTTCGGTCGTTATATTACCGAACTGTCTATAAGGAGAACTGAAACGAGAATCAGCAAATAGCCATTGCCATCAAACGAGCTGTGAATTAGATTTCAAATCTATCTGTCCGTGTTATTGTGTTATCTGGTGGTGTGTACTCATCGAGCATCGGAAGGCAACGCGCATGATTCGACTATGTTTCACAGTCTTGCTTATAGTAGTGGCCGTTTGGCTCGGCGCTAACCAAACAGCAAACGGCACAGTATCCGACCAGGCATCAAGGATTACATCCGAAGGTGTAACATCCCCGGCCTATTGTATTACAGAGCACAACATTGGCAGAATAGCGCTGGCGATTAACAATAACGGAACCTTTGGTACTGGTTTTACGCAATCCGGTCTGCGGGACTGTTTCACTGGTGCGATGGTTCATTCCTGCGAGTTCCCCAAAGGTTCACGAACTAAATATATTTTCGCCGGAACAATCTGGGTGGGTGCGGTGGTCGGGCGTGACACCCTCGTTTCAGTCGGTGCCGATGGCTGGTCCTTAATCAGAGAAATGAACCCCGATGAAGCCCCTTTCGGCGAGATGATTTATCGCTCCACAATTGACCCCGCTCGACCGGAGTACGCCGATGCTGTTTCCGAACAGGATTTCATCTGCACTTACTATGACACCTGTACAAACTGCCCAGGCATGGGCAACGATGTGGTGGATAATCGGCCCCACCAACCACTAAACCTTGCAATCACTCAGCACACATATGCCTGGTCATATTCTTATGCTCAGGATTTCGTTCTGTTTGACATTGAAGTCAAGAACATCGGTGTGGAGCGTCTCCATTCGGTCTATTTGGGTATCTATGTAGATGCTGAGGTTCACGATATGGCCATGCAGGGCGAAGTTGGTTACGAGGACGATGTCTGTGGTTTTCGCAAGCGTCAGCCGGCATTCTACCTCAAAGACCCATGCCCACCCGACAGCGACGATGTTAATATCGCCTGGTTGGCAGACAATGACGGAGATTTGGGTCTGGATGCGTTCAAACCTGTTCCCAATATCACCGCTACCCGAATTGTGCGAACCCCGTCAGATACCCTTGAAGTATCGTTCAACTGGTGGGTAAGCAACGGCGACGCTTCGCTTGATTTCGGTCCCCAGGCGAGAAAGTCATACCGAGATTTCGGGACTGGTGGCCTCGGCACACCCGAGGGTGATCGGAATAAGTATCACATTCTCCGTAATGGTGAATTTGATTACGATCAACCGCGAGTAGCGACTATCCAGAATCTCGATTCTATCTGGCTCCCCCCTCCTGCCGAACAAGCGACAATCTGGGCAACTGGATTAGACACCCGATATATTCTCTCCTTTGGTGCGTTTAGCATCGAACCAGGGCAGACACTTCCAATCTCTCTGGCTTACATGGGTGGAATAGACTTTCATTCCGATCCGGATAATATCCTTAACCTGCCGGACAACCCTGATAGTTGGTACGAGGGTGTCAATTTCGATTCACTTGGGGTCGCCGCCACATGGGCCGAGTGGCTTTATGATAACCCCGGTGTAGATACTGACAGCGATGGTTATGCAGGCGAGTTTACCGTGTGTAACCTGGGCGACGATTCGGCATTAGTGTGCGACACTCTTCTGGATACCACCGCCAACCCGGACACAACCTATGTGACCTGCCGTTGGAAGTATGAACTGGCAGACACGGTTTGGCGAAAGGGTGATGGGGTACCTGATTTCCGAGGCGCTACTCCACCACCCAGCCCAGCCGCTTACTCAATTGTCGATGCTCATGGTAATCTCATGCGAGGGCTTCGCGTGGAACCTTCCGCAGGAACCGCACGTCTGATATGGAACGGCGTACTCTCGGAGAATACACCTGACGTTTTCTCGCGCGAGTTGGATTTTGAAGGGTACCGTGTCTGGATTGGGCGTGACAGTCGCAACTCCAGCTACTCGGTATCGGCCTCTTACGACATTGAGGATTACAATCGCTGGGAGTTTGACGACTCAAGAAATGGTTTTGTTCTAAAATCATCTCCATTTACATTAGAAGAATTGCGTTGTATGTATGGTGACAGTTGTGGCGATACCACCTGGTATCCTGATCATTATTCCAGGAGCCAACCATTGATTGTCCCTGAAGGTGCCTACTACTTTGAACCCCAGGACTACAACCGTTCCATTCTGGCCAACGATCCGATTTGCGCCACCACACCGATCAAGAAAGTGTATCCCCATGCACACCGACCGCCGGTCCTTGATCCGGATTCAATCCGCGCCCTCTTCCCTAACGGTGAAGACTCACTTTATCTCACCCCCGAGGGATTCATCAAATGCTATGAGTATGAGTACACTTTCGATAACCTTCTGCCGACAGTTCCGTACTGGATTAATGTGACCGTCTTTGATTACGGTTCACCACAATCCAACCTGTCAGCACTGGAGACCAGCCCCACTCTCATGCCAATAGTGACCTATCCACTTCCTTCGGTTGAGAAGGTAGCCGATAACAATCTTGATGTCTTCGTGTATCCGAATCCGTACCGACTGGATGGCGACTACCGTGGACGAGGTTTTGAAGGCCGTGATTTTCAGGACATGCCTGTTGATCGCACCAGGGATATACATTTTGCCAATCTTCCTTCCCGTTGTACTATACGGATACACACTCTTGATGGTGACCTGGTACGAGAAATCATTCATAATGTTGATCCTGCTGACCCGCTGGCCAATCACGACACCTGGGACATGATCACACGTAACTCACAACAACCGGTCTCCGGACTGTATTACTGGACGGTTGAGGATTATCGTGGCCGCACACAAATTGGCAAGCTGGTCATAATCATGTGACCATATCAAATATACGGCTTCCCATTAGTGACACGGTTACACTAATGTCATCATGAGCTACGCCTGCCCTGAGCTTTGTCGAAGGGTCGAAGGATAGTTTACATTCCGATTCTGCAGATGTGGAGAGGCTGTCCCAGAACCTCGTGGCGCACGAGGGCGTACACTACGGAATTTCCGCTTGCGTCACACACCAAAATAGACTATTCTGACTGTGCATACAGTGTGAGCCAGAGGTCTGTTTAATGTTATACGATGAGGAACGGTTTTGGGGGATGGCGTTGGAAATCTACACCTACCCGTTCAATTTGGTGGTTAATAGAGACCGGGTGATCCTTGAGATCCACGGCAGTGTTCTGTTGCCGGATGACTACGAGAGTTTGTTTTCGGTTACTCCCGCGCACCCTTTCGTCATTCCTGCCCCCTACGTCATTCCCGAGCAGTCGGGAATCCAGATGTCCTGTGACAAGGCCCTATCTTCGACTCATAGATGTGCGTTGTCGAAGAGACAACTGGACCCTCGCTTCCGCGAGGGTGACGAGATGGTCAGGACGGAGAAACCCGACATCCGGCAGATGTGGACATCTGCCGGACACAACTACGTAACCTGAAACTCAAACCGCCTGACTTGCCGTTCCTGATATGAACATTACGTTTCACTATATACATCGAGCCGAGATGAAAACCATCGGAAGGCTAATTATGATGCGAAAGGAGGTGATATTATGACTAAGAAGATTATAGTAACTTATGCCGCGCTGTTTCTGTTTGTATTCACATTTGCCTTTGCGTTCGCGCTGGAAGCGAGAGCGGATGATCCACCCTGTTGCCCATATGAGTGGTGCAATAATGGTCAATCCGTTGGTATTCAAGGTCACTGGGTTCTTGGGAATTGCGTCTACGACGGCATTTCCAATTGCGACACAATATTCATTTGTGCCGACCCCAACTAGTGGTCGTTTGAATGGCCGCAATCAGCGGATTACACCGGCGTTGCCGGTAACTATATAATAAGGAACTGCAGTCAGGCGGTAATGAATATTCACGGACGCTGGTATGAATATATTACATTGTAGGACTTGGTCGTTATGATTGTGAAGAGCATAGCACGTACTGTACTCCTGCTATTAATAGTGGTTGGCTGGGGGACAATCGCTAAATCTCAGATAGAGTATGACTTCATGGCCGCCCATAGCCAGGGAAATACCCAATTAACTGTGCAACGGGGCGGATGGGGATATTTGGCCGGGAGGCCTGACGAATGGGTCCCTTATGTGGATCCCATCACCAGTGACACCGTTTATGGCTGTGAATACCCTCGTGATAGCCGCAATTGGTTTATGGAAGGCGACTTATTCGTCGGCGCAGTTGTAGGGTCAGACACGCTCGTGACCAGTTCGATGGAGTGGCGGTGGGTTCCCTGTGACCCGGCGACTCTGTGGCATGTAAGTTCATCAGACAGGAGCCTGCCGTACTATTCGCCGAAGGCCCGCTCTGAACTCGATCTGGAATGCCGCCTCACCGATACCAGCCGGTGGTATATCAATGTGCAGTTGTTTGACACTATTTGGGACTATGGCTGGCATGAACCACTGGGTTTAGTTATGACCCAACGGTCGATGGCCTGGAGTGGAGCTTACGTAGATGATTTTGTATTGTTTGAGTTCGAGATGCGCAACATGGGACACGCCAACTTGAAGGATGTGTATGTTGGATTTGAGTGCGCACCGCCGCAATGGATATTTGGGATTAGGCGCTACGAAGATGAGCTTACCGGTTTCTTGCGGGAATTCTCATTCGATGATCGGTGTCAGTATTACGAAAAGCTGAATATCGCCTATTGCATGGACAATGACGGTGACCCGTTAGGCGGGGAGTTCGGATTCGATTCCAAGCGCGCGGCGGTCGGTCTGATGCTCCTGGGCGGATCGGAAGAACGGCTCCGTGTGGGCTACAATTGGATTGTGTGGGATACCGCCTGGGAGCAGGATTGGGGAC
>JAGGTI010000066.1 GCA_021163775.1 Candidatus Zixiibacteriota bacterium
TTGTGAACTTTAGGATACACCTTTTGTCTTTTACACACTTCTAAAGATATTACCTACACCTTTTGTCTTTTACACACTTCTAAAGATATTACCTCGCACGGGTATGCGCATGGAGCTAAATCGGCTTATTACTTGACAATCAAACCCAGTTTCATTATCATTATAGAATAAGGGACAATTTCAATCCAAACTTTTCGCAAATGGAGAGTATTTATGTGCCGATTTGTGATCCGAATTACTTTCTTAACCGTACTATCTGTCAACGCTTTCGCATCCGGCAATATCTTTGAAACCAGAATTAATTATGATGTCGGAGACGGTCCTCAATCTGTTTTCTCAATTGATCTTGACGGTGATGGAGACAATGACCTGGTCACGGCGAACTTCAACTCTGACAATGTCTCGATTCTGTTGAATAACGGCGATGGGACCCATCAGACGGCAGTTGACTATGGTGCCGGAGACGGTCCGTATTCTGTTTTCTTGATTGATCTTGACGGGGATGGTGACAATGATCTGGTGACTGCGAACTTCGACTCTGACAATGTCTCGATTCTGCTCAATAACGGCGACGGAACTTTTCAGACAGCGGTCAGTTATGGTGCGGGAGATGGACCACGGTCTGTTTTTTCGATTGATTTTGATGGTGATGGTGACAATGACCTGGCAACGGCAAACCTTGACTCTGACGACATCTCAGTCCTGTTGAATAATGGTGATGGGACATTTCAGACAGCGATCAGCTATTATGCCGCATATGGCCCGCAGTCTGTGTTCTCGATTGATCTTGACGGTGATGGTGACAATGACCTGGCGGCCACAGCCACTCATTCTTACGCCAATGTTATAATCCTGATGAATAATGGCGACGGGACCTTTCAGTCGGCAGTCAGCTATGGTGCGGGAGATGCTCCGCAGTCTATTGTCTCGATTGATCTTGATGGTGATGGTGACAATGACCTGGCGACAGCGGACTTTGGAAGTCATAAAGTCATGATTCTGCTTAATAACGGTGATGGGACCTTTCAGACATCGGGAGCCTATCTCGTGGGACATGGTCCGGTCTCTGTGTTCGCGATTGATATTGATGGCGATGGTGACAATGACCTGGCGACGGCAAACAGCTACTCTGACGATATCTCACTTCTGCTGAATAACGGCGACGGGACCTTTCCCTTCTCAGTTGACTATGGTACCGGAAATAACCCGCAGTCTGTATTCGCGATCGATCTTGACGGTGATGGCGACAATGACCTAGCAACAGCAAACAGCTACTATGACGATGTTTCAATCCTGTTTAATAACGGCGACGGAACCATTCAGGCAGTAGTCAGCTACCCCGTGGGAGATCGTCCGATGTCTGTTTTCTCGATTGATTTTGACGGGGATGGTAGCAATGATCTGGTGACAGCGAACTACTTTTCTGACGATGTCTCAATTCTGTTGAATCGTGGCGACAGGACTTTCCTGAGGGCGGCTAACTATAGTGCGGGAGATGGCCCGGCCTCTGTTTTCTCGATTGATTTTGACGGCGATGGTGACAATGATTTGGCGACAGCAAATTACTATTCTGATGATGTCTCAATTCTGTTGAATGACGGCGACGGGTTCTTTCGGCCGCCTGTTAATTATAGTGTTGGAGATGGACCGCTCTCTGTTTTCTCTATTGATTTGGATGGGGATGGTGACAATGATATGGCGGTAGCAAACGCTTTCATTGGTGATGTCTCAATACTGTTCAATAACGGCGACGGGACTTTTGAACCCGCGACCGGCCTTGCTACCGGTGACGCCCCGTACTCTGTTTTCTCGATTGATTTTGACGGTGATGGTGACAATGACTTGGCGACAGCGAATGTCGGCTCCAACGATGTTTCAATTCTGTTAAATAACGGCAACGGGACCTTTCAGGTGCCAGTTAGCTATGCTACCGGGAACCAACCTCAATCGATTTTTGCGATTGATCTTGACGGGGATGGAGACAATGACTTGGCGGTGGCGAATTCGTGTAATATGAATATGGGCTTTGCGTGTGGTGATGTCTCGATTCTGCTCAATAACGGCAACGGGACCTTTCAGACGGCGGTCAACTATGATGCCGGAAGCCATCCTTATTTCATTGTTTCGTCCGATTTTGATGGTGATGGTGACAATGACCTGGCGACTACGAGCATATTGTCTAACGATGTCTCTATTTTGTTGAATAACGATAACGGAACCTTTCAGACAGCGATCAACTATTACGTGGGAGACCTTCCGCACTCTATTTTCTCGATTGATATTGACGATGATGGAGACAATGACCTGGCGACAGCTTGTTTAGGCTCTGACAAGGCAACAATACTCTTCAATATGGCAAATTCATATTATGCTGATTGTTGTCTTGGCCGGGTGGGCGATGCTAATTTTCTCGGTGGCGATGAGCCGACAATTGGTGATGTGAGCGCCCTGATCGATGCCAAGTTTATCACCGGTAGGTGTGCAGGAATCCTTCTCTGCCTGGCGGAGGCGGATATCAACCAATCCGGTGGTATCGATCCGATCTGTGAGGATATTACGATCGGTGATGTAGCTATATTGATTGATTATCTGTTTATCACCGGTGCATCGTTGGGACTACCCGATTGCCTTTAGCGGGTAGATAACGGGTGGTTCAGGCATGCCCTCACCATTTCCGATGAAACTGTCCGAGTTGGTCGCTAATGCCATACGGCACAGCCGCTTGGCGGCACGTACTTATCTGAGAATACTACTTTACATGGTGATTTTGTGCGAGATCGGTTTGACAAACTGACAGATTCGGCTATATTAAATAATATGATGTTTCTATAGTCTTGCCATGATCGACAGACCCTCTTGCCGGAGATGCACATGTTCACCAAACTTCCCTTCTTTACGATTGCTATTCTGATTTCAATTATCGGGACCGGTTCATTATTAGCCGACCCACCAACTTCGTTTGACCTCCGCGATGTGGCTGGCCAGAATTACGTGACTTCGGTAAAAAGTCAGTCCGGAGGTACCTGCTGGACCCATGGTGTCATGGCGGCCATAGAGGGAAACCTGCTGATGACCAGCGCATGGGCGACCGCTGGCGAGAGCGGCGAGCCGAATCTGGCTGAGTATCATCTCGATTGGTGGAACGGATTCAATCAGCATAACAACGACGATCTTGATCCGCCCACCGGCGATGGTCTCGTGGTGCACGAGGGTGGTGACTATCTGGTGACCACCGCTTATCTGTCCCGTGGTGAGGGAGCCGTGCGTGATATTGATGGCCAGTCATTTTCCACACCGCCGCTGAGATTTGACACAAGCTATCACTATTTCTATCCGCGTCACGTAGAATGGTTGGTCGCGGAACCCGATCTCAGCAACGCAAACGCCATCAAGGAGAAGATAATGTCCGGGGGGGTAGTTGGCACCTGTATGTGCTATGACGCGTCTTTTATGACCAATTACATTCATTATCAGCCTGAGTCCAGTTCGCTTGATCCTAACCACTCCGTAGCAATTATCGGATGGGACGATGCCAAAGTGACACAGGCGCCTCAGCCCGGCGCATGGCTGGTCAAGAACAGTTGGGGCACCGGGTGGGGATTCAACGGATATTTCTGGATATCCTATTACGACAAGCACGCTACTCAACATCCAGAGATGGGGGCTGTGTCGTTTACCGATGTTGAGCCGATGGCTTATGATCATGTCTACTACCACGACTATCATGGTTGGCGCGACACCAAAATCGATTGCCAGGAGGCTTTCAATGCTTTTGAAGCGGTTGGTTCGGGAGTAGCCGGGGAGTTGTTACGAGCAGTGAGTTTTTTCACCGTCGCGGACAATGTAGCCTATACCGTTACGGTGTTTGATCGTTTCGAGGGCGGAGTGTTGCTTGATGTGCTCAGTTCAGTTTCGGGCACGTTCAATATCCGGGGGTTTCATACTGTGGACCTGCCGGGACCGCTGGAGCTTGTTGCCGGTGACATGTTCTACATTCACGTTGCCATTTCCGAAGGTGGACACGCATTCGATCGTACCTCCGAGGTTCCCGTGCTCCTCGGGAGTAAATATCTCACGATGGTTGGATCAACATCGGAGCCGGGTCAGAGCTACTATCTTGACGGTAGCACCTGGTATGACCTCTATGACCAGGATGCGACAGCAAATTTCTGTATCAAAGGCTTATCTACTTCGGAGTCATTCCTGAGAATAGGGTTGCCGGACGGTACCCCTGAGTATCTTGACGTGAACGTTGACAATACATTCGTAGTCGAGATTGATGATGATGTCGAGCAATATGTGCCGGGTTCGGGTCTGCTTCACTATCGGTATGATGGAAATCAATATCTGACCACTCCTCTCGTTGATCTTGGTGGTGGCAGCTATCAAGCGACTCTGCCAGCGACTGGTTGTGCCTCAACACCGGAATTCTATGTCAGTGCTCAGGGTGACGGCGGTGCCGATGTGACGAATCCGCTCGATGCCCCCAAGAGTACTTATACGGCTTTGGTCGGAGAAGTGAGTATCCTGTTGCAGTGGGATTTTGAGACGGATCCCGGTTGGACTGCCGAGAATCTCGGGGCGACCAACGGTGACTGGGAACGTGGTATCCCGGTCAATGATCCTGATTGGGCCTACGATCCGGTTTCTGATGCCGACGGTAGCGGATATTGTTTCCTGACTGATAACGGTTACGGCAACACGGATGTTGACGGCGGTTCTGTGATGCTGACTTCATCGGTCTTTGATATGTCAGGTGGGGGTGGTGTCGGTTATGACTACTATCTATATTTGACTAATACAATCGGTGCTGTTGATCGACTGTTGGTGGAAATGAGTGACGGTGGTTCAGGCGGTTGGGCAGAAGTTGCCCGGCATGATACTGACGGCGATTTGTATTGGCGGCACCACGAAATCTGCGAGGATGATATTATCGCGACCGGTCTGGCGTTGACATCAACCATGCAGTTGCGTTTCACGGTCAACGATGCCGACGAACAGAGTGTCGTTGAGGCCGGTATTGACGCTTTCGTATACAGCAGATTTGAGTGCAATTGTTGCCTCGGTCGGGTGGGCGACGCCAACAGCGAGGGCGGCGACGAACCAACGATTGGTGATGTAAGTGTCCTGATCGATGCTAAGTTTATCACGGGTACTTGTGCGGGAATCCTTGATTGTCTCACTGAATCTGATATCAACCAGTCCGGCGGTATCGATCCTACCTGTGAGGATATAACGATTGGTGACATTTCGATATTGATTGACTACCTGTTTATCACCGGCGTGTCGCTGGGATTGCCCGACTGCCCGTAGCGGAAAAATGTCGGGCGGTTCAGCAAAGTAGGTCGGAACCATGTCTGTCCTGAGCCTGCCGAAGGACGGTTCCGATTCTCTGTCAGGTTGCAAGCAACCTGACCTACTGGCCTTAGCGGTTTTGCCGTCAATGGCGGAACCACCAAGGGGTTCCACCCTGCAACAGGCATACGTCACGCTCCGAGTAAGCGTGACCTACTTTGATACCCACCAACAAAGACACATATTGTCGTGTTTATAATCTTGTGAATATTGACTGTTTATTGTCCATTTTTGGTACAGTTTGTGGCCAAACGACTTCTTAATATGGTCTTAATGGCACTGCGTACATTGACATAATCAGGATCGTCCATATATTGAGTCACAGAATTATCCGTGATATTATCGTTTTTGGACGCAGACACTTACCTATTTCCCCGCGATCCAGACTTGACGATGATTCACCTCTTTTTTGGAGTAGCTAAAAATTGAATCATATTATAAACACGTGAGGCATACGTCTATGATTTCGTATACCAAGTGTATCCGCCTCGGAATGTTGGTAGGACTGCTGGTCGTGATGACAGTTTCGGTGTCCAATGCCAAGATTCTTAAACGGTTCGATTCATCTCCCGATTACCAGGATCTGTTCCTGCTCGGTTTTGGTGAATTGACCATGCAGACGTTCAACATCAGTGGAGGAGATTCGGCTGATGTTGCGTTTGAGCAGGGTAACCCCAACCTCAAAGCAGATTTTGGTGCAAATTACCGGATGTCGCTGTTTGCTAATGGTAACGCCACTCGGAATTTCCGACTTAATGGTGCGCTGATTATCGATTCAAGAATCGGTGAAGAATACCGCACTATGGATCCGTCGGTCTTCCGGCTGAAAATGTCGGTCGAAACGACCGAACCAATTTGGGATGGCTGGCGATTCACCGGTCATGGTGTTTTTGACCCCCAGCGTCAGTGGGAGATGGCTAATCTCGACAAGCGTCTTCTGTATCAGCCACAAGAATCAGCCAAGCTGGAACTTCTCATGCGGTTAGAATCCGATGAATATGGGCTGATCGAAGGTGGTTCTTTACGACCGAGTTTTGAAGGTGCTCAATTTACACTGCACAAGCGCTCGGTGTTTGGTGCATACGCCAACCTGCACAAGGGACGGTTCGGGGGAGAGGCGGTCGCCGGTAAACTTGAAGGCAAGTCTTTCCGCGAAGGTGACGTGGTTGGTATCCGAGCTGACGGTACTTCAGGGCCATACGATCTTGAACATACGCCGATAACCCGCGGTAGTGAAGATATCAAGATTCAGGTGCGTGACCGGTACGATACGACTACTGTCATATCGTCTAAAGCGCTTATCCGCGACATTGACTACAATATAGATTATCTCCGTGGTCGAGTGTTGCTCCATCAGCCGGTTGCTTCAGAAACCGCCGCGGGCGATCCGATTTACATTGTTCTCACCTATGACTATCTACGCGAATACAACGATGAGATATTTGGTGGTCGCGCTCGTGTGACGCCGATTGACGAAGTCACAATATCCGGTTCGCTTTTGCACCGCAATATCGACAGCCGTGCCAGTGGTGATGGTATTGATGAACCTGAAGATGTTTTAGCGGCAGACGCGACTCTCAAACTTGATGACCACACCACCGGTTATATAGAAGTTGCCGGTAGCGAAAATCCGAATGCAACCGACAAGAACAATGCGTTGCGGTTGGGTGCCAAGTCGGAAGTCATTGATGGCTTGACCTTGAACGCTGACTTCCAGAAGATCGACGATCAGTTCCGGTCGTTTACCAACTCCGATCTTGATCCAGTTAAGAATCAGCAACGGTTAAATCTCGGTGGCAGTTTCGATCTGACTAACGACCAGACGCTTAACGCATCATACGCTAACCTTCAGGGTTTAGAGGCGAACGGTCGGTATAATTATTATAGCGGCTTGCGGGACGAGAAAATCTACCGCGCTGGGTACCGCAATAACTTTGTCGACCCGCTCGGATTTGGTGTGAGAGTGGAACGGCGCAAGGTGCAGGATCGCAATAATACTGCTCACGAGGACAACACTCAAGATCGGGCGATGCTGGATGTCGATGGCCAGCTCGAAGACTTCTTCATTTTTGGAAAATTCGGTTATGCCGCCAATTACGAACATATTCGGTTCCGTAATGAAGTTCTCCTCGGACGCAACGATGCCAACACGAACCAATTGGTGCTGACTTTGACAAGTCAGCCGAGCGACAACGCGAGTCTAAAAGTTGCTCATCGGGTGGCGGTCAGGAAAGACCTCGACTCGGCTCTGTATGATGATCGCCAGGACGCGACCTTCCTGACAGTTCAGTGGCGACCGGGCGAAAACTTTAATACGCTTACAAACTACGAATACAAACGGTACACGGTACCCGGCAGTGGCGTGAAGCTCTGGCAGGGTGATCCGATTCGATCAGCTTGGGCTGGTAATTTTGCGCTGGAGTATCTACCGATCGAGAAGATCAAGGCATTGGGTAAGATCGGCCGGCGCAGGGCCAAAGACTGGGTCAACGACTCAACCCGGACCAATGACTTCATTCTCGGACAGGTTTCTTACTTCTATACCCATCACCTTTCTTTCCACGCCGAGAGCGAGGTAACCAAGAGCGCCAAACATGCCGGTTCGGTGAGGATCGAGCGTGACCGGATCTGGGATTTGGGCCTTCGCGTCAATTGGAACCGGGATCGGTTCCACGAATTTACGGCTGGATTGATCCGGCGTGATATCCAGGATGGTTTGACCGGGACGGAATCAGCTTCGTACATTGTACTACTGAGCGGATCGCTGTCTCTTACCGAGAGATTCTTCGCCCGTGGTTCGGTCAAGGGTATTCTCCTGAACGATCCCATTGACGATGAAAAGACATTTGCGAAGCTTGAAGTTGGTTATGACAGCCACGACTGGTATCGCATATCTATTGGTTATGAACGAATCCAGAGCGATAACGATCAGAACTCCGACTGGGATTACACCGGTCAGGGTATTTTCGTTCGCTTTACGGGAAAGATGTAGGAGCGTGCCAAGATGATGACAACATATCATAATAGCTTTGGCCGGCGCGTTGCTTTTACGCTCCTGGCTGTAATTTGTGTTTTTGGTTTGTGGACCTCTCCGACCCTGGCTGATCCTAATGAGGTTGCCTGTCACTGCGAAGTTGATTTTACCGGCGAACCGCTTGATATCTGCGTCGGGGAAACTGTTTATTTCACCGGTACAGCGATCGGCGTTGGGTTAGAGTGTGATATAAGCTCATGGGCCTGGGACTTTGGTGACGGTACCACCGGCTCCGGTCAGCAGACTCAGCATATATATAATACTGCTGGTGTTTACACTGTAACTTTGACTGCAATTGATGCCACTGGTATTATTGTAACCACCAAGACCGACTACGTGACCGTCCATCCCAATCCGACCGCCGACTTCAGTGCTATGCCAACTTCAGGTGAAGCGCCTTTGACGGTTGATTTCACCGATAATTCAACCAGTGTCGATCCGATTCTTAGCTGGGAGTGGAATTTCGGTGACGGTAGTAGTACCTCGAGCGATCAGAATCCGACTCATGTCTACCGGACAGCTGGATACTATACGGTCACTCTGTACGTAACCACCGAGTGGTGCGACAACAGCGTTGACAAAGTTGAGTACATTTACGTAACCGGCCAATGCAAAGTTGATTTTGACGGTGATCGGGATGTTTGCGTTGGCAACGCGGCTTCTTTCGCCGGCTTCTTGCGTGGAGAGGAATGTGACGTAAATTACTGGACCTGGGATTTTGGTGATGGTTCGACCGATATTGGCCAAAATGTCCAGCATGTATACAACACTGCCGGAGTTTACACGATCTCAATGACGGCCAACGTAGACGGTGTGGACACCACAGTCACTAAGATCGATTTTGTTACGGTCCATCCCAATCCGACCGCCGACTTCAGCGCTACGCCAACTTCAGGTGAAGCGCCTTTGACGGTTGATTTCACCAATAATTCAACCAATGTCGATCCGATTCTTAGCTGGGAGTGGAATTTCGGTGACGGTAGTAGTACCTCGAGTGATCAGAATCCGACTCATGTCTACCGGACAGCTGGATACTATACGGTCACTTTGTACGTAACCACCGAGTGGTGTGACAACAGCGTTGACAAAGTTGAGTACATTTACGTAACCGGCCCTTGCGAAGTAGACTTTAGCGGTGATCGTGAACTTTGCGAAGGTGAGACGGCTGACTTTGAGGCTGACTGGTGGGGTGAGTGCAACATTGCCGCTTTGGACTGGGATTTCGGTGATCCAGCCAGTGGAGCGAATAACACAGCTTCCGGTCAGTATGTTGACCATCAGTACAACACGGCCGGTGTCTACACGGTTACGCTGACCGCCAACGTCAATGGTGTTGATACTGTTATCACCAAGACTGACTATGTGACGGTCAACGTCGGTCCGACGGCGGCGTTCGACGCCAACCCGATGTCTGGTGACGCTCCGCTTACGGTGCATTTCACCGATCAGTCAACTACGACGGCCGGCGGAATTGTATATCGCTGGCAATTCGGCGATGGTACTTACTCAGGCGATCCCAGTCCGAGTCACACCTACACCGCCGCCGGTGACTACCAGGTAATCCTGGAAGTTGAGGATTACTGTGGCATTGACAGCGAAATCAAGACGATCCATGTGGAAGACGACTGCAGGGTCGGCTTCTATGGCAAACCGCTGGAGATTTGTGCTGGTGATACGTCTTACTTCACGGCAACATTCTATGACCATGAATGTCCAGTGGACAGCTGGACCTGGGACTTTGGCGATCCGGCCAGCGGCTCGAGGAATACCGCTTCAGGTACCTACGTTTTGCACCGATACGATGTAGCCGGCCTCTACACGGTCACTTTGACCGTGGCCTTTCCAACCCATGATACTGTGATCACCAAGACAGATTTTATCACGGTATATGCTAATCCGACCGCTGATTTCAATGCCACGCCGATGTTAGGAGTGGCGCCGTTGTCAGTTAACTTCACAGACGCCTCCACACCTGCGAATGGCAGTATTGTCAGCTGGAGCTGGAATTTCGGTGACGGCAGATCGTCATCTAATCAAAACCCGACTCACACCTATACCGCCGCCGGTGATTACACGGTCATTCTTGATGTTGAGGACGAATACTGTACGGACCGCGAAGTCAAAGAAGTCTATATCCATGTGGAAGATTCCTGCAGATTCGATCTTCTTGGCGAACCGCGTGAGATCTGTGAAGGTGAGACAGTCTATTTAACCGGCATCGTGATTGGCGAGTGCCAGGTTTCTGACTGGAACTGGGACTTTGGTGACGGCATCACCGGCACCGGTCAGCAGACTCAGCATACATATAATACTGCCGGTGTCTACACAGTCACTTTGACTGCCACCGACACCTACGGTGATCATACCGTTGTCCGGAATGATTATGTCACGGTCAACGCCGGTCCGACGGCTGATTTCAGCGCTACGCCGCTTAGTGGTTTGGCTCCGCTGACAGTTAGTTTCACCGATTTGTCAACCAGTACGATGGGTATCGGTCTCTACACCTGGCATTTTGGTGACGGCGATGTTTCCGGAAGCCAGAACCCTACTCATATTTACACTGCCGCCGGTGATTACACCGTCATTTTGGAAGTCCAGGATGAGTGCGGTATCGACAGCGAAATCAAAGAAGTCTATATCCATGTGGAAGAACGTTGCGAGGTTGATTTCTTCGGTGAGCCGCTGGAGATATGTGAAGGTGAGACGGTTAATTTCACCGGCAGTTCGACTGGTGATTGCGAGATCGGTTCTTGGACCTGGGACTTCGGTGATCCGGCGAGTGGAGCCAACAACATCGGCACCGGGCAATATCCTCAGCATACATATAATACCGCTGGTGTCTTTACGGTCATTTTGACCGCGACCGATATCACCGGTGACAAAGTCGTCACCAAGACGAATTATGTCACGGTCAACGCCGGTCCGACCGCCGACTTCCACGCCACGCCGCTGTCGGGCATGGCACCGTTGACGGTCGACTTCAATGATCTCTCGACCAGTCAGTTAGGTATTACCAGTTGGACGTGGGATTTTGGCGATGGTACTGCATTATCTTCGGTTCAGAATCCAACGCATACTTATGCCGATACCGGTACGTTTACTGCTACTCTCATTGTAGAAAATCCGTGCGGTGAAGATACTACCACCACGGTTATCACCGTTGGTCCGGCGATTTCAATCACCAAACTGGTCGACAAAGTTGTCGCGGTAGCGGGTGAAGAACTGCTGTACACGATGACAGTTCACAACGCCGGTGACCTGCCGATTACTTCGGTGATGGTCATTGATACAATTCCAGATTCGACCGCTTACGTTAACCTCTCCGTATCATCTGGTGGTGTCTACCTTCCAAACTCCGATGTGGTCATGTGGAGCATCCCGCTGGTAGGTGCCAATTCGTCGGTAGACGTCTCGTTCCGTATTGTGCTTGACGGACCGTTTGTCCAGTACCCGACTCACGTCTACAACCAGGCGCTTGCGGTAATCGATGATGGTGGCATAGCTACTTCGATCCGAACGTTCTACAGCAACATCGTCGAGACCGTGGTCAACCCTGATGGCCCCACCGGTGAGTTGGAGATCACCAAGGACGTGAGCGCATCCCTTGTCTCACCCGGTGATATGCTCACTTATACCATAACGGTTCGGAACCCCGGACCAATCTCTCCCGCGGAGAACGTTGTTGTGTATGACGCCATTCCGGATTCGACAACCTATGTAGGCGGTTCGGTTACGGGTGGCGGCACCTATCGAGCGGTTGATGATAGTTTGCACTGGAATCTGGGCACCCTCAATGCTTTCGCTTCGAGAACAGTAACGTTCCAGGTGACGGTTGACTCATATGTCGCTGATGGTTCAAGGATTCCTAACACGGCGAAAGTCCTGTATGACATGAACGGCCTGCCCCAGGGTGTCGAGAGCCGCGAAGTGGTTACGCTCGTGAGCCTGGTGCCTCTGGTAGTTACCAAGACCACCAATCGGCCAAGCGGCATGGTTGGTGATCTGGTCCGGTTTACTATCGCGATCGAGAACTTTTCGAATGCTGTGATGGAGGATGTACTCCTGACAGACACGATGCCGGCCGGGATATTCTATGTCGATGGAACCTCGGTTGTAGATGGGGTTGCATCCGCTGACCCATCGGGCAACAATCCGTTTGAGTGGTCGCTGGGTGATCTTCAGTCTGGCGGTACATTTACGGTGCAGTATGTAGGTCTGATTGGCGCCTCGGCTCATCCCGCTATAAACGAGAATATTGCCCGCGCTCTGGCCTACCAGGGTGTGGCGGAAGTACACTCCAACCGGGCGGTGGCCAACGTTTATGTGCTTGGTCATACTCTTACTGGTTCGATTCGGGGCCGTGTCATTGTTGATTGCGACGGTGACGGCATCGCCGATATTGATTCGGTACCTTCCGGTATGGACATATTCCTTGACGACGGCTCGCAATCCAGAGTCAACAACAAGGGGATGTTCTACTTTAGCACGGTGCGACCGGGTGAGCGTGTTGTAGCTCTTGACGAACGCGACCTGGACGGCTACTACATTCCTGAGGACGCCCAGGCATCGGTCTTTGTGCATGTTCATGAAACCGGCGAGTCGTATGTTATCTTCCGCATCTGTCCCGAGTACCCGCAACTTGATATTTCCAAGAAGGCCGCTATCGTGCCGACTGTGATGGTTACCAAAGTCGCGACTTTCAATGCCGAGCAACCCGTTGATAGCTTTGGGGTGTTGATCGATTATCAGATTGATATCGCTTCGAACGGTCTGATTGATCCAACTCAGGTTCGGGTGGTCGATTCCCTCCCTGATAATATGCACTTGATTCTGGCTGAGACTGAAACTCTGGCGCCGCGTCAGGATGGCAACCAACTCATCTATGAAGTCACCGCGGCACAGGAACGGCTGAAGAAATCAGTCTATTACTCGCTTCGGGATATTGCTCCCGGCGTGCGAAAGTTCTTGAACAATCAGGTATGCCTTGAGGGTGACTTGGCCCGCAGGGGTGATGAAGTACGGACAGTTTCCTCCGATCCAGCGGTGGTCGCTGTGGGGCCGATGCTGATGGCACCGCCACGAGATATCCAGATCACGCTTACACCAGCTCTGTTCAAGACCAGCTACGCGATTCTTCGCCCGGAAGCTATTCCAGAGCTGTACGCTGTGGCTGATTCAATCGCCAGGTATCCTGATGCTGACATTTTAGTCGAGGGTCATACCGATCTGAGGCCGATCCACACCGCGGAGTTCCCCTCAAACTGGGAGCTTGGTGAGGCACGAGCTAAGGTGGTGGTTGACTGGCTGATGGAAAATCGAGGGGTTGATGGTGACCGACTGAAGTATGAGAGCTTTGCCGCCACGCGTCCGGTAGTTGTTGATGTGGCGCGTACCTCGCCAGCTCTACAGCCGAACCGTCGAACTGAAGTGATTATCAAGACCGATGCTAAGGGGTTCTTCGCTCCGGCCGCTATACCGGCTGATCGATGGGAGAGTACTACTTCGTTGGCGCTTGAGCCGGTAAACTATGACACTCTATTTGAGCCAGCTCCGATGCCAATGGTGGTCGGATTGGACGACTCATGGGAGATCGTTCTCACGGTTGAAAATCAGAGTGCTATTGCGGCCGAAAACACGGCTCTGACCGATATTATGCCGGACGGTGTCGCGTATGTTGATGGTTCTGCTACTATCGACGGGGTGATGACTGTGGCTACGGTTGAAGGTCAAACCCTCAGCTTTAATTTAGTTGGGGTTGATCCCGGTCAGGTGATCGAACTGCGTTATCGAGTGACGGCCCTTCCACATACCATCCCGAGTGGTGGTGGTGCGGCCTCAATTGAAGTCATGACCTCGAATAATCAGCCGGTCATTTTGAAGTCGAACGAAATTCGCTTCCAGTAGGCTTGTTATTCTAAGTATAATCAAACTCCTCTCACGGTAGTTCGTGAGGGGAGTTTTCTTTTGGAATATGTGGGTTAATCTACTGGGGATTATTGACGCACGATGTACTCATGGATCGATTTATTCCCTGCCATTTGGTCACGGTGAAGATATTCAGGGTTGTATCTGCTTGATTTTCACAATGTTATGTGGAAGAAGCGCTCTCTGCTGACTTCCTCTCGGGACCATTGACAAAGGGGCAATAGCCAAAAAACCTTGACAGATAAGGGGTTTCTACGTATTCTATGAATTGAGGGATACCGCCGGTTATGTGCCCCCTTTGTTTCTACTGCTAAATAAATGCGGTGTCCACGGACCCACAGTATGAGGCTTGGCCCCAGCTTAGAATTCAGGCCCGGTCTGTGATGAACCTGCTTTGTTGTACACGCTGAGTGCTCACAGCTTAGGTAATGTGGCATTTATGGCAACAGTGATATATTGTTATTCCCATATTCGACTGGTCGCCCGATCAGAAAGGAGATATTTGCACAGATAAGAGTACCCGTATGTCTGTTTTACAGTGCTTGTGTCCGTTGGGCAGTCAAGCGCAACCGATTGTGTTGGTAGATCAAGGTAAATTAAAAGTAATCATATCCGTTCGAAAGGAAATAAGAATGACGAAAAAACTGCTATTGATGGCATCGTTGGTCATCTTGGTATCGTTGATGGTGGCACTTCCGTGCCATGCTATGCGTGGCACCAAGGCTGACATAAATGATGCCGCACGGAGTTACCAGATTGATCGTTTCAATCTGACGGGTGAATATGAATTTGTCGGCAAGGTAGGCCCTGTGCCTCAGTCGACCCGAATTCCAAGAACTAATCCATTGCGTCGGACCGTCGGTACCGCGACATCACCGGATGCCGGTATTGGTGTTGGGGTGAGTATCGATCTCACTTTCGATGACATGCAGTACGGTTTCCCAATTGGCCGCTATATCAGCCACTATTGGAACGGCGAAATAGGTACTTCGGCTCAGGCTGGCGTGCACTTCGTTTATGAGAGTGTCATCGACACTGTCGACGGCGATCCTCATGCCTCTCCGATATTAACGGGCTATAATGTCTATGATGCCGCCGTAACTTCCAACAACTGGCCACGCGGTCAGGATGGCGGCTGTGACTTGCAGAGTACAGATGAATTTGGTTATGGTAAATGGGCTAATATGGCGGTTCTCGGCAATACCAATGTTGTGATTGCCGCGACTTCCAGGTTCTTCTCTTCTCTGGGTGACGACTTCATCGGTGACAATATGTTTTACTTCCAGGGTGCGCCGTTCAACTGCGTCTATGACCCTCGGTCGGGGATTAATACTACGTTCATCGATACCACCGTCTACCGTGTCCATTTTGGCACACCTGATGATGGCCACTATTCGGAGCAACCGGAGATCACTACTCAATTTGATGGTGCCAATACAATAACTCATGCGATTCTGGCAGAATCAGAGCCTGTCTACGGACCGGCAAGCAACGATTATGTAACTGGCAACGCCTATTTGATTTTCACCTACTATCGTAAGGTGGGTGATGCCTCTGGCGACGGCAGTTGGAGTTCAGGTGTCGTGCTGGATAGTATCATGCAGGTTTACAGCACTAACGGTGTTACCTTGGCGGCTTCACCGGTATCCGGTAAGGTCTGCATATCTTACTCCAATCCGGGATACTATGGCAACCTGCTCAATAATGAGTATGACACCGATGTGTTCTACAAGGAGTCCACAGACTACGGACTGACCTGGAATCCCAAAGTTAACGTAACAACTTACCAGAACGCTATTGGTGGCGACCCCAATCACTTCAAGGCTTGGGTTGAATCACCGGCTCTGTACGATTCCAACGACGATCTGCATATCATCTGGACCGGTACCGGTACCTCGGCCGATCCGTACTTTGATGGATTCAACTGGAACGATTTTGACACCGATATCTTTCACTGGTCTCGTAACACCGGTAATATTATCCGGATGGCCCGTGGTACGTACCTCAATGATGATTACCTGACTGGTTCGATCAACACCCTGCACTGTGGTTTTGGTGGCCAGTATTCTGGTTACATTGCTTTTATCTGGATCTCTGAATGTGACGGTAAGCTCTATATCGTTTGGAACCAGATGCAGGAATGGGTCAACCACGGTGATTACACCATTCAGCCCGAACTGATGGAAGATTGCGCCGTTAGAGTTGAACGTATTGCCGCGGCTAACTGGGAGGTCATGATGTCGGTCGCCCAGATGAGTACCCCGGATCTTTGGGATCCCGCCCGAAGTATTTCCGCAACTCATACCCCGCGCTGTGGTCTTGCGGAGTGGGATGACTCCGAAGGCCCATGTGGTAACGAGTACAAACCGGCCGTTGAGGCTTATGCCCTCGACGAGACCGGTCTTAGCCTGACCTGGCCGGTAGATGCCGTTGTTGACCTTACGCCCGAAGGCGAACCGCCTTACGATGGTGGATGGTATCTCAATCTGGAGTATATGGATGACCAGATTCCAGGTGGATTTGTGCAGGATACGCGTGGTGGCAACGAATATGGTTTGTTCAATTCCGAGAAGTGGGTTCGTTTGGCTTGTGTTGAGCCGGTTGAGGCCTCTCTTATCGACGCACGGCCGTCCAGCATTATCTGGCCGGAATGGGTCGAGCTTGGTCAGGCAAATGCTATTCAAGCTACTGTTACCAACGAAGGTAACGTGACGCTTAATGTAACCGAAATCGGATTTGTGGAAACCTCCGGTAGCGGCTGGTTGAGTGTGAGTGAAAGCCCAACTCCCACTGTTCCATTCCAGGTAACCGCCGGGGTAAATAATACGGCTAATTTTAATATTAACATCAATGCTTCAGGTCTAAGTACAAATACCTGGCTTGATGGTGAGATTTGGTTACTCTCGGATGCTTTCAATAAAGATTCCCTCAGTATTCCGATTCATGTTCTGGCCGCGGTCGAAGTTGAGCCGGTGCTTTGGGATACAGTCATGACCCATGCAAACATGTTTGATGTATATTTTCCTCCTGAAGGTGAATGTGTTGCGCTGGCCGTCGGTAATAGCGGTGACCTCGGTTGGGGTGCTGGAAGTAGTGGTCTGGTTAACCTTGACTATGTTGAAGCGGAAACAGAGTGTGGTGAGCGGGATCGTGACGGCTACTACCTGATGGGCTCAACGGCCTTTACAATTCTGGCTGATGCCAGTGACGGTACTAACGCCATGCTGACCCAGTCAACCAACGATGCCAACCAGGGTGACGCGACCGGTTGGGATCCGATCGGTACCAAGGGTAGTATTACTGGCGGTCTGGGTACTGGTGGTAATGGTAATGATTATGACTCTGTTTACACCGGTGTTTTTGTCAACCGTGACACCACGATTGCCATGGAGCGTACTGTTTATGGCCCGCGTTCTGCTGACCCGACTAACGATATTATCAATTTTGTTATTGTGAACACGAAAGTGTACTCTGGTGACGGTGCCGCTCATAATCATGTTACTATCGGTAACGTGTGTGACTGGGATGTGCCGGCTGACGAGGTTCCGGAAAATATGAGTGGTAAGAATAGCAGTTTTGTCTATATGCAGGGTACGGACACGGTAGGTTCTGTAAACTGCCAGCCTAATGTTAACCGGTACGCTACGGAAGCTTTCGGTGGCGGTTACACTTCTGCTGAATGGCAAGCCAACGACTGTGTAAACGGTAGTGACTATTTTGGTTTCAAAGCTTACAACCAGCTTCTGATGGAAGATACCACCAATACTCGCGGTGGGGTTCCACTCAATCCTAGTCAGCCTATGGTTGATCTTTGGTGGGACTCGGTTTTAGTGTCTGGTTTGAATGCTAAGGAACCTGCTGGGGAAGAAAGTGATCAGGCGATTTGGTTCACTTATGTTCATGACTACGACCTTGGTGCTACTGATACACTGAACTACTGGACAGTCCTTACAACGGTCCGTAATGGCACCCTGTCTGATCTTGAGGCTCAGGTGTCTTACGCCAAAGTTTGGTATACCGAGACGATTCGCGGCTGTAGCGCCGGTTGCTGTGTTGGTCGTGTTGGTGATGCCAACGGTTCTGGTGTTGATGAGCCGACGATCGGTGACGTTAGTGTCATGATCGATGCCAAGTTCATTACCGGCAGTTGTGCTGGAATCTTAGAGTGTCTTGATGAAAGCGATATCAACCAGTCGGGTCCGCCCAACGCGGCGACCTGTGCTGATGTCACGATCGGTGACATTTCGATTTTGATTGATTACCTGTTCATCACTGGTCCAAGCCTTGGTTTGAACGCCTGTTTCTAGACAGCTTCTTAGGTTTTTTCGGTTAATTTATTAGCCGACAGTATTTGGCGGCCACTCCGATTTGGGGTGGCCGCTTTGTTGTTGCGTGTGCGGTCGTGTGCGGCAGATGTCCCGTTTGCCCCAGATCCTCGTGGCGCACAAAACCACGCACAAAACGCTACAATCAAGTCAGGCTGAGCTTGTCGAAGCCTCTCCTGTTTTATGCTGTTTCACAACACAAGCCCACTCGTTGGGTGGGGTACCAAGTGGTATCGGGCGATTCTGCCCGACTCCCAACAGCCCGAACCGTCAGGCAGGGTCGTCTGACGACACAGAACAATCTGTCTAAACATAGTGTGCAATCGCATTTGGAATACCTGGTCTTGTTTCTTACATTGTGTGCTAATTATGGTTGGACTAGAAACATATTTAGGTGAGGCGCTGGCACTGTCCTCCGCCGTTATCTGGGCTTTTGCGGTTATTCTGTTCAAGAAGAGTGGCGAGGTGGTGCATCCGATAGGCCTCAACTTCTTCAAAGGTGCGTTGGCAATTATTCTAATAATTCCGACCACTTGGTTGTTTGGAGAGACTCTGCTTCGTGATGTGCCCGCCAGTGAATATTGGCTACTGCTGGCCAGTGGCGCGTTAGGTATCGGTGTCGCGGACACATTATTTTTCAAGAGTCTTAATGTCCTTGGCGCCGGACGATCAGCCATTATTGACTGTATGTATAGTCCGAGCATTATTAGTCTGTCCATTATATTTCTTGGGGAATCCCTGACCGTCTTGCAGATTATCGGCACTACGCTCATCGTGTCGGCGGTTCTGTCAATTATTGTTGAGAAGCACGAAACCATCACTGATCGCCGGCATTTGCTTTTCGGGGTTACATGGGGAGTGTTGGCGATGATTACTATGGCGGTGGGTATCGTTATGATCAAACCGTTATTGAACAATTCACCACTTTTGTGGGCTACGGAAGTGCGGCTTGTTGGCGGTCTGATCATATTGATGATAGTGTGGATGGTTCATCCGGCTCGGAGGGCTATCGCCGCTTCGATTATAGCACCCCAACGCTGGGTGTACACGGTGTCCGGTTCATTTCTAGGCGCATATTTGTCAATGATTGTTTGGTTGGGTGGTATGAAATACACCCAGGCCTCCACAGCGGCGGCTTTAAGTCAAACCAGCAACATATTTATTTTTATATTTGCCGCTTTGTTCTTGAAAGAAAAGATAACCTCAATACGTATGGTGGCGATCGGTTTGGGGGTCATTGGTGCGGTTTTTGTTATCTTTGGATAGTTATGTTCCGAACTGTCAAACGATCGCAGTTGACTCGCCGAGCATATCTTCGTTTTTTACCGCCCTATGTTAATCTCACATTTTAGGAATCTGCATGTCAACAGCCGCGACGAATTCGACCGTGTCACAGGGTAACCTTCTGGGACAAATTACCTCGATGAGCCGTCCGTTTTGGATGGTCAATATTATGGAGATGCTGGAGCGTCTCGCTTACTATGGCGTTCGGGTGGTTGTGCCGATTTACATTGCCCGACAGTTTTGCCGGTATCAGACAGGCCGTGTCCACTTTTGATTGACTGAAATCAAATTGTCGCTTATACTGTTCTAAAGGGACAGGGTAAGTTCGTACGTCTTACTAACAAGCTATGTCCAGCCTGTGCTCACTATTTGTGATGAGCCTTGTCCCGGTCATCGACAATTGAGAAGAAAGGTCTTGGCATGAGGAAACTCGTTGGCTTTGGATTGCTCGCCGTCTGTTGCGCTCTGGCTGTTATTGTGCTCTTGTCTCCCGGTGAGAAAAACCCGTGGGATCTTGATCCGGAGGAACAAGCCTACTACGAACACAAACGCTTCAACAAACTGCCCAAGCTGAAACGACAGCCCTCAAACTACTTTTACGAACAGCGGGCCTATCCCTATGATCATATTCCAAACGAGCAGTATCGCGAAGCGGTGGCTGAAGCCAAGTTAAGTAAGCGGCGTCAGGTGGTATCGCTTGGTGTCGAGGCGGCAGTGTGGGAGTCGGCCGGACCGACGAATATTCCAGGGCGAATTACTTGTATCGATGTGCATCCCACCGACCCGAACACTTTCTATGTCGGTTCTGCGTCGGGCGGTGTCTATAAGACTACTGATCTGGGAGCTACATGGACGATTGTCTTTGGAGAAGACGGCACCTATTCAATGGGTGCACTGGCGGTTGATCCGAACGACGGCAATACGATCTGGGTTGGACCGGGCGAAGCGTCAGCTTCGATTGACTCATATGAGGCAGACGGAATCTACAAGAGTACTGATGCCGGTCTGACCTGGAACAATATGCTTTTGTTGCCAACGGCACGTACTGGTAAGATTGTCGTTGATCCGACCAATTCACTGCGAGTATTTGTCGCCATTCAGGGGCCGAGGTTTGCTCCCGACGGACCTGATCGGGGTTTGTATAGAACCGAGGACGGTGGGGTAAGCTGGACTCAGGTTCTCTATGTGGATGATGGAACCGGGTGTGTTGATGTAGCCATTCACCCGTCTACCGGAGTTGTGTTGGCCTCGACATGGTGGTTTACATCCGGGGCCACCAGTAGGCTTTATAGATCCGCCAGCCACGGTGATGTTGGCAGTTGGAGCGAGATAACCAACGGCACGAGCGGCCTGCCCGCATCGAGCGATCTCGGTCGCATCGGAGTCACCATTGATCCTTCGTCGAGCAGAGCCTACGCGCTCATCATCGATAACGACCAGAGACTGTATGGACTGTATCGTAGTGATGATCTGGGAGTCTCCTGGACTCAGACCAACGACGGGGATCTGGTTGATACCTTTGGTGGGTTTGGCTGGTATTTCGGTCAGGTACGCGTTGCCCCCGGCGATCCAAACACTGTTTATTCTCTGGGCGTTACACTTTGGAAAACTACCGATGGCGGCAGTAACTGGTTCAACATAACGAACCAGACGCATGTCGATCATCATGCACTATATATCTCGCCCGGCGACAATGATGTTCTGTACGGTGGCTGTGACGGTGGTGTCAACTACTCCAGCAATGGTGGAGATTACTGGACGGTCTATCGTAACATGGATAACACCCAGTTCTATGCCATCACTATGGATCACAACAACCCCGAGCGGCTCTATGGTGGAACCCAGGATAACGGGACCTTGCGAACTGTGACCGGCGCTACTGGTGACTGGACCCGTATCTATGGCGGCGATGGCTTTTACACTCTGGTCGATTACACCAACTCGGATATCATCTATGCCGAATCTCAGTTCGGCAATCTTGTGAAATCGGTCGACTGTGGGAACAGTTTTACCTGGGCGCAGAATGGGATCGACCCAGGTGATGATGAGCCGCACGGTTGGAATACTCCAATTGAGATGGATCAGAGTGATCCCACAGTACTCTACTATGGCACCGACCGGGTCTACAAGACCACCGATGGTGCCGAGAACTGGACCGCCATCAGTGGCAGTCTCAGTGGCAACTACCTGACGACTATTGCATCGGCTAAGAGTGATGGCCAGGTTGTATATGCCGCATCGCGGGTTGGGGCAGTATGGGTTACCACCGATGGTGGTTCCAACTGGATCGATGTTGGGGGGGCTCTCCCTGACAGGTGGGTCACTCGTCTTACGGTCGAACCTACCGATGCTTCGATCTGCTATGTGACGATATCCGGCTACCTGACTGATGGCGACAGGTTACCACATATCTGGCGCACCGACAACTACGGCGCTTCCTGGGCAGATATATCGAGCGATCTGCCGGACGCGCCTCTTAACGATGTGATTATCGATCCGCACGACAATCAAACACTTTATGTCGGTAGCGATGTTGGAGTCTATGTGACCGAAGATCTCGGTGGTTCCTGGTTGCCGCTGGGTACTGGTATGCCGATCACAGCGGTTGCCGATCTGGTCATGAACAGCCGCACGCGCAAACTGGTCGCTGGCACGCATGGCCGGTCAATGTTCTCAACGATGGTGCCGTGTCCTGATGGCCCTGACAGCGACAGCGATGGCATCAACGACGCCTGCGATAACTGTCCCAATCTGGCAAACGCAGATCAACTCGATATTGACAATGACGGTGTGGGCGATGTCTGCGATGACTGCGTTGACCCCGATGGCGACGGTTTCGGCAATCCGGGATATGTCTCGGCTACCTGTCCCGAAGATAACTGTCCCGATATTTACAATCCCGATCAGGCGGATGCTGATTTAGATGGAATCGGTGACGCATGTGAACTGATTGCGGTAGCCGCGGAGTACGATACCGTAACCAGCTCCTGCCTGCAGTTGAATGTCAGTCATATGGGCAACTTTGGTAATAATTCCAGCACAGCGAGTCTGGACTACTGGAATCAGGGTGACTGTGAGTCAATCTATCTTTACGATGGCAGTCCGATTATTACACGTTATACCGGCAGTGAGTACATAGCCGACTATTTCATGCACGGCAATGATCGCTTCCGGCGACCAATTGACGGTTTGCCTAAGTCGCCGACCACTACTACTGCGGACTACGAAATGTTTGGAAGCGGAACGTTTGCCACAAACGACGGCGCGCTGGCGCTTGAGATGACCTGGTACGCGCCAACACATCCCGATACCTGCGGGTTCGTTATTCAGTGTCTGAAAGTGTTCTCGTGGGATGGACAGACTCACGCTAACGTGGCGATTGGCAATGCTATCGACTGGGATATCCCTGCGAGTAGCGGAGCTGACAATGTTGGTGATTCCAGTAGCGATGCCAAACTGATATGTCTCAGCGGCACCGGAATTGGATGTGTCGATAACACTTCACGCTTCGGTGGTCAGAGTTTTCTCGGTATCACTCGTGCCAATGAGGACTGCGTAGATACTGCGGTTGGACCAGTGGGCGCCTATACGGGATTGAACGCTAATGATGTCTGGCCAACAGGCGGTTTTGTGGCTCAGGAGACATATGACAGAATGCAGCAGTCGGGCTATAGTCCGAATACGAATGTTGCCGACCAGTATTCGCTTATGTCATTTGTCGCCGGAGAGACTATCGGTCCTGATGACACTCTCAATATCTACTCGGCGCTCAGCACTGTTCGAACCGGAACTATTACCGATCTCGAGGCCAACATTCTGAAGGCGCGACAATGGTGTGTCGATCATTTAGCTCCAAGCTGTTCCGACCCTACCTGTTGTCAGGGCAGAGTTGGTGACGCGAACGGTGTTGGCGGTGATGAACCGACTATCGGTGATATCAGTGTCATGATCGACGCCAAGTTCATCACTGGTGCCTGTGACGGTATCATCGGTTGCCTGAAGGAAGCTGACATCAACCAGTCCGGTGGTGCTGATCCGACCTGTAACGATATAACTATCGGAGACATATCGATGCTGATAGATTATTTGTTCATTACTGGTTCGAGTCTTGGCTTGGCTGATTGTCTCTGATTTGCTGAAACAGGATCAATGAGCGGTCGTGCCGACAGGAGTCGGCCGGCCGCTTTTTCATTGGCGAACGACCATTGGGTACCATGAAGCCAACTCTATGGCCTCCTGAGTGATAGCCTCAGCAAGAGGCTATCATAACCATTATTTTCCGAAAAGATTCATACTACTGCTTGATTTGCGGCTCAATTTACCGAAAATTATGAATAGTTGGCAGATGTTGCCGCCTGGCGGTTCTGCCTTGGAGTGATACCCATGCGCCTCGACGTATATTTGGTTAAAAACAATCTGGCCAGCCAGGAGCAGGTCCAGGAAGCGATAGATTACCAGCGGACACATGGTGGCCGTTTGGAAATTCATCTGTTCCGTTTCGGTTATGTTAGTGAATCTGACTTGGTTACTGCCCTGGCCGAGCAGTTTCGCTGTCCTGGTATCGCTCTATCGGGATTGGACATTTCTGAGGCCGCGCTCGGGCTTTTGTCATCGGAAGTGGTTCTGGACTATCAGGTGATTCCATTCCATTTTGATCAGTCAGCCGGGATAGTCAAAATTGTCTGCGAGAATCCACGTCAGGGGTTTTTGCGAGAAAACCTGGTTCGTTTGTTGCCCAATATAACTGTCGAGTTGTATATAGCGCTTGGTACTACGTTACGCCTCGCGATCCTGAAACACTACCGACAATCATTACCGGATCAATGTGAAACGGAGAACGACTCAGCCGACGAAATGATTCCTCAGTCATCATTGAATCTCGAATTGGGTACTGAGCAGACAAGCCCCCCAGACGCATCGGAACCGATAACCAACAAAGAATGCCGGTTATTGCTATTAGATGTAGCTGAAGGTGATGTCCCCACTTTGGGCCAGATCCTGCAATACCAGGGATATTTGGTTACGGTAGTGCATACCACTGAAGATTTCGTCGAATCAACCTTGAGGTATAAACCTCATATTCGGGTTATTCAGGTGCCCGGTGACAGGTCGACTGTGAGTGCAATTCTGAGGCAATTGACCGATGGTAACCATTCGATTGCAGACCATGCCACGTTCTTGATAATCGACAATCCCGAGAAGCGGGAGATCGGCGATTTGCTCCGGGCCGGGTTTGAGGATATCATAGATTCCAAGAATGTATTAGATCTGTTGATGATAAAGCTCAGGCGAACTCGGGATCGTATCAGTCGTGAACGTCGTCGTCGCCATGATATTCTCCAGCAATTGGGAACCCACGGTTCGCTCAATGATATGAATGTTATCGATCTCTTGCAGGCGATGGGCCCGACTGGGAAAACATCTCGGCTCAGTGTTACCGGTCAGGGTCAGCAACTTACAATTTATCTCAACAAGGGTCAGATCACCTATGCCGAATGCGACGAGGTAGTCGGCGCCGAGGCTGTCTACTGTGCGCTCGGCTGGAGGAAGGGAGTCTGGAGCCTGGAGCCTGTTACGTCCGAAGATATTCCCGAACCAAATACCAGCGATTCCAACGACGCTATTCTGCTGGAAGGTTGTCGCCGTCTCGATGAAGAAGTCCACGATACGTCAACGTTGTTGGTCGATGACCTGCTGTCGACATTGGATCAGTTCAGCTAACGGTGAGTTTGAAGCCGATCCCATGAATACTTGAAATTTCGATGTGGTCATCATCTTTGAGATGTTTTCTCAATTTTGAAATGAAGACGTCCATACTCCGGGCGTTGAAGTAACTCTCATCACCCCATATTTCGCGAAGGGCAAGGTTTCTTTCCAGAGTTTGGTTCTGGTGCAGGCATAGAAGTCGGAGCAGTTCAGTTTCTTTGTGAGTGAGCCGTTGTTCCCGGTCATTGATCTTGAGTACGCGTGTCAGCGAATCAAACGAATAGGCACCAACCTCAAACTGAGTGCGGGTGTCTTCTGCCGGATTTCCGCTACTTCTTCGCAGTACTGCCCCGATACGCAACAATAGTTCTTCAACCGAGAATGGTTTGGTGATATAGTCATCACACCCGATCTGAAAACCCTCGATCTTGTCGGCCTTGAGTGATTTGGCGGTCAGGAAGATCAGCGGTATGTCGGTGTCCCGGCATCGGACTTCGCGTGCAAAGGCAAAGCCATCCATTATAGGCATCATGACGTCGACCAAACAGAGAGCGAAAGTGTTTTTGCCAAACTCGACCAGGCCCGCTTCGCCATTGACACAGAGGGTGACTTCATAGCCGTTCATCTGCAAATGCTCCTGTACGACCAGGCCCAGGTTGGGGTCATCCTCCAATAACAAAATGGCCTTACTCATGAGTCACCCTCCGACTCGTTGATATCGTGATTTGACATTAGCGGAAACAATACGACCATTCGCGTACCTCGGCCGAGTTTGCTGTCAACTGTGATATTGCCCCCATGGGCCTTAATCATGAGATAGACGTAGCTGAGGCCCAGCCCAAAACCTTTGACATCGTGGATGTTGCCGTGAGTCACTCGAAAGTATTTGTCGAAAACTTGTCGTGCGTTCTCCGGTGAAAGCCCCAGGCCGCGATCCTCGACAACAATTTTTAAACCGTTGGGGGTATCGTCCGTGCTCACTGTTATTTCCGGTGTATCCAGGGAGTACTTGTTGGCGTTATCCAGCAGATTGTAGATGATGCCGGTCAGGTGGATTTCATCGGCCGGTATGATCGGCCGGCGACTGTTAAGTTGACACTCTATCCGGCCACCACGTTTTTGAACCTGAAGGTCGATACTGTCGACCGCGTTACTGATAACATCATGGACATTGATTGCCGTTAGTTTCAGTTTGCCCCGGGTTTCTTCGAGCGCGGCCATCTGAAGAATCTTATCGACTTGGTGACGCATCCTCCGGTTTTCATCCTGAATCATGTGTGAAAACTTAGCCACCCGGTCGGTGTCGGAGATAACATCCTCTCTGAGAATAGCCTCGCACGCCAGTGCCACCGTCGAAATTGGGGTTTTGAATTCGTGGGTCATATTGTTCACAAAGTCGACCATTTGGTGTGATGTTCGTCTCTGAGCCACAAGCGTTCGGACAGTATAAGTGAAGCCGAATACAACCACCAACATAAACAGGGTTGTCGCGGCCAGCATCGGTCCTATCTGTTTAAACAGATAAACCCCTCGTTCAGGAAAATAGATTGCCAGACTGGCCGGAACGGCAAGGAAATCATTGGGGAAGAGTGCGGCTTGAAATTCAGACTCGCGCAGTTTGTCCTCGAAACTCCGCGGTTGTTGTAAGTGCAGTGAACTATCAGATTCGAGCACGACTCCGTAGACTGGTTCCAGCTCAATTCCGTATTTGTCCAGAGCGTCACGGATAAGCGAATCAAGGCGGGTACTGTCAACTCGTTCCTCAATTGGTAGATTTTGGTCGGTAACCAGTCTATCCATAACTCGTGATATGATATTTATACGAGTACTGTCAATCATCTCTCTAAAGTCGGAGCTGTCATCGCCTTCAACCTGACTGCGCAAGACTGTGCCGGTGCTGTCCATTGTGTAGCGAACCAGCAGGAAAGTCGAATCGGAATCACCAGTCTCGGTGTCGAACGACACAGTGTCGATTCGTTCAACATAGGTTTCGTGCGATTTAGTAAGTAGCATCGGTGTATCGCAAAACACCCCGATCATTTGAGGGCGGGATTGTGCGAAGTATTGAATATCGGCTTGCATCATTCTTTGTGGAAAACCGTGATCGGTCAGGGATACGCTGTCCAGATAGGATATTTCTGTCGGCGAGCCATGGGCGGCTATCACAATCTCGGTGGCATCGCCCACAACCCGAAGGGTGGCACTTACCGTCTCGGCTGTTTCGAGATGTTGTGCGACTGAACTCAGGGCGGCCTGCACGTTACGTCGAAGTGATGCTTCCTTCGATGCAAAGGCGTCAGCTAACAATGACACCTGCAGGGCCACCAACCCCGTCAGAGAGATCACCATTACAGCAACGACCAGTCGAACTGTTTTCTGTGTCATAGCCATACCAATGATAGTATACGGCAAACGCAGGTCAGTAAACACCTCAATTAACATTTGTTAACAAACCATAACGAACCTTAACTGCGGCGGCGAGAACCGGTTGGTTATCATACCGTACAGAGAATCAACTATAGGAGATTACGATGATAACAAGCAGACAAACAATAACACACTTTCGTATTGGGATAACAGTCTTTCTGTTCGGGGTGATTCTTACCTCGGTGCCGTTAGTAGCTGATGAAACAGCGCAACTGAATGGCGTCGATATGGATCGATTCGAAATCCCGGAACTAGGAGCCGTGATAGTTTCCAGTCACGACGGTCTCAGGGTAATTGAAATCACACCGGCAGGCGGACGCTTAGAGAAATACCGAGTAGTTGATCTTCAGCCCGGTGATGTCATTATGGCGGCTAATGGTCAACGGCTTGAATCGGTATCGACTTTGCGCGAATTGTTCAATTCGCTGGAAGTTGGTGATGAAGTAAAATTTGCTGTGCGGCGATCAAATTCTCCCAGAGTAGTCGGGTTCGAGATTGGCACTGAGGGAGACCGGCTCGCGGCCAAAGAGTTGGCCGCTACCTATGTTGAGATTAAAAACGATTTAGAATCCAGTGAACCCGGCAGGGACGGGCCTGTTATGATGAAATTTATGGGTGGTGAGGGTGTTGTTCCCTGCATAGAACTGGCGGCGATGCTTGACGATAGTGATGGACAAATAAGCGTAATGGAGATCATCGAACTGCCACCCCAGTTGGCACCGCCGATTAAGTTGCGCGTCGGGGATATCCTGACTGCCCTTCAGGGTCAGTCAATCACCAAAGTGGCCGAGTTTGTCGATCAATTTGACCAGATACCTGCCGGCAGTAAAGTTACTCTTAGCCTGATTCGTGACAACTCCGAAACTGAACTTACATTCGAGAAGCCGAAACAATCCGGCAACCGTGTGAAGATCATAAAAAGATAGACAGGATGTACTAACGTGTCCCAGATTAAATGCTACATTGTTGCCTGTGTATTACTTGGATTGCTCATACCCATACAGTCAATGGCGCAGGGTTCGGGTTTTTTCAATCAGCGCGATGATCAATATCGCTTGTTAGGTCTCAAGCGTGCTAAGGAGAATTACGAAATAGCACGCCAGGAACTTGAACGACAACAGGAATTGTTTGAGTCCGAGATGATTTCTTTCGCAGAGCTGAATCAGGCCCGGCAGGTTTACTCGGAAGCCGAAGTTAACTACCAGCAGTCGCTATTGGCTGTCCTGTTTGAGGAACAGTATATTTCGGTGACAAAAGCTATCAAGTACCAGGCCAAGGATGGATGCAAACATGTACGCATCACACTGGCCAATACCTCCGGTGGGACTGAGGAGTTTCGACAATTGGTTGGCAGTGACGATCAACTGTTTCGTTCGCTACAGCCCGATGTCACCCATAATATCTATATCAGCCTGCTCAATAGTGACGATGCTATCATCAGTCAACCATATGAGGCCAAGATCGATCAGCTACGTTACGGTGAACCACAAGAGATAGATTTCACGTTACTTCAAGACCTCGATGCTGTGACGGTTTTTCTGGTCTATGCCAACGGCAACCAGCGCACGATGAAGATATTCCTGCAAAAAGATGTCACCGCCAATCGGGTGTTGGTACAATCAGAACAGTTTTCTCAGGAAGTTGATTTGGGAGAATCGGCCAATTTTGATCTCACCCTGGAACTGTTCAGTGGTACTGATAATACATTTTCTCTCGAAGTTGTTAATTTGCCACCGACGATGACCAGAGTGTTTAAGAACTTCTCGGGCTCGGCTCGACTTAGCCAGCTAAAGTTCACTGAAAGCAGTCGCACGAAACGAGCTTCGCTTGAAGTGTCTCTGCCCGATCGGCAGACTGATGATGTTGTTATGGACGCCGCTATGCCGTTCTACGTTCTGATCGTTCCGCGTGAGAAACTACGTGAACTTCCACAACTGACCTCCCGCACGTGGACTGAAGCGGAACTGGAAGATCTTGATGTTGGCTATGTGCGACTGGAGTTGATACCGCGCGGTATCGGTAAGATTCTGGTTCGTTCTCAGCAATTGTATTATTCGATTCAAGCAGGTGAGTCGGTGGCTATGTTTATGGATATTGTCAACGAAGGCAGTCGCCGTCTCGATAACACCGAAGTGCGCGCTGATATACCATTGGGCTGGACCCGGGAAATCACACCCGGCTCAATTCCGGCTATCGCTATAGGCGAGGAGACCAGGGTTGATCTTGCCTTCACGCCACCCGAGGACATATCTCCGGGCAAGTACGAAGTACGCCTGCGCACCAGTGCGACATCTAATAGTCAGCCGGTCAACGGTTTGGACAAGACGGTTACGATTGAAGTACGTCCCGAAACAAACGTAGTCGGTACGATTGTTATTGTTCTGGCCTTGATTGGGTTGGTTGGTGGCATTGTTGTTTTCGGCGTTAGACTATCAAGAAAATAAGAACGTATTGAAACATATGTGAGGTATTAAGTGAATACTCCTCTGAACACCAAACAGCCCCCTCTGGAAGCTATTGGCCTGACCAAACGCTACGAAGATGGTGTTCTTGCGCTTGATAATGTATCGTTCGCTATTGAGGCTGGTCAGCTTTTTGCTATTTTGGGTGGCAACGGTGCCGGCAAGACCACTACCATCAACCTATTTTTGAATTTATTGGAGCCGACTCAGGGGGAAGCGAGAGTCTGCGGAATTCCATCCCATAAGCAACCGTTACTCGCCAAAGAGAAAGTTGCTTTTGTGTCGGAAAACGTAACACTGTACCCAAATTTTACAGCACTTCAGAATCTGGACTTTTTCGCTCGATTGGGGAATAAAACCGATTACACTGCCGATGATTACCACCGGGTGTTGGATCGTGTTGGTCTTGAGCGTGAGTTTCATCGCGGGAAGCTCAGGGATTTCTCCAAAGGTATGCGCCAGAAGTGTGGTATTGCCATTGCCATTCTCAAAGATGCGCCAGCGATTCTATTGGATGAACCGACCGCCGGTCTTGACCCGAAAGCCGGTCGTGATTTTATGAAGTTGCTCGAGGAACTCCGTTCTGAAGGTAAGGCGATCCTGATGTCAACCCATGATATCTTCCGAGCCAGGGAAGTCGCCGATGTGGTCGCTATTATGGATAAGGGCAGGATGATTATGCAGACCAAAGCGGCCGACCTGGCAGGTCGTGATCTTGAGGCTATATACATGCAATACATGGCAGGACACAACGGCGATGCGTCACCGTCGGAGACAAGTTATGTTTAAGACTATCGTTGGTAAAGAAATCCGTGACCTGATCGGTTCCACCAAGTTTGCTATTACATTTGGTGCCTGTGCTGTGTTGATCATTGTTGCGTTCTATGCGGGAGCGGCTCGGTATAATCTCCATAGGTCGCAGTATGAGGCTTCGGTCAGCCAAAATCTGCGACAATTAGAAAGCAACACCGATTGGAACGCAGTTGGCGAAGCCAAAGTTTTTCTGCCGCCGCAGGCGTTGGCGTCGCTGGTGTCGGGAGTCTCGAACGATATCGGTCGCACCGCCGTGGTGCGGGGGAGAGGCGAACCGGTGACTCAGGATAGTCGTTATAACGAAGATCCAATCTACGCAGTTTTTCGCTTTCTTGATCTGGAGTTCATTTTCAAAGTGATTCTTTCGTTGTTTGCAATCCTGTTGGGGTACGATGCGATCAGTGGCGAGAAGGAACGTGGTACCCTGAGATTGTCATTCGCCAACGCAGTACCACGGGCGACTTACATATTGGGGAAGATGGTCGGATCGGTGATTGTTCTTGGGGTGACGCTGGCGATTGCCACCGCGGTCGGTGTCCTTCTGTTGCCATTGATGGGTGTGCCGCTGACAGGATCTGATTGGGCCAGGCTTGGCTTGATCCTTATCACCGGCTATCTCTACTTTGGTGTTTTCCTGACTATGTCGGTTTGTGTGTCGGCGATGACACACCGATCCTCGAATTCTTTTCTCGTTCTTTTGGTCGTTTGGATTATCAGTGTCTTGATTATTCCAAAAGTTTCGGTGCTGATGGCGGCGCGGACAGTCGATGTGCCGTCCGTGGATGAGATTGCTTCACAGAAAGCAACTTATGGTTTGCAGTTGCGCGAAGAATACCTTGATGGTTTGGCCAATATGTCAATCAGTATGAGCGAACAGGATACCGATCCGATCCAGAAACTCAATGCCTATATGGATTCACTCCATGGGGTTCGTGACTCTAAAATGATGGAGTTGTCCGGTCGCCTGAACGAGGACCGTCGCAACCGCCAACAGACTCAGAGCAGTTTAGCTTTAGCTCTGGCACGTCTGTCGCCCACCGCTTCGCTCTCTTTAGCGATCTCCAATCTGGCGGGAACTTCGGTTAGTCTCAAAGACCAGTTTTATCGGGAGTCGCTTGCCTACAGCAGTGTGTTCGGTGATTTCAAAAAAGAAAAAACAGGGTTCAACTCAGGTGCCGCGGTGCGGATTATTACGCATGATTCCGATGCCGAGCCGGAGGAACCGGAGCGGATCGACCCAAGAGAGATGCCTGCTTTTGAATATACACCGTCTGAACTTGCGGCGGCAGTTGACGCTTCCGCGGTTGACATAGGTTTGCTCGCGGTTTTCAACCTGGTTTTTTTCGCGGGAGCCTTTGTCGCTTTTGCACGGTACGATGTAAGATAATGCTTAGTCTTGGAGAATAGTTATGTTAGGCATCCTGATTACAAAGGAACTGAGAGCGATCATCCAAAGTCCGAAGTTTGTTGGTTCGTTTGCGATCTGTTCCATCCTTATCCTGCTTTCTGTGTATACAGGCGTGCGGGAATACAAGGCCGCCGTCTCACAATATGAGACAGCCACTTCGCTGGTCAGTCAGGAACTGTGCGAAGCTACCAGTTGGGCTATGATGGATACGAAAAGCTATCGTGAACCGGATCCTATGCAGATATTTGTTTCCGGTCTCAGCAACGATCTCGGACGATGGTCATCTATCTCAAGCGATAAAGGTGTCAAACTGCGGCACAGTGTCTATTCTGATGATCCCATATTTGCTGTCTTTCGTTTTGTCGATTTTGCTTTCATTGTCATGTTTGTCTTGTCGCTGATAGCTATCCAGTTCACTTACGATGCGGTCAACGGTGAGCGTGAAAGCGGTACCCTTAAACTGGTTTTTGCCAATGCCGTTCCGCGTGCCAGGTATCTTATAGCTAAATGTATTGGTTCGTGGCTCGGTTTGGCGATTCCGTTGGGGATTCCGATTCTGTTGAGCCTGCTTTTGGTTATCGTCATGGGTGTGCCGCTGACCTCAGACCACTGGATCAAGATTGTGATGTTGATTGCGCTTTCGCTTTTGCTGTTTACATTCTTCATTATTCTCGGTGTGTTTGTGTCCACGGTCACACGACGGTCCTCGGTGTCGTTTCTGACGGCGCTTTTGATCTGGGTGTTGTTTGTTATGATTATCCCACGCGCCGGTGTGATGGCGGCTGGAGGTCTGGTCGACGCTCCACGAGTTGCCGAGATAGAGTCCCGGCGCGATGCCTTTGCCGCTGAGAAGTGGGCCACCATGTTCGAGGAGATGTCCTCGTTGGATTGGGATTCCGGCAAGGTGACCGCCGATCAGCAATGGGATTCGATTGAAACAGCCGTGCGACAGGAAGTTGATCAATATGAAGCTCGATTGTTGGAAGATCTCCGCCAGAAGAAAATCAATCAGCAACAAGTTGCATGGGGTTTATCACGGTTGTCACCGGCTTCTGCTTATCAACTCGCCGCTATGACTCTGGCGGAAACCGATACCGAAGCCAAGCGGCGCAACGAAGATGCGATGGCAACTTACCGCAATCAGTTTAACGAATACGCCAATGCCAAACAGGCTGAAGCTGGTGATACCCCGGGCATCATGATATCCGTGATGATGGACTCCGATGGCACCTCAAGTCTAAAGGTTGACGCCGATCGTGACAACGCCGGACTGGATGTCTCCGATGTTCCCCGATTTAGTCCGCCACATATTGGACTGGCGGAAGCTATCGCACCGATGATTCTTGATTTTGGACTGATAGGGTTCTACATCCTACTGGCCTTTTCAGGAGCCTTTGTCGCTTTCGTGAGGTATGATGTAAGATAGTTATCTCCAACCACAGACACCGATTCGAAGTTGAGGCTGATCTGTGTGCAGATTGGTAAACGCTCAGGGTCGGTGTCGCGCCCTGTTCGTATGGCAATGAAGGGGTTGCTCAAGCTCTTTGTATATCGTATATTATCTCTTGAATTGGCCAGGGAAACAGAAGAAATAATAAAAGAAAAAACCTTCAGTCCGTTCATCCAATCCGGTTGCCCGACCGTGTTCGGTTAGTCACTTTTGGGGTAGCCGTTGTACCGCTCACCGGGTTTTCATGGCAGGCGACACGCCCCGAATTTATTGGCGGATAATTCGCCGGACAGTTGAGGTAAGCCGATGTACCGTAATCTATTGTTTGCGACCGCTCTCTCTCTATTCATATTCGCTTCCTTGCCCGGCGTATCGGGTGCCGCGGTGGAACGAGAAATATCTGTCGTTCGGGCCGATAATCGTATGAATTTGCCGACAGCGACCGCCATTGAAACTGAGTGTGTGCTATACCGTCATTTTATCGAGGACTCAATACTGGGTTACAGTTCTACGTACGAATCAGGGCAGAGAACCGTAACCTATTTTGATCCGGTAGCCTGTGAGCCATCGCCTTACCCATTTGAGATTACCGGATTTTCTTTCACGATGCTCGACCCCAACGATTCCTTTGACCCGCGCCTATTCAAGTGGCCTGTTCAAATCGATGTAGTGGTATTCGATCTGTATTCGGGCACCGACAGCTGTCTCGGACCCGGGGTGGAACTCTATCGCCAGTCGGTGGAATGCGATTCGGCTACCTTCTGCCGACCGGCAGTCGGGCGAGTTGATTTTCTAACAGTGCTGTGTGTTGAGCGACCCTTCTACATCGGAATCGAATACACCGATCCGGTGCCTGGCCTGTTGCCCTCGATTATGTTCGATATCAGCTCCACTCCGGAGCTGTGTTACCTGTTTCAATATTATGGAGGTCAGTGGTACGGCTGGTACTATTTTTGGCCCGAACCCCGGCCCGGTTTTCCGTTCTTTTGGGTTCACGGCGAGACCGTGTCATTGACCTGTCTACCGGACGCAGATTCTGACGGGGTCCCGGACGCTATGGATAATTGTCCGACAATAACCAACCCTTCTCAGGAGGATACCAACCAAAACGGTGTAGGTGATGCCTGCGATGATGATGATGATGGCGATGGTATTCTTGATGGTACGGATAATTGCCAATTTGTTGTCAATCCCGGTCAGGCAGACGCTGACTTGGATGGCTACGGCGATGTTTGTGACGATGATGATGATAATGACAGTGTTGTTGATGTTGACGATAATTGTCCGTTCACCGATAATCTGAACCAACTCGACAGTGATGCCGATGGATTAGGTGATGCCTGTGACAACTGTCCCGATCATGCGAATTTGGAGCAATACGATAATGACGGTGATGGGTTGGGTGATGTCTGCGACGATGATGACGACGATGATACTATTCTCGACCCGTCAGATAATTGCCCGCTGGTCTGGAATCCGGGACAGGAAGATGCCGATTCCGATGGAGTCGGTGATGCTTGCTCGTGCGTGGGAACGACCGGCAATGTCAATTGCGATCCGCTGGACGAAGTGACCATTGGCGATGTTGCTACGCTGATTGACCACTTGTTCATTTCGGGATCGGATTTGTGCTCGATTGAGGAAGCAGATGCCAATCAGTCGGGCGGTGCTATTCCGACCTATGATGACATTACTATAAGTGACATTTCGTTACTGATTGATCACTTATTCATATCCGGCGTACCGTTGCCGGATTGTCTGTGAATCAGCTGGTTGGTGCGGGTGAATGAATCAGGACTTGACGTTGCGTACTACCCGACTCTGATAGCCTTTCTTGCTGTTCAACTCGAGATAGTTGTAGATGGCAATATCGTAGTCTATAAAGCTCACAACATTTGGCACTTCGCGCGACACAACAGCCGCTTTTCTCAGACTTGATATTTCGGATCGGATGTCGGTATCAGCCAGGAATTCCGGTTCTCCGGTCTCCATGTACACTATCGCGACAATATACCGGTCCAGATAACGGCTATTGGCATACTGTTCCAGGGCACGGATGTGCTTGACTGCTTTCTCCGTTGTTCGAACCAAGTGCATTTTGTAGTCCAGAGAGACTTTAAACGTTACCAGATACTGGTCAGAACCGAGCGATTTAACCTGCTCGTCACGGGTATGTCGAAACAGTTCGCGCGCCGCGGCCACAGCCTGTTTTGGTCCGGACGCCTCCAGGAACGTTCGACCGCGGTTCTTGACGAACTCTACGATACCTTCTGAAAAATTAATCTTATAAATCATAGCCGATTATTTAATTATCGGCCAATTCGGAGTCTACTTGATAGATAAAGAATCTGTCACCGGAAGGTAAGTCCAGTGCCAGGATTCCCAGGTTAGGGGTGCCTTGGGGTCTTGGGGCAGAGTCTCGTAGAAACCAAATTCAGCGGCATGTGCCACAAGCCAGAGGTAGGTTTCAGTGAAGGCAAACCGGGCTTCCGAGGGGCAGAGATCAATCGCCCGGCCGGTATGGTGCTCGGAATAGCCGGGAGGAGCCACCGAGTTGAGGACTTTATCGAAACTATCCCCGGCGGCCATCCGATTCCGAATAATACGCCGCTGAAATGACAATGACCGCCAGCCTGAGTCAGCCAGCAACACTACCGAATCCTCCAGCGCAGTCGCCGCCATATTTACGAATGCTTCACGGGTAACGGGAAGCACGTAGATTCGATAATCTTCGTAAGTCAATTCCTGCGGAAGTTGCACCAGCTGTTCCGGTTTGGCTATTGCTGTGGAGTCAAGCACCCGACCGCACCAGAGTTCGGTTACGGAGTATTCAACCGAATCGATAATAACTGTTTCGTCACAGGCATAAGCTTGGTCCCAGAACAACCCCACTGACAACAGGATTAACACCGCTAACATAAATGAGAATTTGAGTTGTGTCTTCATCCATTCAAGAATACTTATGTAAGTTGAGAAAGCAAACAATGTTATTAGTGTGGTGTCGGGCGAACCTGTCTCCGAATTCGCCATTAGCAAGTGCCCGGTAGCAGGGCAGAACCCTTTAGCGGTTCTGCCGTCAATGTCGGAACCGCAAGGGGTTCCGACCTACTCTTTCAGAGGAAAATGGCTAATTCAGTTCTTGTAGGTCGAGTTCACGAGTCCCGACGTGGGCGGGACGAGCAACCCGACATCCGAACTATCGTTTTGTTGATGTTCGTACACATCTGGAACCGATTTTCTCCCGAAATTCCATTCCCAGAAGAATCATCAGCGTATGTAGTCTGGTTGCCAAGTGCGGATTTGCAGGTAGTACTTGGAAATTGATATCCTTTCGGATCGCGAAAGGTTTGGTACTCCGTAGTCAATATACTCTCTTGTCACGTTTTGTCCAGAGATAAGTCGATTTCGTGCCTGTCTGAATCTCATTTGCAACAGTTTGCCACAGTCTCGATTATATCTTGTAACTCGTTGTGTGGCAGTTAAGTGCGAAGCGTCGCCAGGCTTGTTTTTTGTTGCTTTTGGTACTCTTCCGGCGTATCTTTTTAATCTGTTAGAATGACCAGAAACGACTGTTACCGAAGGACCGATAGATGAATCTTGAGCGCCAACGCATTGAAACAATCTTCCTTGAAGAGGAGATGAAATCCTCTTATCTCGACTACTCGATGTCGGTTATTACTAACCGCGCTTTGCCCGATATTCGCGATGGACTCAAGCCGTCCAACCGGCGTATCCTGGTCGCTATGAACGATCTTGGTTTGGCCCCCGGTAAAGCGTTTAGAAAATGTGCCAAGATCGCCGGTGATACTTCAGGTAACTACCATCCACACGGTGAGCAGGTTGTGTATCCGACTCTGGTTCGGATGGCGCAGGATTTCAACATGCGCTACCCGCTTGTCGATGGACAAGGAAACTTCGGTTCGATTGATGGCGACGGTGCCGCCGCTATGCGTTACACTGAAGCTCGCCTGACCCCGATAGCGATGGAACTCCTGGCCGATCTCGACAAAGAGACGGTCGATTTCATGGATAACTACGACGCCACCATGCAGGAACCAGTGGTGTTGCCAGGTCGGTTCCCGAACATGATCTGCAATGGGGCGACCGGTATCGCAGTGGGGATGGCGACCAATATTCCGCCACAGAACCTGAGCGAAATTGCCGAGGCAATAGCCCGAGTTATCGATGATCCAAAATGTACTAACGAAGATTTGCTGGAAATCGTTCCCGGTCCTGATTTTCCAACCGGTGGCATCATCAACGGCCACGAAGGAATCCGTCAGGCTTATACCACTGGTAAAGGTCATATCCCTGTTCGTGCCCGCGCCATCGTAGAGCATATGCGCAATGGCAAGGAAGCTATTGTTGTTACCGAACTGCCTTTCCAGGTCAATAAATCAAATCTCCTGGAGAAAATTGCTGACCTGGTCCATGATAAGAAGATTGAGGGTATCTCTGATTTGCGCGACGAGTCCGACCGTGATGGTATGCGGATTGTTATCGAACTCAAGCGCGATGTTCAAGCTGATGTGATTCTCAATCAACTGTATCAACACACTACTATGCAGACGACGTTTTCGGTGACGATGCTCGGTCTTGATAAAGGTGTGCCGAAGTTGATGACTCTCAAGGAACTTCTGGTCGCTTTTGTCGAACACCGCCACGAAGTGGTAGTTCGACGCACTAAGTACTTGAAGAGGAAGGCTGAAGAGCGGGCGCATATTCTTGAAGGTTACAAAATCGCCCTTGATCATATTGATGAAGTCATCAAGCTGATCAGGAGTTCCAAAGATACTCCTACAGCGCGAACCGGCTTGATAAAGAAATTCAAGCTGTCTGAGATTCAGGCTAACGCCATTCTCGATATGCGGCTGGCCCGTCTCACCGGTCTGGAACGCCAGAAGATCGAAGAAGAGTACCTGGAACTGATCAAAAAGATCGCTCAGTATAGGGGCATTCTCGATTCCAAGGCGCGTCGGATGCGAATCATTAAAGACGAAACTGCCGAGTTGGAACGGAAATTTGGCGATGAGCGTCGGACTGAGATTCAGGATGCGGCCGAAGAGTTGTCGGTGGAAGATCTGATCGCTGAAGAAGATGTCGTTATGACGATTTCACACCTCGGCTATGTCAAACGGTTGTCAGTCACCGCCTACCGCAAACAGCAACGAGGTGGGCGTGGGGTCAAAGGTATTGCCACCAAAGAAGAAGACTTCGCCGAACATATTTTTGTAGCCTCCACCCATGATTACATCCTCTTTTTCTCCGATCAGGGTCGTTGTTACTGGGTAAAAGTGCATGAGATTCCTATCGGTGGCAAACTGGCCAAAGGAAAACCTATTGTCAACCTGTGTCAAATGGATAAGAAAGAACGGGTGGCCGGATTTGTCAGGGCGCGATCGTTCGCCGAAGAGAAATACGTGGTAATGGCAACCCGTCAGGGCGTGATTAAGAAAACTTTGCTTGAGGCTTTCTCTCATCCACGCAAGGCGGGTGTCGCGGCGATGACGATAAACGGCCACGATGATGAACTAATCGAAGCCGCTATCACTGATGGTACTTATGAAATCGTCCTGGCCACCCGCAAGGGTATGGCTATTCGATTCCCCGAGGATAAAGTCCGGTCAATGGGCCGCACCGCCTATGGTGTGAAAGGGATCAATATTGCTAAAGACGACTACGTTATCGGTATGGTCGCGGTTGGCCGTGACAGCTCCCTTCTGGTTGTCACCGAAAACGGTTACGGTAAGCGGACTTCCATTGAAGACTACCGGATGACCAACCGGGGCGGTAAAGGGATTATCAACATCAAGACCACGGAGCGCAACGGCAATGTGGTGGCTATCAAAGAAGTCCTCGACTCTGATGAGTTAATTCTTATCACCAAGCAGGGTATCGCCAACCGTCAGGCGGTCGAGCAGATCAAGGTTATCGGTCGCAACACCCAGGGGGTGAGGCTGATAAATCTTGGTGAAGGTGATTTGGTGACTGATGTTGCCCGCGTGGTGCAGGAATAGACTGTGGTAACAGGCAGTACGTCAGTTGTCGAACTTAAGTGCAACGTTGAAAGTCAGTTCCTTTTCATTGGTTGAGTAGTCCAACCAAAGGACAACGTCTTTATTGGACAATTGGGAAGCTATGATTCCCATAGCATCTGCAAACAGATCTCGCTGGGAAAATCCGATACCGCGCTGGTCTTGCCAAGCCTCATACATGAAGCCGGCCGTGAACGATATAACCGGCCCCATCACTTTGATCCCAGGGAGTGGCAGGCACTTGCTGAACTCGTTGAGTAGGGCAGAGCCGTAGTAGTGCTGGGCTTTGTCCGGGACGGCGAACGAGTAACCATGCTCGTTGGACTGATAGTACCAGGGATCATAGCTCGGTAGGTCGAAAGCAACTGAGCTTGAGGGCGACAGCATCAGAATCAACAGGACAAGGATTATCATCAGGCCGGTCGCTTTGGCAGGCCGAGTGACGATTGCGGATAATGTAATAAAAAATGGTTCCATAGCCCGGTACTGTTCAAATACTATGCCCAGCGGTAATCAGCGGGAAGGTTTCGTAATCTATTGTCAGACAACAAGTATGAGATGTGCATCACTGTGCACCCTCCGAACCTGACGGAACAATTTGTGAAACATCACAACCGATCTGCGATTTTAGGCAAGTCCCGACTGTTACTGGGTTTGTGGGCATTTCATAGCATGTAGTTACTGCAGGTTCTGCCAATCCGCTCTTGGTTTATGCGGTCGCAGACAGAACACCACGGCTTTAGCCGTGGATGAATGAGCATACCTCGTCTTTGCGTTAGCAGAGGTGAGGTCGATTCAAATGAATCGTAACAGCTAGGACCCCGGGTTTACCCGGGGGTATCTATGTTTGCTTACGTTTCCCAATACACAGTTGCCCCGATTTTGAGGTCTGTCTATATTGCAATCCTAATGTAGGCTGATTGGAGATTATTCTGTGGTGACCTCAAGGGTCGCCGTTTGTTTACTTATGCCGTACGCAGGTGAGTTCTCCGCTTTGGCGACCGCTGTATGTTGGTCGTTTACCGCTATCTTTTTTTCTGAAGCCGGACGCCGGATCGGATCGTTTCGAGTTAACTCTATTCGGCTTCTGTTTGCGGTAGCGATCTACACTATCGTGCTGTTGCTCACCACTGGTCGCATATTCCCCGAAGACCTGAATCGTGACCAGGCACTCATTCTGGCCTTGTCCGGTTTGATCGGTTTGGTTATTGGTGATGGTTGTGGTTTCAAAGCGCTGGTGATGATCGGTCCTCGCCTGACAACGCTTCTCTGGGGTACTGCGCCGATTATGGCTGTAGCCATCGCCTGGTTGTTCTTAGGCGAACAGCTTAACTTGGTGCATATGTCCGGTGTTGCTGTCACAATTGTCGGCGTGAGTTGGGTAGTCTCCGAACGACGCTTCAAAAATCAGAATAATTTTAATCTGTCTGCAGACCATCCTGATTCCGGCACACTGACAAAAGGTGTCCTGCTTGGTCTGATGGCCGCTTTTGGTCAGGCCGCCGGGTTGGTGCTCTCAAAGTACGCTATGCTAAACGCCGGAGGTACGCTTGATGCACTACCCGCTTCGTTTTTGCGGATGTTGTCATCGGCGATTATGATCTGGCTGTTCGCCGCCCTGCGCGGCAAGCTGATTGATACTTTGCGCGGTTTGCGCCATACTCCCGCTATGTTCTATGCCCTGGGTGGGGCAGTGTTCGGTCCATTCTTAGGTGTCTGGACATCGCTCATCGCTGTTGCTTCCATTCCGGCCGGGATCGCCGCTACGCTCAACGCCACAACGCCGATCTGGATCATTCCCAATGTGATTATGTTTTACAAAGAAAGGGTATCGCTCCGCGCTGTTTTCGGTGCTATCATCGCCGTGGTAGGGGTAGCGATTCTGTTTTTGGCAAATGAAATATCTGGACTATTCTAAACTGGCCGCCTTCCGAGCGCAATACTATCCCGATGAGAATGCAACGGACTATGTTGATGTTCGATACTTTTTTGGTCCCGATGCGCTGAACCCGGCGACGATCTCAATCAGATACAATCATGATCCGTTTGTCTTGTCCGACCCGGTCATTGATAGTTTCGCCAGAGAAGTTAGCGATCAGATGCGATCGGAAGGCCGCCTGCATGACGGCCCCCCGGTTATGAAATTGGTCACCTACGATTTTGACAGCCAGTCGCCTCACCTGGGCGTGCAACCGACCGACTACGCCCTTCAGGCGGGAACCTGTTTTGCTCTCGATTTTCCTCATCGGTTCTTTCATAATTATGGTGGGACCCTTCGTGACTATTACCGACAGGACTGTACAACTCCGACAGTCGACAACAACCCGTTGGCAATTTGTCTTGGAGTGTGTGGCTGTCTAATCGTGGAAGATAATGGACAGAAGTATTTGTTGGCGGTGAAACGTTCGGGTCATCTCGCTTCGCTGGAGAACACGATTGGGCCATCCGTGGCGGGAGTGGTCGACTATTCGTCCGTCCATACTAATCTCGCCGAACTGAACGAGTCTGCCCTCGGTTTGGAAATCGAAGAAGAACTGTTCCTCAAGCGCGAAGAGTTTGCAATTGTTCCGCTTGCCTGGGCGATCGAGCTATTCCGAGGTGAACGCCCGCAACTATTCAGCTTGATCCGGACGAATTTGAATCGCCGGTCAATTCAGATTAGATTAGAATCAATCCCGCAGAATAGGCGTGAATTCGAGAGCTTTGAGTTTGTTCCGTTGGATGATTCTTATGTTTTAGATTTTTCACATCTGAAAGCGTTCAATTACGAAGCCCGCATGAATGTGATGTTGATGCGTAAGTACCTGACAGTTTCGTAGGTCGGATTCACGAGTCGTGAGCGGAGCAATCGACGAGCAACCCGACTCTTTTTTGTTCTAAAGGAGAATTGTCGGGTCTCTCGCTCAAATGGTTGTTGCTCGAACCCGACCTACAAATCTTTGTCATTCCCGAGGTATGTAGGTCGGCGTTCCGAAGTCCCGACTCTGACGGGACGGAGAAACCCGACATATTGTGGGCGGCAGATGCCCTCGTTTGCTCCCCACGGGACCCGCTCTGCAAGATCTTCGTGGAGGGTGACAGAGAGACCCCGCAGAACAGACCCATATCGCTCGCAGAATAGGTCTCTGCTCTAGAATATCCGTGCGGTTAGTATCGGTTCGGTGCTCATCTTCTTACCCCGCCAGTGACTACCAAGGAACAAGTTTACCCAACCAGGATCGCTCGTCTCATAGAAATACGGATACTCTTTCATGTCTTTATGGAACTCGCCCCGCTCGGTGCGGAAATTCACATAACTTCGTGCACCATACGAACGACCATGTTTGGGGCCAACCAATGTCGTCATATACTGGCCAAGCGTGCGATCAAACGTGATTATCATAGAAAGCGTGTCACCGATATCACCAAAGCCATCAAGCATAAATGTGGGGGGGAGATCACAGCAATTTAGTTGTGTCGCGATTTGCTCAAACCTGAATACCAGGTCAAGCCGACCAGTGTTGGATTGGGTGCGTCCGATATCAATATTGCGACCCAGGTTGTCGCTACAATGAACGGCGAATATCCCCAGAATACCTTCACCCCAGACCCTGTCGCCGGGGAGAGTATCGACCACGAACCGTAAAGCCAGCGCGGTTCGGTGAGCATTGAGTTTAAGTCGGATCGAATTTCCTACCGGCCAGCCTTCGGAACGACGCGGCAGGGTAACATAGAGTTGGTCGCCCAAACCCAGGTTAGAGAACATAATAATCTTGGTGACATCCTTCAGAGCATTTTCGAGCCGATCCACCTGCTTGTAAGCCCAGCTAAAGATTTCCTGGCGCTTCAGGAGCAAATTGGCCGCTTTCTCAGAGCTTGGGGTCACGATAAATTGCTCGTGCGAACCAGCGGGCACATTTATGTCAGTTATAGCCACACTGTCAGCAGTGGCGATTGGTTCCTTCGTTACAGTTGCGGGAGTGTCATCTTCATTGTTTGAGCAACCCGGCCCGGTCAGTATAAGGGTCAGCGCTGTTAGCAGGATCATTCCCGTGGGTATCATACTTCGTTTGAGCATCGTATCTCCAGACACAAAATAATCTCATTTTTATTCGCCGTTGACCGCTGAGCTTTATACCACCATGGCCGTGCCGGTAAAACGACCGGTTCTTAAGTCATCTAACGCTTAGTTAGCTTTGTCAAATAGTAGTTGGACGATAGCTTGCGACAACTACCGGAACCAAAGATAGTTGGGGCAATAAGTCTGGTTGACTGATGATAAAAGAGCGCATAACTTTAGTTTACAAAAAGGTGTATCGTATGAACAGATTTCTAATGGCCGGAAGTGTCAGTATGGGATCGTGGGGTGGCTGGTGGTTAGGTTCCCAGGTGAATATCTGGCTGGCGCTGGTATTGGGTGCGGTTGGTGGCGGGTTGGGATTATATCTTTATCGTCGTTATTTAAGCGAGATGCTGGAATGATTAAAGGGGTAAAAATAAACCGGCTGATGAGCGGTTTGTTGCTGTTGCCGATGCTATTCATACTATTTGCCGCTGGTTGTTCAGCCGCTTCTGACGACACCACCTACACCAGCGCGCGACATCTGATGGTCGAGCGCCAAATCGAAGCGCGTGGAATTGAAGACGTGCGTTTGCTTGACGCTATGCGCCGGGTTGAAAGGCATCTGTTTGTGCCGATGCCGTACACGCCCTATGCCTACACCGATGGTCCCCTGCCGATCGGCGAGGATCAGACAATTTCACAACCGTACATCGTGGCCGTCATGACCGAACTGCTTGAACTGGACGAGGGCGACAGGGTGCTTGAGATTGGCACCGGTTCCGGTTATCAAGCGGCAATATTGGGTGAACTGGCTCTAGAGGTTTACACTATTGAGATTGTCAAATCATTGGGTCTGAGGTCAGCCGCGCTACTTGATTCACTCGGATACGAGAATATCACGGTTCGAATTGGCGACGGCTACGTTGGATGGCTGGAGCAGGCACCGTTTGACGCCATAATTCTCACTGCCGCTCCGTCGCAGATTCCCCAGCTGTTACTGGATCAACTGGCCGAAGGCGGTCGATTGGTGGCACCGGTCGGCGAGGGTTATCAGATGTTGCAACTGGTTGAAAAACAAGACGGTAAGCTGAAATACCAGGATGTTATCCCGGTTCGTTTTGTTCCTATGACCGGTGAAGCGCAAAAGCAGGATTAGGCATCCCCAGAGCCGTTAGCTAACCCAGTCGGTTACTCAATCTCACTACATCTTAGAATTTCTTTTTGATTGGCTTGAAACCAGGCATTCCATTCACCTAGTAATTCTCGACTCTGGGCAAGGCTGTCGTTGGCTTCACGCTTCACCGGATCCTTTTTGGGGTCAACACCCTTTTTCGAAGGGGCTATAAATTGCATCAGACCGTAAGTGCCTATGCGGATACCCGGAAGAAACTCTTTGGCCACCCGCGATGGCAATTCTTTATGAATCTTTCTCAGGACTTCAACGCTGACCATGCTCATTTCCGAACCAGAGGCTTCAAGTAAGGCTCTGATTGTTTCCCAGTCATCATTAATCAGATCGCCCTGAATTTTGGTGGATATAGCCTGGCTGTATAGGTCTATTGCTTCATGGAATCCTTCGACCTCAACTATCTGTTCATCCGACCAATCCGGTTTAGGATTAAGCAGATCAGGTCCGAATTTCATTGCCAGAGCCAGTACCAAAACTACCACTGCCGCTGTTGGTAATGCTATGCCCTGTGTGAGAGAGTTGCCAGTTGTCTGTGAATCACTGGATTCCTTACTGTTTACCTTGTGTGATTTTGCCCCCATTAGTCGTACGACTGTCACTACTACCAGTACGGCTGCCGCTATCCACAGTGTTATATCCCAGATCATTCCTTACTCCTTGACTGTCTCAGTGTCAGATTATATTAGGTTTGAACCTTATCAATAAGTATCGGCCACCTTGGATTTCTCGGTAGTGACATTTTTCAATGATCACTGCAATCCTATGGCGCAAGCGATTTTCCATGTTCCGATTTCTTGGCTCCAGACCGCCGTATAAGCACCTTGCAAAACCTGTTTGGTGTCATCAGCAGAACGCCTGAAAACAAACCGTCCGGTTTCATAGGCGATGCTGTCAATCAAACTGATGCTGTGACGATTGATTTCAATTTTGCCGCTACCCATAGTCATAAACAGCAGGGTCGCCGAGGCTCTCAGAGTCATTCTCCCTCGCACTACCCTGCCATCGGGGGAAATTACCGCTCCATCTTCTGTAAATATCGATGTCAGCAAGGTACCATCTTCATCGGCGAGGGCCCTACTGATGACCATTTGAATACTATCGCTGGCGGCAGTAACGTCTTCCAGATCACCGGCCTGTGATAGTCCGCCAGTTATGATCCCAATTACAAGAGTCAGAAAAAAGTTCAACGATAGAATTTTATGGCTCTCAGGAGATCTCGATTTTGACTTGTTAATTTGTTTCACAGTCTCAGTTGCCCTACAAAGATACGTTCCATAGTCCAGGTACTATCAGCCAGCCGCCAATAGATAGTGTAGGCGCCGCTCCAAGCCGTATCCACCTTATCTTCAATCTGTCGGATCAGCTCAAGGTTTCCCACATCACGCACCACGTCATCGTGCTTGACCACCTGTTCAATTATTATGCGTTTATAGATCATTTTACAATTAGCAAACTTCTCAAAAAGAAGCGGGGTGTATTTTGCAACCTTCTCTTGTCCGATGATAAATTTTCCTTCTGGCATCGCTATTTGTATGTCTTTAGGAAAGATAGACACCAACGAGGTCGAGTCCTGTCCGGCAAGAGATCGGGCAAAAATAGCTAAAGTGGTGTCGCTGATTGTGGTCACGTCTGAGACGTTGTTGGTCTTAGTTGGCTCATCAGCCAGAGTTAAGCCAGCGGTGATCGCCAGACTCATTGCCATCAGTAGAAGAACACCTTTGGTTCTCAAAGTTTTATTCATTTTCCGTCTCCATAACAAAATCACGCCGTCTCTTTAATACCGGCTCAACATCGGCAGGTCACCGGTATCCTCTCAGATTGATACAATTTAGCTACTTTTAAGTTCGGCGCAAGTGTCAGATGTTGGACTTTCCAGAACCAGGAGTGGATTGAATATCAATCGGTGGCTTGATTCCCGACAGGGCCTTCCTGAGCCGATGGTAGCGAAGAGACCCCACTGCGAAGGTGGCGACGCCAACTGGGAGAAAAGTCCAGCCGACAATCTCGATTGGCAGTGAATCGAAGAATTGGATAAAACTTACCCCAGCTACAAAAAGTGTCAACGCCGTTCTGATATAGGCCAGAAAGGTGTTCTGATTGGACAGTTTGGTCCGGTCGGTGGCCAGATAATCCCTGAGTTTCATGGCGAACCGATCGTCCTGGCCATAGATGTTCTCGTCAAACGTGTGTATACGAAACAATTGATTCATCCGTCATACCTCTTTCGATTGCTTTTGCTGGGTGCGTGAAATAATCGAGCTTAACCTTCGTTAGCCCAATCAGGTAACCAGCCGGGGTCGATATCAAAAATCGTCAGACTCAAAAGATACATCAAAGTGGTAGTCAACACCAGCCCAATTAGTCCCGTAGGGCAGATGCGCGGTTTTGGGTAATGTCAAGAGAAGTGTGTAAAAAGGTGTATCCATCTTGATTAGGCTACTTTCTTGTTTAACTGTTTGATGATCTTGATCTTTCCATTTGGTCTCTGCCACTTGCTGTTGAAA
>JAGGTI010000051.1 GCA_021163775.1 Candidatus Zixiibacteriota bacterium
CTAGCCGAGGCCAAATAAGAAAAATATTATAGAACTAAAAGCCGCAAGTACGGTCATGTCTATTACTTTGGACAGGTCAAGGTAGATCAGCAATTGATCTTCCAGCTTGACAACACCCTTGATATAATCAGAATCTATTCCAGTAACGATTTCCGGCGGTGGCTCAATTGAACTGACGGGAAATCGAAGGACCTGTGAAACCGCATCTACAACCATACCCAAAATATTGCTATTGATATCGACAACAAGGATCCGGGTGTTTTTATCGTGCTCCCTATATTCCATATTGAATCGTTTGCGCAGGTCCACAATCGGAATAACTTTGCCGCGCAAATTAATTACACCCTCAACATAATGTGGAGCCTGGGGAACTTTGGTAATTTCAACCATCCGGTTGATTTCCTGCACCTTCAGAATGTCTACGCCGAACACCTCGGTACTAATGTTGAAAGCTACAACCTGAAGCTCATCACCCATCGCCGCTTCCTCGGTATCCTGATTTGCGGTTGTTTCTAAAGTTTCTACTTCCATTGGACAATTCCCCTTAATCAGCCTTCCAAATTTTCTTTATTGGGCAAAGACATATCCCCGGTCATTAAATCTTAGCCTACAACATAATTGCTACAGTACGACCATTATCTGATTATCGGTGACTTGTGGTCCACCTTTAGGGGCCCAGCAATATATTGACACACCTACTCATTGATTATACGTGAGCGCAACAACTGTAACGTGTAGCAATACAGCCAGTTATACCATCAATAGTTCGCACACGCAAAATTGGTGGCATATTTTTCCCAATTCGTTCAAATACTCTTTAAGGACAACTGTTGCACCTTATGAACACTTTTACTATGTTCACGACTAAATAACAGACTCCAACCACTGAAGGAGAATATAATGAAAGACAAGCGCAATGAAGTTCTAGCCCATCAACTACTTGACTACTCTACTCGCCTGACAAAAGGCGAAGTCCTCTATGTCGAAATCAAAGGTAAAGAAACCCTGGAATTGGGTAAGGAGATCATTCGCCTCGCCACCGAGAAAGGCGCAATTCCGTTTTGGTTCTATAACGACGAATCGCTCCTGCGCCAATGGATAGGTAAAGCAACCGAGGCTCAACATAAGAAACAAGCCGAACTGCACATGGAACTGATGACCCGCGCCGATGCCTATATCGGTCTTCGCGGTTCCGACAACCCATTCGATCTGGCCGACATCCCGCAGGACAAGATCGACCTTTGGAACACAGCTTTTTACAAACCGGTGCATTTGGAAGAGCGCGTCAAACGCACCCGCTGGGTAGTGCTTCGCTATCCGAATAACGCTATGGCCCAACTGGCCGAAACTTCACAGGAAGCTTTTGAAGATTTCTATTTCGACGTATGCTGTGCTGACTACGCCAAAATGTCCAAAGCGATGGACGCTCTCTATGCGCTGATCAACACCACCAACAAAGTTGAGATAAAAGCCCCCGGTACTGATCTGTCGTTCTCACTCAAAGGCATCCCAGTTATCAAGTGTGACGGTCTCCGCAATATCCCTGACGGTGAGGTCTACACCGCTCCGGTTCGCGATTCAATCAACGGCACTATCACCTACAACACCCCATCGCTCTACCAGGGTACGGTCTACAACAACATCTCGTTTACGTTTGAAAACGGCAAGATCATCAAAGCGACCTGCGCCGGTGATGTAGAGAAACTCAACAAGATCCTCGATGGCGACGAAGGTGCCCGGTATGTTGGCGAGTTTGCTATCGGCGTCAACCCGTTTGTCCTGCATCCAATGAAAGACACGCTTTTTGACGAGAAGATTGCAGGATCGTTCCACTTGACACCTGGTCAGTGCTACGACGAGGCGGATAATGGCAATCAGTCGAACATCCATTGGGATCTGGTACAGATTCAGCGCGCCGACTATGGTGGCGGTGAGATATGGTTCGACGGCAAGCTGATTCGCAAAGACGGGATATTCACCGATGCCAAGATGGAAAAGTCGTTCTCAAAAGAGAATCTGAAGCCCAAAGGTCTGGACTGAGAATAAGCTGTCATGGACGTGATCAAATACGCAATGCAGATGGAGTTAGACGGCGTGAAGTTCTACGAACAGGCGGCCAGAGCCGCCCCGGACAAACTCCGCGAGATATTCGAGCACCTGGCTGACGAAGAAAGAAGACATTTCAAGTTCTTCTACTCCCTCTCCGAGGGACAAACCGACAAAGCAAGGAAGAATCTCATTTCCGACTCGCTCGGAGAGAGCAAGAATATCTTTGTGCAGATGATTGAGCAGAACGCTCAGACCGAGTTCAGCGATGAAGTCCGCGAAGTCTGGCGACAGGCGCGCGAGATTGAGGAAAAAGCTGTCGCGATGTACACCGATGAAGCTGAGAAGGAAAACAACGTAACACGTAAGGACTTACTTTGGAAAATAGCCGAGGAAGAACGCCGGCATATCTATCTTATCGAAAACGTTCTGAGTTTTCTGATCGATCCTCAGGGGTTTGCCGCATCACAGCAGTACGCCTCATTCAAGAGCGCGGAAGGCCATTGAGCAGGCAAGAACAGAAATGATCTCGCTTAAAAATAAAGTCACGCTCATCACCGGAGCGTCACGCGGTATCGGTCGCGCGGCGGCCCTGTTGTTCGCCCAGGCTGGTTCGGATATCATCATTAATTACCGAGCCGACGAAGATGCCGCTGACTCTATCAAAGGTGATTGCTTGCAGTTGGGTGTGCGCGCCGTGACCATCAAGGCCAATGTCGCTAACCGTGATGAAGTTGACACGATGGTTCAAGACGCGATCGAGGATTTCAGCCGGATTGATATCCTGATCAACAACGCCGGGGTCTGGGAAGAAAACCTAATCGACGCAATCGACGAGACCCGCCTCAAGCGCGCAATAGACATCAACCTGTACGGCACTTTTTACCCGACTATGGCAGTCGTGCCACACATGAAGAAACAGCGGTCGGGCAGTATCATAAATATCTCATCCACTGCCGGCCAGCGAGGCGAGTCACAACATTCGCCTTATTCAGCTACGAAAAGCGCTGTCATCGGACTGACCAAGTCATGGGCACCCGAACTCATAGAATTTGGTATCAGGGTCAACTGTGTCGCCCCCGGCTGGGTCGATACCGATATGTCACACGCTGATCTGATCAGCGCCGACAAGGACGAAATTTTGCGAAAAATACCGATGGGTCGTGCCGGTACACCGGAAGAACTGGCCGGACCGATCCTGTTTCTGGCGTCCGACCTGTCAACTTTTATCACCGGTGAAATACTAAACGTCAACGGCGGCGCTGTCCTCTGCGGCTGACCTAGTGGCCTCCGCGGATGGGAATCAGACCGATTTCCAGAGGCGATTCGGTCACGGCCCATTGGCCTTTGCCCACGTTTCGAGCGCCTTTGAATACCAGATACGAATACTTGCCGTAATGCGGAATAAGTTGACCAAGGCGCGGCAATGATTCGCTGTTCTCGCTAAGTACGACCAAGTACTTGTCAAACCCATTCCAATTTCTACCAGCAAAGACAAAAGTGTGTCCCGCCCGAAGATACTCGGTGTCATTGATGATAATCGAACTGTCGGTAGTGGTCAGCATCGCGGCCAGGTTATCCGGCAAATCCGGCGGGTTCAGCAGGACGGGAGCGAAGTCTTTCACTTCACTATCGAGAACAATGCTCTCCTCAACTACGGTCGAATCCTCAGCGAGATTCTCGCTAAACGATTGGAACGCCGCATTGAATGGTTTATTAGTGTCGTAGGTTACAAACCGTTTCTGTTCAATTCCGAGGACCGCGGAGACAATCGGCTCAATCTCTTCGGAATATAACCGCCGGAACAGATGATAGTCAGGATCTAATTCCACCGAACTTGATATCCCGATTACCTCGAATTCAAATTCAGTTCGTTCAGAGTCCAATACTACAGGAGTATCCATTACACCATCCTCACCTTCAAAATGAATGGGGATTTTTAGATGGTAAAGGTCCGGGCCTTCCTGTGACAAGGCCAGACGGATCTTCTTGTGTAGATGATCCTCGCTAATAGTCGACCCGATAAACTCTATTTTCAACGATGGTGCACCGGTGCGATCAATCCACTGCGGAATGACCCATGACAAATCCTGTCCGCTCGTTTCTTCAAAAGCCGCGATCCACTCTTCCCACGAAATCTGTTGGCCCTTGTATTTTTCGAATACCAGTCTCCCAGCCGCTCGGAACGGCCCGGAACCAATCTCCTGCTCGATCATATGGCACACCATCATCGCCTTGTTGTAGCCAATGGTACGGCTACCCGCACTGCTTCGCGACGTAAATTCGCGGATCGGGAAATCGTTGCCTTCGTTAACATAACTATCGTACTCTTTGAGGATGTTTTTACGATATGCTTTCGCGGCGTCTTCCGATTCATTGAGCTTATACTGATAATCGGCCCCATAAACCGTGGTCGCCTCGCACCAGTTGCCGCGCTCGTAATCGACATAAACTGAATTACCCCACCAATTGTGGAGCACCTCGTGACCCAGCGATGTCGCTTTGATAAACGGCAGGCGTAACACCTGCTGACCCAGAAGCGTCCAAGCCGGCATACCGTAGCCGGTCGGGAAAAAATTCTCCGCTACTGTAAAACGCTCAAATGGATACGGCCCAATCTTCTCGGAATACATACTCAGGTAACCGGCAGTCGCCTCAAGATAACCGTCCATCAAAGCGGTGTCGGCCTCAAAGAAATAGCAAGCGACCTCAATTCCATCCTGATCGACCGAACGGACAACATAAGGTGCCGCCATAAACATACAGCCATCGTTCTTGTATGTGTTTTCCCAGGTTTCCACACGGCGGTCACCGACAACATCAGACGAAACCAGGTTGCCATCCGCGACTGAGTGCCAGGCCACCGGAATATCCGCCGTAAGACAAAAATGCGACAGAGTCTCGTCGCCCATAGGGTAGTAAAAAGCACTCGGGCTGAGATACGCGCCCTTTTCCAGGATCGTGCCGTTCACTTCGTTACCGACTTTTTCACGCGAGAACCGGGTGTTCTCAACCGGATCAGCAAACTGTGCCTTGAATTCAATCACAAATAAAGCCTTGCCGGACACATCCGACTCAAAGAATACTAACAACGACTCACCGTCGGTTTCTATAGGAGGCAGATCGGCCTTAACCTCCATTGGAAACTGGGTAGTGTCTGATGAGCTAGCAACACGATATTCTACCAACTTATCGCCAATTTTGAGCATACTGATCTTCGCGTTGGCGTTCAAATAGAACAGGTTCCAGCCAGCCTGAACAGCGGCTTCGCCCTGGTCGATGATCGTCGCCTCCTGCGCTGGGACGTCAAACTCAAGGTGGATATCATGACTGGTAAAATCTACGATCGTTGCCGCTTCGGCCAAACCGAACAGGCTCCCGGAGAAGATAATCGCAAAGGTAATAACGAACAGGTATCGTGTGAACATCATAGCAGACTCCTTTTGCTTAACGTCAACTTTGCAGAGAAGCTACGATCAGGCCGCTGGAATTGCAATATATATTGTGGGCGACAGACGCCCTGAGGCTGTCCCTCCGATGAATAATTGTTAGCGTGACCGGCAAATATCCACATCTGCTGGATGTCTGGTTTCTCACTCAAACGGCCAACGTTCGGAACCCAACCTACTTGACTACACCGCCGGTGGTTCGTACGGTGGCTCGGGAATCATAATCCAGCCGACCAGGTAGGCAATTAACCCTGCGCCCCAAAAGGCAAAAAAGACGGTCGCCAGACGGACAATGACCGGGTCGATATCCAAGTAATCGGCCATTCCACCACATACTCCGCCGATCATCTTGTCGGTTCTTGATCTGTACAGTTTCTTAGCCATGATTTTTTGTCCTATGTCTATGAGACCGGTGCTACGGCAAAAATGTTGCAGTGACTTGTAACCTCGACCCGCGTTGTGTGCTTTCAGGCGATTCTGCCCGATAGCCTCTTTCACGCTCACTGAATGTCGGGCAGGGTCGCCCGACAACACACCAAGTTGCCCCCCTACTCATCCTTCACAATCACGGCAGTACCGTAAACGACCAACTCTGCGGCTGACTGCATCATCGATGAAGTTGAGAACCGGGTCATGGTAATCGCGTTGGCACCAAGTTCCTTCGCCTGTTCAATCATCCGGTCTAACGCCTGCTCCCGTGACTCCGCCATCATCTTGGTATACTCCGTTATTTCGCCGCCGAACAATCCCCGAAATACAGCGGCGATATCACGCCCCGCGTGCCGTGCGCGTATTGTGTTGCCTTTAACCAAGCCGAACGTCTTGACTACTTTTTTACCAGCTATATTCTCCGTTGTAGCGATGATCATCTCTCAACCTCCGTATACCGTTCGCGTTTACGAGCAAACAACCGTTCCCGAGCGTACGAAACAAGCAAAATAACTCCGCCCACACTCAGCAACGGCAGACCGATTTGGAGCCACAACGGCGCGTCAGGATCGGTAAATAGCTTGTAAAAGATATTATACAGGCCGAAACAGGCCACGATAATCGCTCCGACCGAGAAAAATATCCAACCCACTCCCCGTTCGGTTTTTTTATAGAGCGATTCCCAGTATGATTCCCAGATCTGGTCTGGAATGTCCGCATACCTCATCCCGTTTGTCACCTCTTTCAGTTTCATGAACTCTTCCAACTCGGTGCGTAATTCGGCGGAGTGAGACAACTCGCGTTCAAACTCGAGCTTCTCGGCGTCGGTCAACTCACCGTCAACATATCCGGCTAAAAGTTCACGATAGTTCTCACTCATCGTTTTGCCTCATAAGCTTGGCTAACCTTTTCCGCGCATAGTAGAGTCTCGACATAACCGTGCCCCGCGGGATATCGAGCATAGTCGCAATCTCGTCGTACGACAAGTTGCGGAAATGCTGAAGTACGACGATTTCACGATCAGCAAACGAAAGCTCCATCAACGCCTCGCGCAACCCTGCCGCCTGCTGTTTCTTGATCATTGCCTCTTCGGGGTTGTCATCGCTCACCAGCAGATACGAAGCGTCATCAACATCGACCATCCTATAGTCGTGAGTCGTCCGTCGCCTCAGCCAGGTCCGGCAGAGATTGGCAATAATCGTGTAGAACCACGGCAGAAACGGCTGGCTCTTGTCGAATGTATTGGCCGACTTGTAAACGCGCAGAAAAGCCTCCTGGCTGATATCAAACGCGTCGTCTTTGTTGCCAACCATCCCGAGCGCCACTCGGTACGCCGTCTTCTTGTGTCTCTCCACAAGCTTTTCAAACGCTTTTTGGGCTTTTTTGTTTTTTTTGTCGCCCGTGCCAATACTCATAACCAGTGCAGAATCGTTAGTCATTGATTCTTCTTCCCTATCCTTATCACTGGTCATACTTTGCGTTTCCAAGATTATTCAAACCTGTTTTGATGCTCTTCGTAGGGCAAAACCCCTTAGCGGTCTTGCCATTTGTGGCGGAACCACCAAGGCAACCACAGGTTGGTTGGTTCCACCCTGCGAATTCTGCTTGCTTTGGAGTTAAGCTATTAGTTTATTTGATCTTAGGTCAAATAAAAAACGCCCTATTGTCATCCTTGCAAAAGGAGCCGTCTTCGAACCCGCCATGATCTTCCGCTAAGCACCTGTCAGGTTGCAAGCAACCTGACCTACCTCGTCTTCCAGTGCCCGACAGATGTCCACATTCTAGTGCCCGGCAGATGTCCACATCTGCCGACGATGGCAGGACCGCCAAGGGGTCCTGCCCTTGTATGTCGCATAAAAATAAGGGCAGGGCCATGACGGCCCTGCCCTTGACACTACAGTTTGTTTCCGGTATTTGCTAAATTTCGCGGAAGGCTACCATCTCCAAATCGCCATTCCCATCACGTTCGATGTTACCCAGGTTTCTGTCATAATGGAAGTTGGCACTGTTATGGCAGATGATCTCATCGGCCACAATTGATCCATAAAACTCACCCGAGTTCCTCAGGTCAGCTGTTCCATTTGAGGAATAAAATACCGCGGCAACATCACCGCTGTTCTTCAGGATAAAATCACCTTGAGAATAGATAATCAGATCACCGCTATCACCCGTGGTATTCATCTCTGAGGAATTCTTCAATTCGATATCGCCCGTAATGTAGATTGTCACATCGGCACCAGGCGCCAATTCGAGCGAAGCTGAGTTCTTGAGCGTAATATCGGAGAAGTAGTACACGCCGCTGGTGAGCGTCACCGTGCCGGTACTCAGTAAAGTCCCGGATGCCGGGTTATAAGAGTACGAGCCGGAGAGCCCGGTACTGGCATCATTGACGGTTTCGGCCCAGTCGAATTCGCTCTGGGGTACATCAGGTATGTCCTGCTCAGGAGCGGTGTCCGATATCGTACCAGTCACGGTTGCGCCGGGGTTCACGGAGGTGCCTCCAAGCAGGGATGAGACCACGTCACCACCAATGAACGCGCCGTTCTTTACGATGATGTTGCCATTGGAACCAACATCGCCAGCTTCAACGAGGCTGGTAGCAGCATAAGTACCAGAATCCGAGTTGTACGAATCAGTTACGAAGCTGTTCCTGATATCGACCAGGCTCTTCCCAAACATAGCGTGCTCAAACGGATGAAACACTCCCGGCACCACCCATAACTCGACGGTAGAATGAGCCCCGTTGTACTCGCCGGTACTGCGCAGTATCACGGTATCGATCAAAGACGAATCGGTCGTGGAATCAATAACCTGCACCGAGTATAGTCCATTACTGTATGATACATCGCTGTAACCAGTGGTCCAACTCGTGTCTTCGCATAGCTCGGCAAAGGCTCGTCGAGCGCCCGACTGGGCAACATAGAAGGCTTTGTCTGAATGTATCTGATTGAACGATAATTCAGTTTCGGAAACCGAAGTATTGATCGCCATCACGCCCAACAGTGACACCAATCCAATAATAACAAGGGTAATTAGAATGGCACTACCTTTTTCGTTTCTCAGCTTTGATCTGGCCATATTTTGCTCCTAGGGCTAAATCCAATCAATCACAATTACAATTCATTAAAGGCAACAATTTCCTTCTTGCCCTCTATCTCGCGTTCGATGTTACCCAGGCTACGATCATAATGAAAGTTAGCACTATTGTGCGCGAGAATTACATCGCCCACAACTGCTCCGGCGAAGTTGCCTGAATTCCTCAAATCAACCGTCCCGTTAGCGGTATAAAACACCGCACTAACATCACCACTATTCTTCAGGACAAAATCACCCTGAGAATACATAATCAGGTCATTACTATCACCGGTAGCATTCATCGAGGAGGAATACTTCATTTCGACATCACCCGTGATGTAGATTGTTACTTCGGCACCTGGTGCCAATTCAAGCGAAGCTGAATTACTGAGCGTGATATCGGAGAAAAAGTATACGCCGCTGGACAGCGTCACCACGCCGTCACTATAAAATGTCCCGGACACTGGATCATAAGAGTAAGTGCCGGAGAGTCCTGTACTTGCACTGTTGATCGATTCCGCCCAGTCGAATTCGATCTGGGGGATATCAGGTATGTCCTGCTCGGGAGCGGTGTCCGATACTGTGCCGGTCACCGTCGCACCCGGGTGCACCGAAGTACCTCCAACCAGGGCTGAAGCCGCATCACCACCAATATAACCACCGTTATTCACAGAGATAATACCGTTGGAGCCAACATCGCCAGCCTCCACGAGGCTGGTACTTGCGTATGTACCAGAGTCAGAGTTGTACGAATCAGTCACAAAACCGTTCCTGATATCGACCAGACTCTTCCCAAACATGGCGTGACCGAACGGGTAGAATGACACCGGAGCAATCCATAACTCGATTGTCGAATGAGCTCCTTCGTATGCACCGGTACTACGCACAATCACAGTGTCATCTAAAGACGGGTTAGTCGTAGAATCAATATATGCCACCGAGTAAAGCCCATCATTGTAGGCTACATTTGAGAAACCGACGGTCCAGGATGTGTCTTCACAGAGCTTGGCAAAGGCTCGCCGAGCACCAGATTGGGCTATATAGAAGGCTTTGTCTGAATGCACCTGATTGAACGACAATTCAGTCTCGGAGACCGAAGAGCTAATCACCATCATACCCAACAATGACACCATCCCAATGACAACAAGGGTCATCAGAATGGCACCACCATTTTCGTTTTTCAGCTTTGATCTGGCCATGTTCTACCCCTATAGATTGAGATTCCTGATCTGTACCTGTTCAGTAAATGTAAGATTTCGTACCCCCTCGTTGTCCACGAAATCCTCATCAGGTCTCATGGTTCCTACGGTCAACGTAACTTCAACGACCGAGGCAGACAAAGCCTGGAAAGATATGCTGTCGATTTGATCACCATACACTTCAGCATACAGACTGTTGACCTTTTTCATCAGCAATCCGGTCGGAATGGGGCTCCCATCACTACTACTACCTTGTTGGCTATGGTCAACATAATAAGCCACGGTATCGATCAGTTGGGTGTCGCTGTAGTAGACATACAGAGTATCGCCGGCGATTCGGTAGGGAACGTGAGTACCAACCTTGTAGCCTGCCTTTCGCAGGGTCCGGACAATTTCCTGAAGATTGTTACGTCCAGCCTGCTGCATATCCCCGATATCACCCTGGGTCAAGGTGTGATTGTGAACACTGGCATAGAATCTCAGACCGGCAATCGATATAATTCCGGTCAGGAATAGTGCTATCAGCAATTCCACCAGGGTATGGCCTGTATTTTCAAATAGTTTCCGCATAGTCAATGCTCCCTCCTCAGGGTTTAACCAAAAAGGTAGAGAAGGTTTGAGAGTGGTGTAATTGATCCTGACCTTCCCAGGAAACAGTCACACTCAATTCGCAAAGCCCACCCGGAATCGTCGTATCGGAGATACTATCAATCAGATAGGTATTCCGACTGTAAAGACCTTCCAGGTTGGTTTCTCGCTGTGTCAATGGCATGGCTGGAAGCGAGTCCAGTGCCTCGTAGTGTTCAATCTGACGTTTGATCAGGGTTGTTACTACACTATTGTCCCTGGCTGTAACATTGCCCTGTATCGCGGTGCCGATCATCATCGCCATTCCAAGCAGACCGACGGACATCAGAACCATACTCACCAGAACTTCGAGAAGGCCAACACCTTTTTCGTCACTTAATCTCGTATAACAATCGTTCATATCTACAGACCTCCGCCTGATCGTTTTGCAATGATCGTGCCGCGTTACAGAATAATGCCCGAACTTAATAATTGGCGGCTATAGCGTTGCACTACACCCGCTTAGACAATTCCAACGCTGGGCAATTAGCTTGAAAGACTTTCGTCAATTATTAGCTGGAAGCCACAAACTATGGGCGACTCGCCATACAAATGGTCGCCCCCACCATAGGGCTTATTGACAAACCCTATTCACAGTTACATCAGACAAAAACGGCAGGTCTCACGAATTCGCCCAGACGAATTCGAAGGACCTGCCGCAACTACACAGACACAAGGACAGAACCCCTTAGCGGTTCTGCCACCAGACACAATCCGGCCGCCCACACATCATCCAAGATCTAAGCTCTACCCCAAGCTCCCCACCACCGCCTCGACCTCATCCAGAATCTCACCAGAGCGGACGACTTCCTGCATCTTAGTATGATCAGGATAAAGCGGGCGATCGATCTCAAGAAAATCGACATGCCGCCGAACAATTTCGTGTGCTTTCTTTGTACCAACGCCGAACGCATACTCACGTAAATCAAGCGCCTGCGCCGCCGCTATAAATTCAATCCCGAGCACACCGCAGGCGTTGTCGTAGATTTGAAAATTCTTAATCGCGGTATTCATCCCCATCGAAACAAAATCTTCCTGATCGGCCGCCGCCGGGATCGACTGAATCGATGCCGGAGCGGAGAGTATTCTCTGTTCGACAATCAATGAATCAGCTGTGTATTGTGCCAGCATCAGCCCTGAAAACATCCCCGCGCCCTTGGTAAGAAACGGTGGCAAACCAACCGACAACGCCGGATTGTTCAACCGGTTCATCCGCCGCTCGGACATCACCGAGACCATGGTAACAGCCGCGCCGATCATATCCATTGGTAGAGCAACCGGTGTCCCTTGAAAATTAGCACCGGAAATCTGCAGGTTTTCATCCGGGAAAAAGATCGGGTTGTCACCAACCCCGTTTAGTTCGATCTCTACCTGCGAACGGGCATACGCCAACGCATCATGAGCGGCACCGATCACTTGCGGCGTGGAGCGCATTGAATACGCATCCTGAACTTTGCATGGAACCCGTTCTTCAGCCAGGTCACCTCCGGCGACGATCTTGCGAATCGCTTCAGCGGCCCGTACCGCCCCTTTGAACCCGCGCACCTCGTGTAATTTGGCGGTGTACGGTTTCATATTAGCTTTGAGCGCTTCAAGTGACATTGCCGCGGCAATTTCGGCCTGCTGGAACCAACGCTCGGTGTCGTACAGGAAAATCGCGCTCATCGCTGTAAGAACGTTAGAACCATTGATCACAGCCAAACCATCACGGGCCTGAAGACCTGGGATCGGAATACCCGCTTTATCCATCGCCACTTTGCCTTCAAGCAGGTCACCCTGATAGTACGCTTTGCCTTCGCCCATCATCAGCAGGGCAATCTGTGACATCGGCGCCAAATCACCACAGGCACCGACCGATCCTTTCTGACAAACAAAAGGTGTCACACCTCTGTTAAGCATTGCGATAAGTGTCAGGGTGACTTCCGGTCGTACTCCCGAGTTACCGTGAGCGTGGACGTTGATCCGTCCTGCCATTGCGCCGCGCACATATTCGATCGGGGCCGGATCACCTATACCGGCCGAATGGTTGTAGATTAGATATTTTTGGAAATCCTTGACCTGATCATCGGTCAGGACAACTTCGGAGAATTCACCGATACCAGTGTTGACCCCGTACATGATTTCGTGCGCTTCGATTTTTCTTTCGAGCATAGCACGGCATTTATTCATTCGCTCCAGTGCCTCCGGAGCGAGTTCTACCGGTTCATTGTGGCGGGCAATCGCCACCAGTTTTTCGATGGTCAATCCTGACCCGTTTAGTACAATAGCCATATCAAACACCTCTCAAATAGCCCTATCGGGCTTTATAAGTTCAACGGAATATGACCCGTGAAGGGTCGATTAGGTATTTAGCCGCAAATCAGGTATCTTGCAGGCCAGAGGCACGCAAAGCGTTATAGAGCGCAACAAACGACCGTACCGGGCCGGACAGTAACTGCGACTGTGTAACTTGCTTTGTGTCCAGGATTCTCAATTTTTACCTCTACCCTGAAAAATAAGCCCAATTTCTCGATTGTCAATCAGTTTGAATTCGGCGATACTATATTTATGAGGTGGAAAAAAACCGACTGCGAGTACATTCAAAGCCTCGATTTTGTTGCCTTTGATACCGAGACAACCGGTATCTGGGCGGTAACCAACCGGATTGTCGAAATCGGGGCGGTCAAGTTTCGTCTGGGACAACGTCGAACAGATCGGTTTCAGGAACTAATCAATCCTGAACGCGAGATCCCCGCCGAGGTCATCGATATCCACGGGATCACCAACGGTATGGTTCAAAGTTCTCGAACTATAGAACCGGTACTGAAAGACTTCGTAGATTTCTGTGGACCGGATTCTGTCCTGATCGCCCACAACGCTCTTTTTGACATCTCGTTTGTCGGTTGCGAATCAGATCGTGTGGGCCTTCCGCTGATGAAGAACCACATTCTCGACTCGGTCGATCTGTTTCGAAAATACCGTCCGGGACTGGATTCTTACGCCCTGGAATCGCTGATGCGCAAATTCAGACTGGGGACCGACCAAAATCACCGAGCCGCCGATGATGCCGCTCTGGTCTGGAAATTGTTCGAAATCGTATCTCAGAATTTTCCGATTCTTACTCGGCAGGGCGAATTCAAACGCGCCTTCACTTTCTATCACATGTCGCAGTGGCAACGGGACGAACGTCCCCTGCCTGATAGATTCCGTGATATTGCCAGGGCAATCGAAGAAGAACGCTCGCTTGAAATCGTATACGCTTCTAATGGACAACCACCAGGGGCACGGACTATCTGGCCGCGACGGGTACATAACCTCCGAACCGTTTTCTATGTAACAGCTTTTTGTGAGAAGGCCAAAACTGAACTCACTTTCCGGCTGGATAGAATCAAAAGTTTTCGCCTGGTTTGACGACTGGTTCAGGTGGTGTTGGGTGACCCTGTCCAACACCCTGTAGCCTTACCGCCAGGCAGATGTGGCCCCCGGTCCGGGCGGGCTGGCACATATCTGTCATGCTCGCGAAAGCGAGCATCCAGAACCGTAGGTCACGCCTACTCGGAGCGTGACACATAAAGCGTCGGGCCTCAAGTAGGCCCAACCTACAAGCCCTTCCTGCTCTCTTCATGTCACACCCGCTTTTTTTCCGTCACATCCGCACAGTCTCGTAGGTTGAAACCAGCCCATCCTGAGCTTGTCGAAGGACGGGCGGTTTCGACATTAAACTATCGAACACTTTATGAATCATAGTGCGGCTCTCGTAAGGAGACAACTGGATCCTTGCTTCCGGGCTTGTTGATAAACCCTGTTCACAGTTGTGTCGGGTCCTTGTCCCGTCAAGACGGGATTGTGACCTGACACGTAAGTGCATGTCAGACAATAGCGGCAGGTCTCACGTATTCGCCTATGCGAATTCGAAGGACCTGCCGCAACTACACAAGAGGACTTTTTCAACAAGCCCTTCCGTAAGGATGACGAAGCCCTACAAGAACTTAGATTCTCAAAAGATGAAACTAGTGCGGTTTGCGGTGATGCCGGGTACTGGTCAGATAGAGATTATCAAGGGACGCTATCAGTATGAGAACACACGCGGTCAGGACAACAAAGCCCACAGCACTGCCATCGGTGGCAAGAGCCTGTTCAATTGAATTAGTAAAATTGGAGACTGGTTTCCAAAACCGGACAAGATCAAAACTCGGAAGCGACAGACCACCTGTGACAGTTGTCAGCCAGGCCTTTAATGCGGTTAACTTCAAAACCCCATAGAGACTCAGTTTACCCACAATCCCGTTCCAATCTAGCTTGCTGAGGAACCAGGCCAATGACACCATAGAGGCAACAGCCCAAATACCAGCCATTTGCAATCTTGCCTTGGTGCGCCGCGCCCGAAATGGCGGTAATGAAAACGTCACTTTTGAAGCGAAATTTCTCGGGAGATGACACTCGTTAGATTCATCCAACTCGCCAAACAACCGTCGATACATAGCAACTTCGGCCAAACAGGTCGGACAGTTGTCCAAATGCTCTTGGGCTTCCAAGTCTTTCAGGTAGCGTTCACCCGGTACGTCCGACTCTGGCGCAGTAGCCCTTCGATCCAACAGACCCTGAATCTCAAAATCATTGAGGTGTCTTACGCGCATAGCTCCTCCATACTGTAACGAACCTGCAGACGCTCCTTGAGCATCTTCCTGGCCCTGAAGAGGTAGCTTTTTACTGTACCGGAAGGCATTCGTAAAATATCGCTTATCTCGGCATAACTCATATCCTGGAGATGAAATAAACTCAGAATCGTCCCATAAATCACCGGAAGTTGATCGATCTCCTCACAGACCTTAATCGAAGCCTGACGTCCCCCTGTCCAGCTTTCTGGATTCGTACTATTTACTGCGGCGCAGTCGTCTATCGTCTGACCCTCGGGGCTGGTGTCTTCGTAAAGCGGGAGCTTTTTCTTTTCGATGTAGTTCAGACAAGTGGTAAACGCTATTCGTGCTATCCAGGTGGAGAGCTTCGAATCGAACCGGAAACCGCTCAGATTACGATAGATCTTGACAAAAATATCCTGACAGAGATCTTCGCGGTCGGCCTCGTTGATAATCATCCGGAAAACCACCTGCCCCACCAATCTTTCGTGATTTTTGACAAGTAGCTTGAAAGCGTTAGGGTCGCCGGCAAGTATCTGAGCGACATGTTGTCGGGCTGATTCTGTAACATGGTTTCCCATATTGTAGTAGACTGAGTTTAGGCCACAAAAGTTGCATATTTCTATCTGCAACATTACGATCCGCAACTGGTCTAATAAGGCAAATGAGCTAACGAAAGGAAAAAGCCATGGAAGATGCACTGATTGTTGGAATAATATTCGCCTCGATTGTAGCGATAGTGAAGATCGTATCTGATGCCTCGACCCGGCGCCGGTTAATGGAAAAGGCCGCTTCCGATATCGAAGCTACCAAGGCGCTTCAACTCCACCCCGAGATGATCAACTTATCCAGCTTGAAATGGGGTATGGTTTTGGTTGGCATAGGCTTAGCCTGGCTGATATCGCGCTGGATGCCGTACTATTGGCACGATGAAACCGTGGTCGGCCTGATGTTCTTGCTGGCTGGAGTTGGAATGCTGGTGTATTATCCTATCGCACAGAGAAAACTCAAACAGATAGAACAGGCGGAGCGCAGGACACCTCCAACCACGTAAGCATACGCTCATTTTAGAATACCTGATCAACAGGGGAATCATCGCCCCCGGGAGCTATAGCTTCCGGGGTTTTTTATTGAGCTATTGGACCAATGGGCATTAGCCTAGCGGGACGCCTTCTGACTATTGCGTGTGTTAGAAAAAGCCCGTTTGTGTAGTTGCGGCCGCTCTCGTCTAACAAGCCCTATTTCAGTTGACAACCATCAGATATGGACATATGCCAAGCACTTGAGTTTGGCAGGATTTTGCGCCGGGGTACAAGCGAAATCCTTTTGACATCGACCGTTTTTTTGCGTATCATTTTATGTGGGTGCGATTTTGTTTTTTTTGTATCAGGGAGCACAAAACGATATTTTCAGGAGGTTGATCAGAGTAAATCAAAATGTCTGATTTATCAAAATAATACCTGATGGAATATATTCTATCAGGTTGCTCATGCACCTCCGTTGGGGTTCACTGCACAACCAACGGTGAACGTATGGGTTTGGATCACAATAAAATTCACCAGGGCGATGTTAAACTTATATATGGTGTTTGTCATTATAAATATCAGAATAAGCAATCAAATAAATGGTTATGAGAGTAGAGTGTTTCATGAAGTAATTGCCAAGGCAAGCAGGAGATTGATGCTTCAATTTAGTAAAGTGTTACTCTATGCAGTTCACGCCTTGTATCACATCGGTTATGAGATCACAGATCGACCCGTAATGGCTCGCGAGATCAGTAAACGGTATTCGTTCTCATATGATGCCACCCTTCGCGTGCTTCAGAGCCTCTCAAGAAACGGTATCCTGGTATCTCATCGGGGAGCTACCGGCGGCTTTACGTTAAGTCGGAAAGTGGAGTCCGTGAATCTCCTGGATGTCGTGGAGGCCTTAGAGGGCCGGCACCAGTCGGTCGATCCATTGCCCATCGAGATGGGTGATACCCGCCTTAAGCGATCGACAGGCTTAGTGGTCAAAGGAGCTAACCGGTGTTTTACAAAGCAGTTGCGAACAATCAGTATTGTGTCGCTGTTTAATCAAGGGAAACCTAATTAAACGGATTAAGAAATAATCCAGCACACCTTATTGATCAAAAAATGAACTAAAGAACTGGAATAAGAATACCGATACAATAATACAAGCAATACAGGCGCATGTATCGCCGGATAGTGAACCGCGTCAGGGAGGCCCACTATATATTGTGGGTGTAGGTGATGAAGTTGTAATACAGAAAAATCCACCTTGAAAGGTGGGCCACCCGGCGGTTCAACAGGTTGAACGTTATGGAGCTATATCGTAATTGAAGTAGAGACTGGAAATATTAAAAGTATTATCTGTGGAGGGAGTTTCAAAATGAGTTGGAAAAATCTCAAAATCGCGAAGAAGCTGTACATCGGCTTCGGAAGTGTCGTCGTGCTGGCGCTTGTCATCGCGTACCTCGGCTGGAATGGCCTGACCGATGTCGCACAAAGAGTGGAGGTTGCCGATGATGCCAACCAGTTGATCAAAACCGCTCTTGAATGCAGACAGGCTGAGAAAAACTACATCATGAGGGGCGATGAAAAGTATATCGAGCAATTGCATCAGTTTATTGCCGAGGAACAACAAATAGCCACCAAACTCAAGACCAAACTGAAAGACCCTGCCAATATTGTCACTATCGACAAAGGTCTTGCGGATTTGAAGACTTACGAGGCCGCTTGCAACGGGTGGATATCCGCCCACCGTGATAGCAAAGAGGCTATCGGAAACGCGGCGTTGGCGGCAAGGGGATGGGAAAAACAATGTGAGGCTCTGCAAAACAGTCAGCAAGAACAGTTGGAGCGGGAGCTTACCTCCAGGGAGAGTCATCAGAAACTCGTGGACAGAATCGCCAGGATTGATGCTATCACCACTATGTTCGATAATGTGCTTCAAATACGCCGGCACGAAAAGAACTATGAAATCAGAAAGACTGATGAGTATTTCGAGAAGGTTTTATTGTATCTCACCGATCTCATGGAAATTGGCAAAACCATTAGACCAACACTGACGATGCAGGAGGACCGCAATAATCTCGAAATGATTCTGGCCAGTATTGGGGGATATGAACAGTCTTTTAAGGCCAATAAAGTCGCAATCGAACAAGTGGCTGCCTTTGAGCGGGAACTTGGCCAGTCCGCCGACAGAGTCATTGAGATATGTAACACCTTCGGTGAGGACCAAAAAGCCAAGATGGAAGACGCTGAGAATTCTGCTGTCATGTTGCTGGTAGCGTTCACAGCCATAGCCTTTGTCATCGCGGCCTTCCTGGCATTCGTTATTGCGAATGGTATCTCAAAACCTGTTTCAGAAATTGCAACTGCGGTTGATGGAATAGTGAGAGAGGGCGATATTGATCAGAACATAGAGCTTGTATCAAAGGATGAAATAGGTGGTATAGCCGAGTCAGTGCGTGGCTTGATTGATTATATGAAGGAGGTGTCCGGCGCGGCGGAGTCAATTGCCGAGAATGACCTCAGAGTTAGTATCGAACCCAAGTCCGAAAAGGACGTACTTGGTAGGTCACTCCAGCTGATGGTCACGAATCTGAACACTATGGTCAATCAACTCGGTGGCAGTTCCAGTGAAGTTGCCTCTGCCGCCGCTGAGATTTCTTCTGCCGCTGAACAGATTTCCAGAGGAGCACAGAACCAGGAAGAGCAAGTTGTACAGGTAACAGCGGCTGTGGAGGAAATGACGGCAACAATCGTTGAGTCATCCAAGAACGCCGGCGAAGCTTCCAAGGGTTCCAAGGAGTCTTCCGATGCCGCGACCACAGGTGGTCAGGTTGTTCAGGAGACTATTCAGGGGATGAACCGGATCGCGGCTGTTGTTGGCGAATCCGCCAAGAACATCAACAAGTTAGCTACCTCAGCTGATCAAATTGGCGAAATTATTGGTGTAATTGATGATGTCGCTGATCAGACCAACCTGCTTGCTCTAAACGCCGCTATTGAGGCGGCCCGTGCTGGCGAACAGGGTCGTGGCTTCGCGGTAGTGGCCGATGAGGTTCGTAAACTTGCTGAACGTACCGCCACAGCTACTGGCGAAATAACCACTATGATCAAGGGTATCCAATCTGGAACGCAGGATGCTGTTGCTTCAATGGAAACCGGTATCAAAGAGGTTGACGCTGGGCGCGAATTGACTGACAAAGCCGGGAACAGCTTGGGCGAGATTCTTACTGGTTCTCAGCGGGTTGCGGATATGATACAGCAGATCGCCACGGCTTCGGAAGAGCAATCAGTGGCAGCTGAACAGATATCCAAGAACATCGAGCAGGTTGCCACAGCAACAAAGGAATCGGCGGCAGGTGCTGGACAAGCGGCGACGGCGGCTGAAGAATTGAGCCGTAACGCTGAAGGATTACAGGAAATTGTTGCCAGGTTCAAGGTTAACAATAATGCTGAGTCCGCTCAGGCCCAAATCGAAAAGGCATAGCAAGTTGCTGTGCTAACATAATTGAAATGAGGATATTATGGAAATAGCAGAAGCATCAAAGGCGCAAGCGGTTGAACTCATTCAACTTGTATCATTTCGATTGGGGCAGGAGGAGTTTGGGGTCGAGATCCTCAAAGTTCAGGAGATCAACCGCATGGTCGAGATCACCAAAGTGCCACAAGCCCCTCACTACTGTGAGGGGGTTATAAATCTACGTGGTAAAGTCATTCCGGTGATCAATTTGCGGAAGAAGTTTAATCTCGAAGAACTTGAATGGGACAAGTCTACCAGAATATTGGTATGTGATGTTGATGGTGATGTGGTTGGTGTGATTGTTGATTCGGTTGAGGAAGTTATCAAGATTCCTCGATCTACAATCGAACCGGCACCTGAAATTGTAAGCTCAATTGATTCAGAGTACATTGAAGGTATTGCCAAGCTGGAAAAGAATCTGCTGATATTCCTGAATGTAGGTAAGGTTACGTCAGGTGTCAGCCAGCAAGTAGGAGAACTGGAGGAAGTCATGCGATGAGGAGATCTTTCCAACTACAGGTCCTTGGACTTGTATGCTTTCCTTGAAGCACATGTTTTTCATATTCTTCAGTTCTTCTTCTTTCAGAGTGGAGGGATGGGGATGCTTACCCCCTCCCCCGCTCTGAAACTGGATTTGAACGAATTTGTGTAAAAAATACCGCAATCAAACTGAAGCCAAGAACATCCCCAATTATCAGGTTGCAAGCAACCGTGACCTACGAATTTTATTCTCTGTCACATCCGCATCTCTCTGTCACATCCGCATCTCTCTGTCACATCCGCTTCTTTCTGTCACATCCGCATTTCTCTGTCACATCCGCGAAGGCGGATGCCCATGTTCACTCGCATTCCACCAGAGATATAATCGTGTTCTTGAGAAAAGAGTTTCATTCAAAGTTGCGTGGTGTCGGGTGACCCTGCCAGACACCTGGTCAACAGACAAGAACTGTCAGACAGAGTCGCCTGACAGCACAAAAAATTTACAATGTCGGGACCGCTAAGGCAACCTCAGGTTGGTTGGTTCCAACCTACTATACTAACACCACATAAACAGCAGATGTGGACATCTGCCGGACACACAACAATAACTTGGTAGACGGCAGGTCGTATACCGCTTACGCCCCTTGACCGTTACCATTCCGTATCACACTTTCTCGATCGAAATACTCATCAGCCTGGCGTTGCCACTCCTTAGACTGATCCTCGCTAAACAGATCACTTTCAGCCGCACGTTGCCGTGTGATCGCTAATTCGTATTCGTGCTTTATCCGCTTAAACTCATCAATCGCCGCTCGATACATCTGACGCGCTGACTGAGAGTCTCCTTTTAGAGAACAAACACCCGCCAAGACACGTTTTGAAGCGGCCATAATCCACCGATCACCATTAGTCTTGGAGATTGTCAAAGCATGATCGGCGTACCCCTTGGCCAGACCCAACCGTTCGAGAGACAGACAACACTCACCCATCCAGCGAATTACTCCGCAGGTCATATCTGAATCGTCACCAGCAATCTCATGGGCTTTCTTGAACGCCTTCAGAGCCGCCTCAAACTCACCTTCATTGTAACGCAGACGGCCTCGTTCCTGCCAGTACAGCGCATGCAAGCTCGGTTGTTTGCTGGCAGATTCCCGAATCGCCTTGATGAGCCGTCCTGCCTCCAGATACTCTCCGAGTTGTGTAAAAACCATTCCCAATGTTGTGTTATAGTAAACCGCGACAGGATCTCCGAGATCAGACCGAGAAATCGGACAACTTATCAAGATTTCTTTTGCCGCCTGTAGTCTTCCAACATTCACATATATCCGGGCTAACCCAAGCACCGACAAACGGACCTTAACCCGGTTATCTTCCGACCGAAACAGTTCAATCGCCTTCTCATAAGCCGCACAGGCAACTTCAATATTGCCTTCCTGTCCAGCGCAATACCCGATTGAGTCAAGAGCACGGGCCTCCTGTTCAGGGAGTCCCAAATGATTAAACCAAGTAGAGGCTGTCCGTAACGCCTCACGAGCTTCGGGAAATTTGGCTGTACGTCTCAAAGCCATCCCCTTCCACAGCAACGCTTCGCCATATCGCTCAACAGCCAAGTCGTCAGACCTAAATATCTCAATCGCTCGCTCGAACGGTTCAATATCGTTAACATTGGTCCAAACATTGATCTTCCCCAATGTCAAGAAGTAGCGACCGAGGAGTTCCCGATCGCTGCCACCTTCAATATCTTCCAGCAGAATTTGCTGGATCATTTCCTTTGCATCAGCAAACCGACATTTCTCGATCAAAGTGTCAACTGTATCCAATACAACAAGTACAGTTTGATATCCCATTTAGCTAATGTCTCCTGCGACGTGCTTGGCACAAAATCTCTACCACAATCGACCAAATTGGTCTCAATCGTAGCTAAATTCCCAGTAGGTGAACCACCTAACAACGTATCATAAATAGTAATAGTATCTGGTCCACCCCCATCTGCCTTTACCCAATTAGCAGACTCAAATGAACCACCTATAGTTAAACAAATGGCGAAACAAAGCGCAAGCAAAAAACGCCCAAGAGAGTAATGAGTGACATTGGAACGCATGGGAACCTCCTCGAAAATGGGTGAGTGATGCCGGATATCGACATCAGCACTGCGGAGACCAGCACGGTACACGTGTACAAGCATCCATTTCGTGGGAAAGATCCCATACACTACTGACAGATGGTGTCAGTCAAAATTGTGAAATTACTTAAACTGTGACAAATGCCCCATGTCCCATAATTCTAAGGTCATCAAGGACATACCAATGAACAAAAGATCACCGATTGGAAGCTGTCTCATAAATGTGGGTTTTTGAAGGAGAAACGGACTCCGAGAAAGTTCTCAGGCAGTCGTATTCCACATATGAATTACTGTCCAGATAGGAAGTTAATTGAGAATCAATATTGTGAAAAAGTGGCGCCCCGCAGAATTGAACTGCGGACACACGGATTTTCAGTCCGTTGCTCTACCAACTGAGCTAGGGCGCCAACAAACTATACTAACAAGATTATGGAATTTATCATGAATCCTTACACTGTCAACTGATATTTGACGCTATCAGAAACTCTCGGCCCGAATTCGTGGCGTAAACAGAAGGGACAGACAGCCCAACGAGGATAACAGAAATATTAAATTTAGCGTTTCACTGTAGCCAAAAAGGCACAGAATCGCCACCAATCCGTTAACAAAGACCATCCCGTACCACCCCCACGGCCTGCGGTCACGATAGGCGACACAGATTGCCATCAAAATGACGCCCACTATCAGGAATACGAGAGAGGTTGGCGTCTGACTGTGATCACGATCCAGAACTCCTAAAATGATATTCACCCCACCATACAAAAGGAAAGAAAGTGAAAATATATAGCCATACCACTTCACCAAAAGAAAACCCACGGGATCCCTATCTATCACTTCATCAGTAGACTGATATTCCATACTACTACCTTTCCTCACCTAAGAGACTGGCCCCTACAAACCCTGCCTGGTTACCCAGGGCCGCCTTGACAACACGTAGCTTCTCGGCCGCCGCATCGCACACTCGTTTTCGTAGCTTCAACGCTACCGCCTCGACAAACCCTGCACCACCATCGGCCACGCCACCCCCAACTATTACGAGGTCAGGGTTCAAAAGATTCACTGCTCCGGTCAGTCCGATAGCCAAATAACGAGCCGTTTCAGCAATGACTCTCAAAGCAACCTCGTCTTTTTTCCTGGCCGCCGCAAAAAGATTGCGAATTCCCAGTCCTTCAATGTTGCCATTGAGCACAGCGTCAAAACCGGGCGTAAGCCCCGATTCCAATTGATCCCGACATCTTTTCACAATCGCCGCCGAAGAACAGAACGCCTCCAGGCAACCTGTTTGGCCACAGCCGCAAACCGGACCATCAAGAGCTATTGGCACATGACCGATTTCACCCGCCGCATGAGAACTGCCCCGCCAGAGCTTCCCATTTATGATAAGTCCACCACCAACCCCGGTTCCCACTGTTACGCAAATGATCGTATCGTACCCAACACCAGCGCCAAACCGATGTTCAGCCAAAGCCATAGCGTTGACATCGTTGTCGACCCAAACTGGCAAATTAAGCCGTTCTTTCAGAAATGATCCCAGTGGCGCGCCTTTCCAATCTTTGATATTCGGCGACATTCCAACTACCGTACCAGTGAATGAATCAACCGATCCGGGGGTAGCTACTCCCAGCCAGGGGATTTCATAATCCTCTTCAGCGGCACTGAGCATCAAATGCTCACCTATATTGGAAATCAGATGCAACAACGGCTCACGCCCTTTGTCGGCCAGAGTCGGACGCTGTTCCTTAAACAGCACCTCCCCCGTCACATCCACCAGCCCATATTTTATGCTGGTAGCACCGACATCAATCCCGGCATAAACTCGTTTGTGTGCCATATCTACCCGAGACTAATGCCTTGAGTTAACGACTTTGAGTATGTCTGGTTACAGTCTGTTTCCAAATACATGCTGACCAAATTAACCGCACCCTGGGAGAGTGTCAACCCTAATAAGACTCGGCATCGGTCATTGTCCGCGCAGGAACCTTCTTGATCAGAAGCATAGCGGCCAATAGATACAAGACCATTCCCACAACCAAAACAAAATGGATAACTTCCACATCGATCAATCCACCCTGGACCAACAGCGGAAGATAGCGCGCAACCACAGCCACAGGTAGAATTAGACCGGGAATCATCCAGCGGCGTTCCACATTGTTAGTAAACACCCACCCAATCAATCCACCGGAAATAACCCGAAGAAGGATAAAAGCAATACGTTCGGCCAATGGCCAGTCAAACAGTATCGTCACCTGCAATCCCGCACCGTAACATGCTTCAGCCAAAGCGAAACCACCCCCCAGAAAAGCACCCAAGCCGATCAATCGGTATTCTTTAGGAGCCAGCCAGGCAATCAGCCAAAAAATGCCACCCCATATCAGACCAGTCTGAGCTATACCGACAATCAACGAAGGAACGATACCAACAACATAGAGTGAATCACCTTCAGCCAAAGCGGGACTAAGCCAGTTTTCGACTATTCTCAATATGAGCGGGTTGACAATAAAAGGGATTGCCAGAAATAGTATTCCCCCACCTCCAAAAAACAAGTACGCCTGCGGCCAGCGAAAAGCGGCCACTGAGAAAAACAGCATCGCCACCGCCGTTACGAGAATAAAGGCAACATAATGGGGCAACTTGAGCAACAGGTGACTGATATCTCTCTTCTGCTCGGTCTTTGCCCTGGCGGCGGCCGTACTGACCCCCACTATATCCTGATATACCCGAATACCCTGTTGAATCATATCAACCCGTACCAGTTTCTTGTCGGGCGTCAGGTAGAGTTGGTAATCGCCCGGTTTAGTCAGGCGGATGACAAACACCGAATCGAACTTGCCCTTGTAAATCTCCTGGTACATAAAATAGACCACTTGTCCAGCGATCTTCGTACTCATGAGCGACTGCGGTTGAAAGATAGAATCATCCAAACGAGTTCCTATCTGAATATCCTGCATGGCCAGATAGAATTCCAGTTGATCGACCATATAGAAGTCCCAGAAGAACCGATCACAGTCCAGGACCATTTCGACTGATTGGTCGGTACCAGCCCTGGTAAACGAACCTTCGATACCATCACCAGTGCAGGTCAGCTTTAGATGTTCCACATGGACAGTATCGCCAATGTTCAAATCACTCCCGATATAGCGACCAGAATTGGATAAATAACTAGTCCCTTCGGCAATGATTTTCCGATCCCCACCCAACAAAGTGTAATCGAGACGCATAGCTTCATCGACAATCATAGCCTGCTGTCCGCCAATCTCGGTGAAACCTTTGACAATCGAGGTTATCTGTCCCAAAGTGGTCTGATTGCCAAAATAGCGCCAGACACGATACTCACCAATTGGGCGAAACGCTTCGGCTGAACTTGATGCTATGATTGAGCGCTCAGGGACAGCACCAACCGGAAGGGTGTCTTCATCTTGTCCCGAAACTGTTGCGACAAGCAAGAGCACCAATAAAATTGCAATTTTGTAGTAATTCATGATCTCTCAAAAATAGGTCAAATTGGTGATCTGTCCAGATAAATCAAGCAGGTAGAAGTGACGATTTTGTCTTCTCCTCAGAAATCATCGCCAAACTCTTGGTAACAATGCGACAGGTGAGATCGGAGGCTTCATCCAAAAACATAATAAACTCTCCTGCGGCTCCCCCGCCAGCACCATCGGATATCACTCGTATAACCACAAACGGCACTCGGTTCATCTGACATACCTGGCCCACCGCACCGCCTTCCATCTCGGTGACAATTGCCCCAAACTCCCGTTGAAGCCAGCGAATCCGCTCAGGATCGGACACGAACGAGTCACCTGTGGCGATCGTCCCAACCGTCATCTGTCGCGTCTCACCTGACTCGGCGATAACTGCTTCTGTTGCTTCGGCGGCCAAATGGATCAACTTGGGATCGGCTTCAATCATACGGGCAAGATCAGGGATCTCGCCGGGTCTCCGGCCAAAAGCGGTCAGATCGATATCATGCTGAACGACCATATTCGACACGATCACGTCACCTCGTTTAAGATGTGGAACCAGCGAACCAGCCAGACCGGTAAAGATCACCGCATCAACACCAAACCGATCTATCAACAACTGGGTAGCGACCGCGGCATTGACTTTCCCTACGCCACAGCGCAATAAAACAACTTTTTGACCCGCCAATTCTCCGAAAAAGAACTCCAGGCCGGCCTGTTTGACCACCTGATCCGGCTCAAACCTGTCACGCAGGCGAACCAGTTCTTCTTCCATAGCACTAATCAATCCAATCATAGCTAATACTCCTCCCGTATCCTGTTATTGTCGGTCAAAATGGTATACAGCTACAGCGATGACTGACGGAGGCGGTTTTGTGCGTGGTGTATGTCTCGAGTCTCTGGGGCAGACCGGAGGTCTGCCGCCCAGAGAGCATATTTTTCAAAGACCGATTCGTTTTTCATTCAGTAACTCTATTTAATACCCAACATGGTTTTAATCTGTGAAACCATTTGATCACGATCGACCGTAATCTGGAACCCTTCGGCTTTGAGCCAAGCCTCCCGATCATCGGTAGCACCAGCTTTATCAGCTCCGGCGGCCAAGTTTTTGATCGTCACCTGGTTAGCCTCAAATTCATTAGAGCCAGCGATAACCGCCACTGGAATACCGACTTTGTCGCCATATTTAACCTGACGGGTTAGATTCTTAGTGTCCCCGGAATAAATCTCAGCACGAATTCCGGCCATACGAAGTTCAGCCACCATCGCCAAATATGCCGAGGTCTGTTCGCGGTCCATCACAGTCACCAACACCTGAGAAGTCGCTTCATTGAGCGTTATCGCGTCCAAGGCAATCAATGACGCCAGTAAGCGATCAATACCTACCGATGTCCCAACGGCAGGTACCGACTGGCTCTGGAACCGATCCAGAAGGTTATCGTAGCGACCTCCTGAAAAGACCGATCCATATTCAGGCAGGTCCAGCAGGGTCGTCTCAAAGACCGGCCCGGTGTAATATCCCAGCCCTCGGACAATCGTCAGATCGACTCTGGCCTTGGACTCTGAGATGCCCATACTGCTCAAATGAGACTGAATAGCGTACAACTCGGTCTGTCCCTCGGTGGCTGTCTCAAACCCAGCCAGATGCTCATCCACCCAATTCATCGGGTCATTTTCCGATGCCAGTCCTTCCTGCAAGAATTGGCTGATCTTCTCAATCTGCTCAACCGGGAAATTCAAACCTGGAATCCTGGCTCCTGAGTCATCAGTGCGACCCTGCCCCAGTTCAGCGATCACAGCCTGTCGCCCCTGTTTCTCAAATTTATCGAGAACCCGCATTACATCAGGACCACGGTCGCGATCAATACCGGCCCATTCGATCAGCCCGTTGAGAATCTTGCGATTGGAATAGCGAACCTCGAACCGTTCAATTCCGAGGCCTTCCATCATTGAAACCATCGCGGCGATAATCTCCGCATCGGCCAGCATATTCTTAGTACCGACAATATCGATATCAAACTGCATAAACTCCCGGAACCGACCCGGCCCCGGTTTGTCTACCCGCCAAACATTGCCATACTGATACCGCCGGAACGGTAACGGCAGGTTGACCTGTGATGCTACATACCGGGCCAGTGACAGCGTAAACTCATAGCGTAATGCCATGTTAACTTCGTCGGGACCGACAAAACCAAACAGTTCGGCCAGAGAATCTTCAGTATAGTGAGAACCGAGCAGGACATCAGCCGACTCCAACGAAGCGGTTTGAAGTGGCTGGAAACCCATCAGCTCGACCGCCTGCCTCAGTTTGGCGAGAATATTCTCCCGCGCCGCCTGCTGGGCTGGTGAATAGTCACGAAAACCTTTGAGGAGCTTAGGCTTTACTCGTTGCGGCTTGTTCTTTTTGTTCTCTTTGTTGTTCTTGCTCATGCGATACAAACCCATCCTATTGTGTAAGGCCTTAATTGTACGATTCCTGACGCCACAGGAAAGGTTTTTTTGCGCCCAAACATGACTTTGACCGACACTTGTTGCGAGAGCATCTCTTTCGGGCTATTATCGCAGTATGTTTGAACCAATTTGGAGAACACAATGAAGATTCAACACAAATTTATCACTGCATTTTGTATCCTGCTTATTATGACAGGAACCTCAAACCTGTTCGCCCAGACGGACAGAGCTTCCACCCAAGCGACCACAACTCCGGATATTGCCACTTTCCTTCAGGTCGGCTACGCCAAACCTTGCGGCTATAGTTGGGATGGAACCGGCGTTTATTTCGGAACCTCAATGTCAGGTGCCCCACAGGCGTATCGCCTGAACGAGCATGGCTGGCCATATCAATTGACCACTTTCGAAGATGGAATCGATACCCACAGCGGAGCGCCGTATTTCGAGCTTAGCTGGGGCGGCGATATGGCAATTGTCGGAGCCTCAATTGGCGGTTCAGAATTGTCGCAACTTTTCCTTATGGACACGCAGACCGGAAGCTTACGCCAATTGACCTTCAAACCAAACGCCCGGTACCGCACAGTGTTATGGGCTAAAGATGACAGGTCAATCATCTACAACTCAAGCGAAGAAAACGGTCGTGATTTCCATATCTACCGGATGGACATTGAATCCGGCGAGGCAATCAAAATTTTTGGCGATTCAATCACCATGCCGGGAGCTAAGTACCCTACCAGATTTTCACAGGATGGCCGAAAGTTGATAGTCGACCTGACCCACTCCAACGCTGACATCGACCTTTTTCTTCTCGACCTTCTGTCGGGCGAATGGCAAAAACTGACCGAGGACACAATTAACGTAATCTATGACTCCCCCACGTTGATGCCCGACAACGAAATGATCTACCTGATCTGTGACAACAACGATGACGGTATTCTGCGACTGGCAACTATGATGGTCGGTAGTCCGGCGGTGCAATTCATCGATGATGGTTGGCTTGACCCTCGCTGGGAAGTGAAGCGGCTGACATTCTCCCGGGATTATAAATATATGTGCGCCCTGGTGAATGAGGATGGCTATATGCGCCTGAAGATCCGTGAGACTGAGTCCAAAAAAGAATTACCATCTCCCCCACTTGAGGGACAAATCGGTGGAGGTTTTATAGACCAGACCGGACGTTGTCTGATTTCATTTGAAAACCCCACTCGTCCATCAGATGTCTGGCGTTGGGATCCCCTTAATGAGACTCTCGAACAGCTTACTTTTTCGACTTACGCCAGCATCGACCCGAAAACTCTGATAGAACCAGAGTTGGTTCATTTTACCAGCTTTGATGACCTGGAAATCCCAGCATATCTCTACCTGCCAGCCGAGTATGTGCCGGGCACTCCGGTGCCATTCATAGTCTACGCTCACGGCGGGCCTACCGGTCAATCAGTACCCAGGTGGATTGGCACTTTCCAGTATCTGATCCAAAACGGTTATGGAATTCTGGCCGTCAACCCTCGCGGGTCCACTGGTTATGGTCGTGCATTCACTGCTTTGGATGACTACCACAATCGCAAAAACTCTCTCAAAGACTATAAGGCATCGGTTGATTGGCTTATAGCCGAGGGCTACACGGCCAAAGGCATGATCGGTATCCGGGGTGGCTCCTACGGCGGGTACGTTGTACTGGGCATGATTACCGAATATCCTGATCTGTTTGCGGCGGCAATGAACTCGGTCGGTATTGCCAACTTCGAGACTTTCCTGCAGAACACCCAAGCGTATCGCCGGAAAAACCGTGAGGCCGAGTACGGACCACTCTCAGATCCGGAATTCCTGCGAGAAATTTCACCAATTCACAAAGCCGATCAGATTCGAACTCCCCTATTCGTGATTCATGGCGAAAATGATTCACGGGTACCAGTCGGTGAGGCGCGCCAGGTTATCAAGGCCGTCCTCAATAATGGAGGGGTTGTCGACTCGTTGATATTCCCCGATGAAGGTCACGGCGCCCGAAAACTCAGTAACAAGATTACAATGTACCGCAAAATGGTCGAGTTCTTTGACACTCATCTGAAAAAGCCGGTTGAAAACCCGGCGATCATTGAGAATTAAACTTATTTGAAAATCGATCTACGAAGAAAACGGCAGGTGATGCCCAAAGGTTCACCTGCCGTTTTAATTTGTTAAAGCGGTATCTGAAACTACTGGTCTAAGCGATCGATCCAAGTGGTCGCTGAGAACTTGTCCTGAAGCTCTCGTTCCAAGGCACGCGCCTCAGAAATAACACCGAAATTCCCAATTCGTACTCGGTTGTAGGTCTGGCCTTCGTAGGTAATCGTGGTAACAAAGGCATCGTACCCGCGATCAGCATACACTCCGACCAGATGTTGGGCATAGTTTCTATCCTCACATGAGGCCACCTGTACGGTATACCCTTCACCTACCGGCACTGGAGGCATCGATAGCAGGTCGGGCTGGGCTTCGTCTGGAATCGCCTCAGCATCGGCCACCGACTCTTGCACCGTCATATCGGATGCGGAATCGGTCCCCGTCGCCGTATCGGCCGCTTCCAGGTCTCTCATCTCTTGTTCCAATTCAGCGGCTTCTTTCTGCTTGTCCGAGCATCCCGCCAACAGAGCCAGCGTTAGAACCGCTGTCACCAATACCATCAATATCCGCATAACTTCCTCCGAAACACCTCTCTCCAGACTCATCGGGTCTGGAACCAAACTTCTTTAACAGCATATAATCAGCGCAGGTGCCCGGCTGTCAACCTAAAAGAAGAGAAGGAATGACAACTAAGACCTTGGAAACAACGCTCTGAAACATTAGAATAAACCAACTTAAAGGAATAACAATGCGATTGAGCGAAAACATCTCTGAATTAATTGGCCACACGCCATTGGTTCGCCTGCAAACAGGTATCCCCATTGGAGGCCCCCGCGCCTATGTCAAACTGGAATATCTAAATCCGTCTGGTTCGGTCAAAGATCGTATGGTGCTTCATGTTGTACAGAAGGCTTTTGACGAGGGCCAACTCAAGCCTGGCGATACTATCATAGACAACACTTCAGGCAACACTGGTGTATCCATGGGCATGGTGGCCGCAGTATACGGCCTAAAGGCGATTATCGTTACCCCGGAAAAAACAAGCAAAGAAAAGGTCGATCTAATCCGATCGTATGGGGTCGAAGTTGTTATCACCCCGACCGAGGCACTTCACAATGACCCTGAAGGTTGCTACCTAGTGGCTCGTCGGATAGCAAAAGAAAATGGCTACTTTGATCTTGACCAGTACGACAGTCAGGACAATGTTGAATCCCACTACCTGACTACCGGACCCGAGATATGGGAAGACACCGATGGTCAGATAACTCATTTCGTCTGTGGTATCGGCACCGGAGGTACTTTTTCCGGCGCCGCCAGATACTTGAAAGAAATGAACCCGGCCATCAAAATGATCGCCGTTGACCCGGTGGGTTCGGTTTTTACCGAGTTTATTCAAACCGAGCGAATTGTCGAAGCCTTAAACTACAAAGTCGAAGGCATCGGTTCCGATGTAGTCACAAAAGCACTGCACCCGCACCTGGTAGACCAGGTGATAACTGTTTCCGATGAAGCGTCATTCAATCGCGCCCGTTTGGTCGCCCGCACTGACGGAATCTCGGGCGGTGGATCATCCGGTACGATAGCTGTGGCCATGGAACAGATTGCTGTCGATCTCGACTCGAGCGCCTTGATCGTCGGAATTTTTGCTGATGCCGGAATCCGATACCTGAGCAAGTGTTACAATGATCAGTGGATGCTTAAATATGGTTTTCTAAAGCCCTCAAAGGAAGTCCAGCGATGAAAATACAAAATACGACCTGGTTGTTGATCTTGGGAATCGTTGTCTCTTTGGCCAGTAGCAGTTTTGCCAGCAACCTCCCTGACTTGAGGTTCACCGAAGACAGCCTTAACTTTGGTTGTGTAGCAGTTGATTTTAAGATTTTTCACACATACAAGTTAGTCAATCATGGCAAAACTCCGATCCATATCGACACAGTAACTGCCCATTGTGATTGCTCTCAAATACGCTTCGTCGACTCCCTTGTCAAACCGTATGACACAGTAGAATTCCTGATGATTTTTAATACCGCAGATTTCTATGGACCAGTCGATAAAAATGTTCGGGTGCATTCGAGCGATAAGAAGTCGCCCAAATTGCACACCTACTATCGAGCCGACATTGGTCAATGGCTATACAGAATACAACCTAAACCTGTGTCGATCTTCATGCTACCGGTCAAAGGGACAAAAATCGGCACCCTCATCAACCACTCTCTGGACAAAATCACAGTAATCGATTTCACCCTGGATGACAAAAGTATTTGTGATATCCATCTATTGAAAGACGAAGCGAACAAAGGCGAAAACATCGAATACGAGGTGGTGGCTAATCCCGATCTGACTCCAGGAACGCATCTGACCAATTTCACGATGTCAATTGACCTCCACAAAAACATAGAACCACTGAAAATAACAATCCCCGTTAAAATTGTAAGATACTGAAATCAGACTATTACCGTATCAAAAAAGGGCCACCCCGATAGGAGTGGCCCTTAGTGTTACTTGGTCATAAATGATTAGGCCTTGATGATGCATTCCTCAGGGCACTCTTCTACGCACTGAGGTGAATCAGCTTCACCTTCACACTCGTTGCAGGTTTCAGGATCAATTACGAAAATGTCACCTTCAGTGATTGAGTCGGTTGGGCACACCGGTTGGCAGAGACCACAACCCGTGCACTCATCAGTAATTTTCATCGCCATATTATAATCCTCCAGGCTAGCTAAAACTTAAACAATCCAGCTTCAATTTTGCCGGCCAATATATAAAAACAAACCGTTCAATCAAGAACATAATTCGGAAGAATTTGGTTCTCCCTAAAATATCGCATTAACCACTTACGGGCAATCTGCCAGTTCTGGCTTGTCAATAAACAGGTGGTCGATTAAAACCGAAGCATCGGATATAGTCACATCGGACCAATCCAGTGGCGGATTAACCAGCGTTCCAGACAGGTTCACATCAGCTTCGTCCAGACAGTCCGGCGTATCTCCACCCAGAAAAAGGAAGTCGATCAAGGCCGAAATATCTCCAATGGTCGGATCATCGCCACCAACTCCATTGACATCACCCACATGGCCAGCACAACAAGAGACAACCCAGCATACGGCACCGCTCCAATCCGGTTCTATCAGGCCATCGGCTTGTGCCCATTCCCAGGATCCTCCGGGAACCTGACGACAGGTATCAATGCAAATATGCAAACCGGCATCCTCACGACGAGAACTGATCTCAATATTGAAAACCATATCGACAAACCCACCCGGCAGACCACCGCCCGGATCGGAATTTATTCCGGCCAACAACACACCAACCGTGTCGCCCCCTGAGGCGTTGCCGCCGCCATTTGCCAAAGGCAATCCAAAGCTACCAGACCCACCAGGCTTGTCAAAATGGCTTACATAAAGGTGATCCCAATCAAGCGAAGAAAACGCAGGCAGAGCCTCGCCCTGGACGTACAGCCAATCGGCACCATCCGGTGAATATATCTTCCAACCATTGGCCGTCAGATAGTTCCTGTCAATGGGTGCCCCCGACAGGTCGTAGCGCAGTGAGATCACGTGCGACTGGCCACCCGCCAGAACCGAATCCTCAGTAACGTTCGTAATACCAACCAACGTTATCTCAGTTTGAGCCAATACGGCTGAACACATGGCAATTACAAGTAGTACACTATAAACTATTGATTTGGCCTTCATGGCATTTCTCCTGATAAGGTTCCAGGCTCGACAAAGTGAAGACACACGGTATGTCCGTTATGACACATTAAGAATAACCACCATCACAACGCTTGTCAAAGGTTTTTGTGTGCTTTAACCGGTCGGCATGATCAAAGAATAGCCGCCCTTGTCGAAACAAAGGCGGCTATCAAAATCGCATCCGTCACCTCTGCAATTTGCAGGGATAGCGGCCACTAGAAACAATCAGGCAAACCGAGAGACGGTCCTGTGATGAACAAGTAATCAATCAGAACCGAGATATCGCCGATCGTGATATCGCCCGGTCCCGGACTGATACCACCCGATTGATTGACATCGGCCTCAGGTATACAAGCAATCACATCCATGTTTCCCGATATGAACAGCGCGTCAATCATGACACTGCAATCGCCGATCGTAGGCTCGTCTCCACCCATACCGTTGGCGTCACCAACCCGTAGCACACAACAGGTGCCGTAGACCGAGAAGGCCAGATCGACCGACTGGGTTGCATACGGATGTTCTGCCGGATACCTCATCTCCTGCCATGGATCAGTGGGCGGTTCAACACCGAAAGTCCACACAGCATCATCATTCCAATGATCCTTTGAAGTCTTCCATCCGAAGAACACCGGATCAGGACCGGCAAAGGCATTAGCCTGTACATCAATCCAGTATATTCGCGAATCCTCATCCGTACCCCGCTGGAAGCATTCCCGATCGGGCAGGGTGAAGGTGTACTTGAAACACCTTGTGTCACCGGGGAAGATATACCCCTCGGCCGGGTTCCAGAAACCTTCAACCAAACCGGGAATATGAACTTCTGCGACTTCGAAATCCATAGCTCCAAAATGATACAAACAGATCGGTTCACCCGGTTGACTCCAGGGCGCCACCACCCCGGCTGGAATATCTTCATGCAATGAGATTACGAAATCAACCATTCCAGGGCCATCCTCCGGCAACACATCATTGAGCCAGGAACCCCAAATCTCAATCTTGGTGAGCGGACCAGTCTCGGTACATTCATAATCATCGGCCAGAACGACATAGTCCATGGCGAAGATATCTATTCCGGTCGGTTCTAAGTCTGGCCACTGCAACCACTTGCGATCTTCGCGGTCCTCGCAGGCATCATCGATACCGTTGGCATCACCATCACCGAGACAGTGCGTACCACTTCCAGCGTAATCACCCCCCTGCCCTTCACAGTCAACCTGCGTAAGACGCACACAGGAACCATCAGGGAGACAACAGGCTCCCAGCCCAGGACCGACAATCGGACAAATAAATGTCGCGCAATCCTCCCCGGTATACCAAGTACCATTGTACGTCTGACCACAAACAGTCGCAGTTGTATTCACACAGATCGGGGCCGCCGGGTCACCATAGCAACAAGCACCTAACGTCACGATATCATCACAGAAGTCATCAACCCCGTTCTGATCGACGTCAGTACCAGCGCAGTTGGTACCGTTACCACCGTAATCGCCACCGGAAGTTTCACACGCTGTCTGGGTCAAACCGCTGGTGCAACTCCCATCATCGTAGCAACAGGCCCCAATAGTTATCGGACAAATAAATGAGGCACAATCCTGCCCGGCATACCAGGTACCGGCGTACTGACCACTAGCATCCTCGCAGATCGTCTGCGTGGTATTGATACAACTCGGAGCTGCCGGATCACCGTAGCAACAGGCCCCCATATTAGCCACACCCTCGCACAGATCATCGACGCCGTTGCCGTTGTTGTCACCGGCACATATCGAGGCATCACCCATGTAGAAACCGTTGATACCGGCTGGATCCACGCAATCGACCTCCGTCTCAACTGTGCACATACCTTCGGGCCAGCAACAGGCACCGGTTGGCTCGCTACCACCGGTGATTACAAAAGCAAATTCCAGCGGTGACAAAGCGTCAGCGGTGTACCCTATACACTCGTGTTGAATCATACCCTCTAAAAAGAAATTTTCACCCCGAACATCGATTGATATCCACTCCGGATTATATTCATCAATATTCAACCCAACACCCCCCGGAAGAACAGTCGGGGCATCAACTACCGGCCCATTGTAGATTATCTGACGCATCAAATATATACCGGGAATCTGATCAATGTCTTCCGGCAGAGGTGGTCGGCGAGGTTCATTAGGGGGATTACCTTCTAACGACCAGGCCGGAGTTGACCAGTTAACAGCGATTTCAATATATCCGCCCCCAATCATAGGTTCAAGCGACTGAAACACTCCTTGAACAAAAACCTCTTTGAATCGCTCAGTATTTATCGGGTGGTCATAGAACCAGATATTGTACCAGATGCCACTCGGGTCATCGTCATATGCATACCACGTATTGGCATAGCCGAACTCACCGTTACCACCAATCAGTACCCCCCCGGGATCAACCTGAACGTCGAACCCATTCATGATTGGACCGGTTGAGGGTTCCACCAGTTCAACCCATTCCTGAATGTCGTTATTCCAAACAACTCCGTTGTCGTTAAAATAATTCAAAGTAGTCTTCCAACCCCACAACGGCTGGGGATCTACAACATCGACAATATTAGCCGTAATACTTACCCAGTAGATAGTACCGGCCGTCTGAATGAAAGGCTCAGGGAGATAATCGATGTTGTATTGGAAATAGTTGTCGTGATCGTTGAGAAACATATCGCCGGTGATAGGATCATACCAACCCTCCATTGCTTGAGGCACGGGAACAATATGGACCTCAGTAAAATCAATGATCTCTACCGGGCCGTAAACAATTGGACCGGGCATGCTGTACAGCGGCCCAGATCCATCAGGATCAGGAATATCCAGGTAAAATGTAATTGTGAAACTGTTGATAGTTCCGCTCAAACCGTTTACCCATGATCCCCAGAAATGGAGATCCGTGACCGGGCCATCTTCCGAGCACTGCCAGTCATCTGCCAGAACCTGATCAAAGCTACCCATGACATTCCAGCCGTGGTCGTTGGGGAACTGGGGATAATGCATCTTGTGGCCATCTTCAGGAACCCAATCAGCCCGGATTGATGCTCCTGCCATAATAACAACCAGCCCCAGAATGCACGCTAACATTTTACGATTCATAACAACTCTCCTGTCTCACAAATGAGAGACTGTTTTGTATATATTCGCGGTATCTTTTAACACACACGTTAATCGCAATTGATTTTTACAAAACTAACAATCCAAGTAGAAAGCTGGTTAGACACATCAAGCGTCTGTGTGAACTATAGGTGTGCCCAAATTTATATGATAATAATAAATATAAAGCTGTTCAATGTCAAGCAATTTTCACGCACAGCAAGCGTGCGGGTAATATCTTTAGAAGGGCGCAAATTACAAGAACCCGACTCAAGCAATATCGGAGTTTCGGAAATCAGACATACTTATATTCTCAAAGATGGTCTGGGTATTAAAAAGAGGCGGCACCCGGATTTGAACCGGGGAATAGAGGTTTTGCAGACCTCTGCCTTACCACTTGGCTATACCGCCCAGGAAATAAAAGCGGGAAACGAGACTCGAACTCGCGACAGCCACCTTGGCAAGGTGGTGCTCTACCAACTGAGCTATTCCCGCCTTAAGCGTTTTGACACCCGAACTCTCGGGTGGCTCCAATATATATCGGCATTAGGGGTTGTCAACTGATTTCGCCCGATCAATAAAATCATCCCAATATCATCTATAAGACAGCGATTGAAACTATAGTGATTAACGTAACTAATTATTACCCGTGACGTTAGCGCTTGGGAGTCCTCATCGCTCGAACGGTGGAATCAATTCTTGGCCAATACCAGGGAACCAGCTTGATCAGCCATTTTTTGTGTATCTCGGCCTTGGCAGAATCACCGTAGAAAACAGCGTACCGGTATAGATCCATATGGGCCTCAAAAATAGTCGAATCCCGCACCAGCAGTGAATTCAACATTCTGAATGCGTCATCATATCGCTCCAGTCGCTGTAAACTGAACGCTTTCTGATAAATCAGATAAGGATAATACGGCCGCGGCGATACCCGAGCCGCCCGATCATAATGTCGAATAGCCGTAACATGATCGCCAATAGTGTGCGCGTCGAGCGCAAGCTTGTATTCCTGCACATATTCAACCGGATAGGTCGGTACAACATCACCGACAATCGGGCGCATCTTTTTGAAAATACTCGAGATAACCCCCATACGCGCACCCGGACGCGCATAGTACCAGCCTACTGTGCGATAAGAATCGATAAACTGTCTATACAACAGCAAAGCCCGCTCGGCCGGCGCCGAAGGTTTGATACCGGTTGAAAACATGATGTAATCAGGCCCACGTTCCAGAAGATAACGACTGTTGTGTTTCTGCTCTTTCCACGTTGTCTCCATACCGGGAATGGGATCTTCGGAATAGCGGGCGATAGTCGAATCGGTTAACCCAACCAGGTCAATAATATCATGGCCTAACAATTCATAACCAAAGACACCGATAGTCGCCAATGCAACTGAGAAATCCGTACTGTCGGATTGCTTCAACTGCTGAGCCTTAAACCGCATTTTATCGGTAAAGACAACTTCACTATTATTGTAACGTTCGACAAACATCCGGGGCAGTTCGTACGTGAGGGCAAGCATCACTAATGCTACCGGAACAAGAATCATGTAGCGCGTTCGCCGTTGAAATCTAAGGATCAGTTCCCGAATCGGCAGGACCATCAAAATAGCAACCAATCCAATTATCGGCAGGAAAAAGCGATGCACTTTCAAAACATCACCGCCTATCAAGATAATGTAAGCGAGGTAAAAAAGTGTCATCAACCATACCGCTCGAACATCCGCCGAAAGCCTGCGATAAACAAACGCCGGAAACAAAAGCCCCAAACAGCCAATATAATAAAACGTGTAGTGTTTAAGAAACCGCGCTGTGTACTCCCAGCCATTGGCAAGCTGATCAAGAGTAAAACTGGTCTTGGCAAAAAACGGATTGGGAAAAATCGAACCGTAGTAGCCTATTTTGAACGCAACAAACGGCAATGACAAGGCCAGCGCCAACCCCGCACAACTCATCGTGAATCGCGGCAAACCCCGCCGCTCCCAGGCCTCGATCAATATCAGGATGCCGGTGACTACCGCCCCCTCGGGACGGATCCAAACAGCCATCACAAGTGAGAAGATCAACAGCCAGTTTCGATTCAAGTACAAATAGAAGGACCATAGCGCAAAAAACGCGAAGACAGCCGTCTCCAATCCTGCCGGCGACCAGTAAGCCAGCGATTGATTGACCCCCACCAACAGGGTAGCCACTACTGCAAACGAGATATCATCATCATCCAAAATGCGCCGTGCTATCAGAAAAGTCAGCCAGACAACACCTCCGCCAAACAGAAACCCGGTGATTTTTGACACCAATATAAAATTAGCACCAATAACACCAAGCAGGATCATATAGATCGTCCAACCGAAATTGGTGAACCCCTCTACCCTCTCCCCGATGTTGTAAACCAGTCCATCACCATTGAGATAATTTGCCACATAGCGATAAGAAATATAGGCATCGTCCTGGGTGAATTCCATCGAGTATGCCAGGTACGAGTAGAGACCCAGGGCCAGGATCAGCGGCCAGTAACTTCTCAGATACCGTGTCCAATTCATGGTCGGGCGACAGAATTCGTTTGTGACAATGATTGAAACAACGCTTCATACCTGGCGGCCGACGCCGACCAGGAAAAATCGCATTTCATAGCGGTTTTCATCAGACGTGACCAGTCCTGTCGCCGAGCGTACAAATCAACCGCCCGCTCTATGGCCTCAAGCATCGCTTCGGTAGTGTAATCTTCGAATACAAACCCTGTACCAGTCTGAGTGTCCCGATAGTCGATCACGGTATCGGCCAACCCGCCAACCGCACGTACAATCGGGATAGTGCCATACTTGAGAGCATACAGTTGGTTCAGACCACAAGGTTCGTAACGTGATGGCATCAGGAACATATCCGACCCGGCCTGAATCTCATGCGCCAGTACATCATTGAACTCCAAAAAGACTCGTAATTGATCCGGGTATTTTTTCTGAAGATCCAGGAGTTGCTGATGAATTCCCTCATCACCAGTTCCAAGTATGACCATCTGTAATTTCATCTTGAACAACCGCGCAATACCTTCGATTACCAGATCAATGCCTTTCTGTGTGTCCAGACGAGTAACCATACCGATCAGAGGGCTACGGTCCCGAATCGGCAGACCGGCCTTGCCCAACAGTTCCACCCGTGACATCCGTTTGCCGGACAAATTGGCTGACCAGTAACGATGGGGAATCTTTTTGTCAGTCCGTGGTGACCAAATCGAATAGTCGACACCATTGACAATACCGCTCAGGTCATCGGTGCGATCGGTCAGCACTCCCTGTAAACCACAGCCAAATTCTTCGGTCGATTGAATCTCCTGGGCGTAGCTTTCGGACACCGTGGTAATCTTGTCCGCCATGACAATACCAGCCTTGAGATAGTTGAGTTGGTCATAGAACTCAAGTGCCCCGGTAGCGGCATAAGCCAACTCATCGGGTAAATCCAGATCATCGAACCGGTCACTGTCAAACAAACCCTGGTAGCCGAGATTGTGAATCGTCAACACAGTGTGACAATTGGCAAAGAAATCATCGTCAGCATAACGAGCCTTCAAGTAAACCGGCACCAACGCCGCCTGCCAATCGTGTACGTGAATTATATCAGGAGACCAGTTCAGGACTTTCGCTGTCTCAAGCGCGGCTCGACTGAAAAAGGCAAAACGTTGATCATTGTCTACGAAATCCTTCCCGGTCGCTGGGTCAACATAGAGCTGGCGTCGACCAAAATATTCGCTGTGGCCAACAAACAAGAACTCCGGTCCTCCTGAGTGATCCCCTACACGCTCAATCATGGCGTGAGTAACGCCATCACCATCGGGTACCGCCACCGAATCCAAATGGACTGACAGACCGTGTGCCGGCCCATCAATTACACCATATCGAGGCAGAACGACTTTGACATCATGACCCCGCTCGGCCAACGCGCCCGGTAGCGCACCCATAACATCACCCAATCCACCGGTGCGAGCGTATGGTTCAGCCTCAGAGGCAACCATAAGAATTTTCAAACGATTCATTCTATCTACTTACCTGTTATTATTTCGAGGTTCCATACTGGCTGGTGTCGATATTTCTAAGAAACGCGGCGGCTTCTTCAGGGGCCGTAGGATTAATGTAAAATCCGGTACCCCACTCAAAACCGGCCATCTTGGTCAGCCTCGGAATAATCTCAAAATGCCAATGATAGTACTCGGTGCATTCACGGACCAGCGGCCGTGTATGCAGTACATAGTTAAATGGTGGATTATTCAGTGCCATTTTGAGCCGAAGCAAGGTGTCCTTGAGACAACGTGCGAGAGTCAGGTATTCAGCATCCGACATCTCCAAATAACTTGATTGATGCGCTTTGGGGATGATACAGGCTTCAAAAGGGAATCGGGACGCATACGGCATATAAGCCACGAAAGCATCGTGATCCCTAATAATACGCTCCTGGTCGGAAAGCTCCTGGCGAATGACATCACAGAAAATACAGCGTTCTTTGAAATCGTAATATCGACGCGCGCCGGCGACTTCTTCCACAATACGCATCGGAACAATTGGAGTGGCAATAAGCTGACTGTGGGAGTGCTCCAGTGACGAACCAGCCGCCTCACCATAGTTCTTGAAAACAATAATATGCTTAAACCGCAGGTCACGTTCCAAATCAGTCATCCGTTCGCGGTACGACCACAGGACGTTGCGCACTTCATTGTCGGTCATATCAACCATATCGTGCGCATGTTCAGGCGTCTCAATAATGACCTCATGCGCACCCACACCGTTCATTTGATCGTAGATTCCATGAGGAGCACGATCCAGAGTTCCCTCAACTTTCAGGGCCGGATACTTATTGGAGATAACACGAAGATGCCAGCCGGGACGATCCGGTTCAGAACCAGCCTCACGATAAGCCAGAACCTCTGGCGGTGTGTGACTTTCGTTACCGGGACAGAACGGGCACATCGAAGCCTCTTTGTTGCGAGGAACAGTAACATAAGAAGATGGCCGATTGCGCCGTTCGGTGGAAATTATCACCCAGCGACCGGTAATTGGTTCACGTCGTAACTCTGGCATATACAACTCCGAATAGACTTAGTAATAATACGGTTGTCCGTCTCTGCTGTCAACACAACCCTGATTTGCTCTCGGCGCCAATCCCTTTATTCAATTTCGTCCGAGCCATTCCAAAATCAGAAATTCAGAATACCTTTATCGCTCACACGGTTCTCAGACAACACCTGCAGAAGCTCTTCTTCAGCGGCTGACAAGCTTATATTCCTTCTATCGGCTGTGGCTCGCATCGTCTTAATCGCCTTATCAAACTGATACTCCTGGTATTCCGATGAGTTACCCCACCGAAACGATGGCACCTCTTTGTCGGTAATAAGCGTGCCACCAAATAGATTACAGCACACACCAATATTGATCCCCGTATTAAGCAGGGTTCCGATGCCAAATTTGGTGTGGTCACCGATAAACGATCCGACCTTGATCGACCCGGTATCAATGCTCTCACCCTGAAGCGTTATCCTGATATTGGAATAATTATTTTTCAAATCGGAGTTAGTCGTCATTGCCCCAAAATTAACCCATGAGCCAACATAGGCATGTCCAATAAACCCGGCGTGATACTTATTTACATACGACTGAAAGACAGACTCTTCGATTTCCCCACCGACACGACAGGTATGACCAATCGATGACCCACTCACTTTGCCAGCCACCACTACTGAATTCGGGCCGATATGGCACGGGCCGTAAATCGCCACCTGGGATTCAATACGCGTATTATCACCGATATAAACTGGCCCGTGGGTAGCATCAATCAGAGAACCAGGCCGCACGCTGACGCCCGTCCCAAGATAGACCTGATTAGGGTTGAGCACATGAAATCCTTCAGGAATCTGAGACATATCACAAGGTGTCAGAGACGATTTCAGAAATGCGAAGTCAGCCACGATCTCGCAATCGATATCTTCGATTAGCTCCCAGCATCGTTGGTACAAAGTGGCTGTCGTATTAAGCTCGGCCAGATTGTCACCAGCCGTTTCAAAAGCGGCCCGGTATTCATCCTGAGTAGCCAGAGCCGGTATCCGGTCACAACTCTCATGCGGAAAGACCACTCCCGCCGTTTCGCCAGTAGAAGTGACCAGTCGCGTAATCAGACGAGCACTGTCAATCTGTTCAACCAGATTACCGTAGTCGCGTAGTCGCCCGTTGAGGAACAACATCGCCTGACCCTCTTCCCGCTTGATAATGTTCACCGGATAGTCACGAAACTCAGCACTCACGACAGCAGATAACATATTGCGAGCCGCAAAACAAATATCAGGTTGTTCGAAGTATCTCTCGGCCCGGCGAAACAGTGGTAGAATCCCAGCCCGCATGCAGTAGACTGGTCTCAGATGTGTCAGCGGGTAGAACTGATGATACTTGTCATCTTCGTAAAAACATATCTTGGTTGCCATGATGCCTTCCTGGATTTTGCTTCCGGTGATCCTTATCAAACTATCGACCGATAATCTGTCGGTAATTGCTCCGACAGATCAGGCATACCTTTCGGTATCTTTTCTGATCTCCTACCGGGATGACTCACTCAGCAACCAGCCCCGTTTCTGCATTAGCTTCAACAATGGCAATCCCAGAGCGTAACAGGAGATCAACTGTCCAACCCCGATCATTTGCACCGAGAACCAGTACCCAAAACCCAGAATTGGTGCCAAGTAGGCCGACACACCGAATGCGTTGATCAGTACCGGAGGAAGCGGTGCAATAACGACACCAAAAGTATCGCTTGCCACTACTTGACGCTCCTGGAGCCGGCGTGACAGTAAAAAAACCGTTCGAGTAAGAATCGCGGCTATCAGAGTCAGCAGAGAACCAAAAACAATATCCTGCCAACCCATACCACCGAACACGTTGGCCAGCAAACACCCGACAAAGAGGCCGGGAATAGCGGCCCTGGTCAGAAACGGCAGGACGGTCAGAGCTTCGGCCACCCGAACTTGATAGACACCGAACGAGATCGGAAGAAAGGCCAATCCCAATACGACATAGACTGCGGCAATCAACCCTGCCAGAGCAGTTTCTTTCAAACTAAAATGAGTCACACCGTCAGGAAATCCGCACGGACGCCAAAAGTCAACCTTTTTTGCGATGAGGCTGTCGTGCGCCTTCTGACGATTTGCCCCGACACGAGTGTCTCCGGCACGAGCGTCCCCGACAGATTTCTAACTTACGGATTCGGCCTAATTCGAATTCTTGAGGCCGTCCCTGTTCGGTCTTGGCCAGAAGTAGACTTACTCGCTCATCCCTTATTAAAACCCCACACGGCCACATAGTATGAATCTCGCTTCTACGACCCTGAAGCTCAATCTTAACCGGGCAATGTTCAACATACGCTTTGATAAACCGATCAAGCCAGCGGCTTACTGCCGGAATTGTTCGGGATGGTCGAACCGGTTTGAACTGGTAAACCTCGGCACTGTTTAGACTATTTTGTCTAAGTCCCAGCTTGCGACCAACACCGCGAAACAAACGCGCAAAGTGAGGATACTCGGCCAGCGGATTATGATCAAGCGCATAGCGAAGGAGGTTGATTTCTTCGGCCGACAAACGAGTGGAATCTGACTGTGATTCCAACTCAGCAAGTGGATTCAATTCCGTCAGCGTGTTAAGATACCGATAAAGTGTCCGCTGAGACACGCCACAGGCCTGGCTCATCTCTCGCACAGTCATCTGTTTTCCGCCCTGTTTCATCCTGGCCAGGGTGATTAGTCGTTCAAGTTTTGGCATGTGCTCCCCTTTCTATCAACCGCATCGTAATAAGACCCCTATATTTTGTGGGCGGCAGACGCCCGGAGGCTGTCCCATAAGTTACATGTTCTGCCAGTTTTGTGGGCGGCAGACGCCCTCGTCTGCCCCAGAACCTCGTAGCGCACGGGGGCGTACACCACGCACGAAACACTTGGCGCCGACTTATGGGACAACCTCTCCACACCTGCCGACTGCCCACTAGTATCGTGAAGTAGACTGACAAACCGTGTCAGTTAAAATTAGATCAGGAACACCGATAGAGGATAAGTTTGGAGAAGCCCGCTCAATCCTTTTGTGGGCGGCAGACGCCCTCGTCTGCCCCAGAACCTCGTAGCGCACGGGGGCGTACACCACGCACGAAACACTTGGCGCCGACTTATGGGACAACCTCTCCACACCTGCCGACTGCCCACTAGTATCGTGAAGTAGACTGACAAACCGTGTCAGTTAAAATTAGATCAGGAACACCGATAGAGGATAAGTTTGGAGAAGCCCGCTCAATCCTTTTGTGGGCGGCAGACGCCCTCGTCTGCCCCAGAACCTCGTAGCGCACGGGGGCGTACACCACGCACGAAACACTTGGCACCGACTTTTGGGACAACCTCTCCACATCTGCCGACAGCCGTTCAATCCTTGTGGGTTTTTGTGGGCGGCAGACGCCCTCGTCTGCCCCAGAACCTCGTGGCGCACGGGGG
>JAGGTI010000104.1 GCA_021163775.1 Candidatus Zixiibacteriota bacterium
CAATATAACATGGCTTCTTCATGTGTCCACTAATTCGGGGGAGCTTCAGTGTACGCCCCCGTGCGCCACGAGGTTCTGGGGCAGACGAGGGCGTCTACCACCCACTAAACAAGAACTTGAAAGACGGTATTTACTGGTATTATCCTTTCGGTATTCCAAGAGGCAGTACCGTTTTCCCATAGACTTCATTCAGAACCTGCGCTACAGCAGCGTATATTGCCGAGAAGCCGCATATGATTCCCTCGTAACCGGCGATATGCGTGATTTGTTCGTTGCCGGTTGCATCACCCAGCGACAGAAGCCAGAATAGAAGCGTCAGGGAGGCGAACACAAACTGAATCGCCCGGTTGAGTTTCAACGTTCCAATGAACATGAAAAAAGTGAACAGTCCCCATAAGAACAGGTAGGCAGCCATCGCTTCTTTCGTCGGCGCGTCACCCAACCCCATCTTCGGCATAACCACGAGCGCTACGAGAGACAACCAGAAAAGACCGAAAGATGTGAAAGCGGTTGTGCCGAAAGTATTGTTCTTTTTCCAATCCATGATACCGGCGATAACCTGCGCGATACCGCCATAGAAAATCCCCATGCCGAGTATCATCGTATCAAGTCCGAAACAACCGGCGTTGTGAAGATTCAAAAGCACGGTTGTCATTCCAAAACCCATAAGCCCAAGCGGCGCCGGGTTGGCGGTGGTGTCTTTGACTTGAGTAATTGTCTCCATGGTTTGCCCTGCCATGTTCTCCTGCATAACTGTTTTCTTCCTTCCGAAAAAGTTGTAAGGGATATCGATATATCCGTGTTTCAATTCGCGGGGATAATATGCTATTGCAATTAAACCTGCAAGACATAATGTCTTCCCATAAAGTGTTCTGGTTTGGCGGGATTGGGGGGCTCATCGGTCAAAACCGATCATTTTGAAAAAGAAATAGATCGTCGTATTATGCTGAAACAGTAAATTGAATCATGCGCCTATACGCTTGAGAAGTATAAGCCCAGCCCAGACTGATAGTAAACCAAAACCGACCGAGAATAGCACGTTCCCCAGTGCCAACCAAAGATGACCCGAGCGCATCAGGTCGATTATCTCATGGCTGAATGTCGCAAAGGTAGTAAATGCACCCAAGACCCCTATTTCGAGGAAAAGTCTCATTTGATCCGATATAACCAGTCGGTTCTCAATCAAGTACATTAGGCACCCGATCAGAAAACATCCAATAATATTGACCGTGAACGTCCCCCAGGGAAAGTTAGAATCAAAATTCCTGTGAATCAGGTTCGATAGAAGATACCTCACTACCGCTCCGATAAATCCCCCGATTCCAACTACAGTGATTTCTTGCATGTGTATACTCCATTGTCCTTCCAGAAGACAATTTAGGCGGGGGCTATCAACTTATCAACTGAACAATTAACTTTCGCATGAAATGGGAGATAATGGCATCAAGTCCAGCATGTGCTTATGTATCAGGGCGAAATACTGATTTAAGGACCTAACACAACTTCTGATGAGATTTTGTAACACCCGCTCTATACGCAAGGAAGTATACTAACGGGGTGTATTAAAATAACTTGTTGTCGTACAACGGGTAATGAGAGGGAACGGGGGGGGGTGGCCTCAGCGAGAACACAACAGATCTTTTTGGTTGACTATGTCATGGGAATGTCATAATGTTACAATGTTAGTGATTGCTTACTATGGCATAGGTGATACCGCTTGTTTGACTTCATTGTTGAAGAAAGAACAAGGAACTGAAAAAGAGACTTAGGAAAGAAGCAGTAATAGAAGGTTCCCGAGGTGTTGGCCATATATGATGACCTCGGAAAATATCAAAACGATGGGGCATAAATGAAACAAACAACCAAAGCCGGTCCCCGGTGGCTTGCTACGGCCTTGATTGCAGTCGCATTATTGCTGATGGGTCAGGGGCTACTGGCCGGGGTGCCGGACGAAACCTGTGCCGACTGTCATGACGAGGTTGCCGAAGGTTTTGCCGAGACAATGCACGCGAAATTCCTCGCTGATCGAGCCGATCTGGAAGGTCATCTGTGCGAGAGTTGTCATGGGGATGGCACCGCTCACGTCAATGATGAAGATCCGGCTCTGATCATCAATCCGGCCAAGGCCGATCAATTTGGCAGTTCACAGCTGTGCATGACCTGTCATACCGACGACCAGTTCGATGGCTGGATGTTCTCCGAGCATGCCGGTGCCGATGTCAACTGTGCTTCGTGCCACACGGTGCACACCTCTGATGCCACACCAGCTGCCGCGCAGTGTAACGAAACTTGTTACAGTTGCCACAGCGATGTTCGGGCCGCCGGATACATGCCGTCACACCATCCAATTGCCGAAGGCAAGATGACCTGCCGCGACTGCCATAACCCCCATGGTGGTTCGGTAACGATGGCGATGGGCGACAGCAAACGCGACCTCTGTCTTAGCTGTCACGCCGAGATCGAAGGACCGCACGTTTACGAACACGCGCCGGTCACGGAAGATTGCGGTATTTGTCATGATGCCCACGGGTCGGTGGCCGATAAGCTACTCAAGCAAACCGAGCCGGCTCTCTGTCTGAATTGTCACGCGATGCACTTCCACGCCACAGTGGTGAGCTATGACGGCGATTTTGAGGTTCCGATGGCTCCTGAACGGGCGGGAACATCCAACCCTGATTCGTGGAAGAGCGGCATGTTAACCAAATGTACTCAGTGTCACACGGCTATCCATGGGTCCGATTTGTCATCGCAGACGACAACGACCGGTGGTAACGCGCTAACCAGGTAAAGGAGAAGGAAAATGAGACATACAAAGATATTTGTTGGTGTCGGCCTTCTTCTGTTGTTGGCCGCGACCGCGTGGGGCTCGGATACCGATGGTGTCACCCAGGAGACCAGCTTCTGGATTGGTGGACACCTGATAGATACCAGTGATTACTACAAGAAAGTCGGCGAGTATCGCTCGTTTGAAGAAGATGTTTGGCCGGAATTTGGCCTGACCTACAAGTCGACCACGCCAAACTCAAGGTTCTTTTTCAAGGGCCACTATTTTGATCGTGATGAAATGTTCGGTATGATATCCACAAAAGTGAGTGATATTTTCACCGGCAAGTTCCGCTACAACTCGTTTCAGCGGCAGACTGGCCAGGACCTTCTGGAGAACATCGAAGCTCGCGAGTGGCTCCCATCAGTACCAAAGGGTGGCGGAAAGATACTCACTCACGATATTACTGACCCTGATGCTGACTACAATTACAATCGGAAGGAAATTCTCTCAGAGTTCAGTGCCCTGCTCTCTCGTGAGAATAACCTTCGTCTCACAGTGGCGCACCGAGCGATTATAAAAGAAGGCACCGAGCAGTTAATTTCAAACAGCCACTGTTTCAGTTGTCATCTGGAATCGAAATCAGCCAAAGTTGAAGATCGTACGCACGATTTTCAGGCTGGTCTGGATACCAAAGCGGGCAATCTTGATGTCGGTTACAAGTTTGGTTACCGACATTATGAGTCAACGACTCCAACTCCAATGGCTTACTATGAGGATGCCAAGCATCCGGTAAAGGGTACGTCCGGAGCCGAGTTCGGTTCGCGCCTGAATTACGATGGTTCCTCAATGCCGATCGATGCCAAGCCGAAAATCGAGAAAACGTCGCATAAGGCACGCATCAAGGGTGCCGCTGGCAAAGGCCAGTTTGCCAGTTCGTTTGCTCTCAGCAAAGCAACGAACAAGCTCACTGACTTATCAGCTAAGAGTTGGGCTGGAGTATTTAACTATGCCGTACCGATCTCACCAAAGACTCGCTTGGTGGCCAAAGCATCGGCTACAAGCATAACAGCCGATGATCCGTATATCGATGTAAACACTTTCCGCGAAGGCAAACCGAGTGCGGTTGATTTCGATTACATACGGTATTCTGTACTGGATAGAACAACCGCTGATTTCACAGCCCAGATATTCCACCGGCTGAATCCGAAAACTACCCTGTCCTTCTTAGCTGGATATAATCGGGTGGCACGCGAAGACTACCCGGTGGCAGGTGATGGCACGACCAGTAGCACGATAATTGGTCAGGCTAAAGTACGCTATCGCCAGGGGATGAAACTAACGACCAGTTTCAAGTACCGGTTCGAGAAAACCTCTGATCCCTTCGTGTCTGGTAAGGGACTTTTTGAGGTGCCTGGTGACGCTTTGGAACCTGTTCATTATGGTTACGATGCCGCAACCGGTGATTCTCTCTGGGGTTATTTCTATTATATGCGCGAAGACCTTTGGTATCAGGCGATCACAACTGAGCCGACTGACTATCACGAGGTCAATCTGTCGTCAACTTTCCGCCCGTCAGCTAAGACGACCCTCAACCTGAAGGTCAAAGGTGTGATAGACAAGAATGGCGATCTCGATTCTCTTGATGTTAAACACAGCAAGCTGAACGGGAACCTGTCGTTTACGTTTATGCCTGATCTGAAATGGGTTTTGTCGGGTGGTGTCAGCTACCGGATGGAGAAATCACGAGGGCCGGTGGCGGTGGCTCTCTTCGATGGCTGAGGTGGCCATATGTTTCCGTTCCCTGCCGTGCGCGGGGACTCAACGATTGGTGAAATTGAACACTTTGGTTCTCTGTACACTATGGCCGATTATGAAACCAAGGCCCAGAACGTATACCTGAGTATTTCCGGTAGTCCAACGGCAAAACTCCGATTGAGTTCAACTCTGATGTACAACAAGTCGACCGGCGAATACGATCAAGTGAATATGCCTGACCCAAGTATCGAAGTGAGTTCCACTTTGGTTGATCAGGATTTCACTTTTGACGACATGCACGAATATTCCAACCTCGATTACTCGATGATACAGGTCTCGCTGGGATTGTCGTATAAGCTGGCCGATGGCGTTACTTTCACTGCCGATGGCGAATATGCTGACCTGACCGACGATGCCGGGTATGTCTATGGTATCGAATCGGGCAGTCTGTTTATGGTTCGTAGTGGTATGAAATTTGACTTCTAAAAGTTCAAATTTTTACCTATGTTATAAAGTGTGATTTATAAAGTTGGGGCGGCTTATTTAGCCGCCCAAACTTTCTTGGCGAATATCTATTGCGGAGCCGATCCATGAGAATTTTTGCATACATAGGGGTGGTGGTTGTTTTAGTATTCTCTTCGATTCTGGGGCAGGATGATGTTGAAACCTGCTTTTCCTGTCATGACGATAACGAGTTGACCGGCTCCAACCATTCCGGAGAAGAAATCTCCATGTTGGTATTACCTGAGAACTTCGCTGTCTCTGTGCATGGAGATCTTGAGTGTATCGACTGCCATGAAGACCTTTCCGGATTTGATGATTATCCTCATGAAGAGGACTTAGCCGTAGTTGATTGTGGTCTGTGTCATGAAGAGCAGGTGGAAACTTACCAGTGGCATGGTCGTGCTAAAGTCTCGGATGGTGGAGAGATTCCAACCTGCGCCGACTGTCATGGCAAACACGACATCCTCTCGGTAGATAACACGAAATCGCGGGTACATCCTCTGAACATTCCTGAAACCTGTAACCGCTGCCATATGAATATTGACCTGATCAATAAGCATGAGTTGCTTTACAGCACACAGGTAATGGAAGCATTTGAGAGTAGCGTTCACGGTCAGGCGTCAGCTGGAGGAATTCACCTGGCGGCGACTTGTAACGACTGTCATTCTACCGCAGGGACTGCGCATCGGATTCTCGGTCCGGGTCAGCCGGAATCTTCCATCGGCCATTTTGAGATTCCAAAAACTTGCGGCAGGTGCCATCCCAGTATAATGAATGATTTCTACGAGGGTATCCACGGTAAGCTTGCGGCTCAGGGTGAAACCGATTCACCAGTTTGCACTAACTGCCACGGGGAGCATGGCATACTTTCACCATCGGATCCTTTGTCGTCAGTAAGTCCTACTCGTGTGGCCGAGGCCACCTGTTCACCCTGTCATGAGTCGGCCTATCTGAACGAGAAGTACGGCGCTCCAACCGGACGACTGCAGAGCTGGTATGATAGTTACCATGGATTGAAAAGCAAGGCGGGTGATGTCACGGTGGCCAACTGTGCGTCCTGTCACGGTGCTCACAGGATACTACCACGCGCAGACTCATCTTCGTCAATCCACCCATCACATTTACAGCAAACCTGTGCCAGTTGTCATCCGGGCATTTCACCAGCACTGGCCGCAATTCCTATCCATGCCACACCGGGCGTGTCACAGACACCTCTGGCGCAATTGATTGCCAACATCTATATCATTATTATCTTTGTGGCGATCGGCATCATGATCCTCCACTGGCTTATCGATTTGCGGATGCAAATACATCTGAGCAGGATGAAAAAACAGATCCGACGGATGACCCTGAATGCGGTATGGCAACACACTATTCTGATGGTAAGCTTTACAGTCCTGGTGATAACTGGTTTTTCGTTGCGATACTCTGAGGCTTTCTGGGTGCAGTGGCTGTTTGGCTGGGAAGGCGGTTTTCCGCTGAGGGGGATTATCCATCGAGTCGCCGCAGTAGTGTTTACGCTGGGTGCGGTTTGGCATATCGGCTACCTCTGGTCCGCTACCGGTCGGCAATTCCTACGCGACATGTTTCCGGCGAAAAGTGATTTCTCGTACTTCCTGCAGATGATCAAGTACAATCTCGGCAAGACCGATGAGAAACCCCGATTCGGACGCTTTGGCTATGTGGAGAAGGTGGAGTATTGGTCTCTGGTGTGGGGGGCTATTGTGATGGTGATCACCGGATTCTTCCTCTGGTTTGATGATCTGGCAGTGATGTGGTTTCCCAAAGGGTTCCTGGATGTCATGTTGGTAGTCCATTTCTATGAAGCCTGGCTGGCGGCACTCGCAATTCTGACCTGGCACATGTATTCTACTGTTTTCAGTCCTGGTGTGTATCCGATGAATACCTCCTGGCTTGACGGACAGATGTCCTTGGAAGCCTATAAACATGAGCACCCTGCCGACCCGGTCCTGGCGGGACACTCTGATGAGGAAGAAACCTCGGTGGATGCGACGGATGGACTTACCAACGACCCTGGCTCGGATGCCACGGATTTGGATACCGGCTCAGACGACGGATCGGCCCAGACCAAAGGATAATCGGGGAAGTATTGTACCGTAGGTATATATAATCAGTCAGCCAGTCGAAGGTCTCGCCACCCAAGTTTCGGCTTAATATCCCTGCCCTGCTATGCCACGAATATCACAAATAAAAAAGAGGCACTCCCAATGGAGTGCCTCTTTTGTAATCAGCAATATCTAATAGTAGCCTATTCGCCTTCTTCAGTTTCAGCAACCGGGATCATATGGACACCCTTAGCTTTGAGCTTCTCAAGGTCAAAGTCTTTGGCTACTGCGGCGACCTTAGCGGGAGCTTTGTCGTTGTGACAGCTAAGGCAGGTTTCTTCGGTTGGAATTACTAGACCGGCGGCCACCGCAACCTCGCGATCCTGCATAACCTTTTTCTTTTTGTAATCAGCACCAGCTCCGTGACAGGATTCACACTGAACACCAGTCAACAAGTCACCCTTGGCGGTAGTACCAGTGGTATAGTATTTCATAAGTTCTTTGTCGGCCTTCTCCTCATCGGTCAGACCGTCATAAGCCGTTGCGTGTGTAGTGGCTCCCCACGATTCGAAAATTCCGCTCTTCTTGTGACAGATTTTACACTTCTTCACACCTACAAATGCGTGATCTTCTTTCTCTGTTTCACCAGCCATCACGACGCAACAAAATGCCAGGATGGTGAACGCTACGACCATTGACAAAAACAACTTCAACCGCATGAAAACCTCCAAATTTTCATTTTACTTTGTGCTCCCATGTCGAGGAGCTATCCTAATCTCTGGTACAGGAGTATGCCTTCTTCGACCGATAAATGCAAGAATATTGTTTAAATCCTTACCCGCGTGATGACCTAATGAACAATTTTCTTCTATAATTGAATCATTTGGGCTATCTTGCAGTCAAATGAATGAGAGCGAACTGATAACTAAGGCTCAAAGCGGCGGTTTTCAGGCGTTTATGGAGTTGGTCGATGCTCACAAGGGCAAGGTCTACGCCATGGTTCGTCGATTAACCGAAAATGAACAGGACGCAGAGGATATCATGCAGGATACCCTCCTCAAAGCGATTGATAAAATTGAACAGTTTCGAGGCGATGCCTCGTTTGGTACTTGGCTTTACACTATTGCGCTTAACCAGGCACGCGCTCAATTCTCCAAGGGCAAGCAGGCCGACCTAGAACCTATTGAAGACTACCTGCCGATGGGGTCTGTCGCCTTAAGCCACGGAGATGATGGGCTGTTTGACTGGCAGGATCCGCATAAAGCATTGGAATCACAACAGCTAAGGAGTATTCTCAATGAAGTGGTGGCGGAATTGCCATATAAGTACCGAGAGGCTTTTCTTTTGCGCTATGTAGAGAAACTCCCGATTAAAGAAGTTGCTCAATTGACCAAACAATCCGAGGCTTCGGCCAAATCACGTGTTCTTCGGGCGCGATTAGCCCTGCGTGATAAGTTGTCGAGAATTTTCGAGGAAGAGTATGGCAAACAATTGTCCTGACTATATAAATGATCTTAACGATTATCTCGACGGTGGTGTTTCTCCTGAGCTATGTGCTGAGATTGAAGCTCATTTAGGCCAGTGCCAGAATTGTCGTATAATGGTTGATACCCTCAAACAGACCGTCAAACTTTGCCGCGAAGGCCAAGAAGAACCTCTTCCTGAAGCCCTCCAAACCAGACTCAAGTCACTTCTCAAAGAGCGCTGGAATCAGAAATTCGGCAAGAAATAGCCTGATTAAACACATTGTAAGCCCCGCACAACAACTGCTAACCAGCTGTATCCCCAAAGGTTAGCTACCCTTCGCATCCTTATGTTATCATTTGTGAATCATTTTAGTCTCTTTGCCATCTAACCTTAAAAGATGAATTTCAAAATTTGGAGATGCTGAAATGAAGCGAGGCCTGACAGACTTTTCGATCCACCACCCCTGGTTGGTAATTGGAATTGCGGTCATTATTACTGCGTTTTTTGCCACCCAGTTTCCTAACATTAAGATAGACACTGACCCTGAGCACATGCTCTCGCCAGATGAACCGGTTCTGGCGTTTGAGCATCAGACTAAAATTGATTTTGATCTATCGGATTTCATCGCAGTTGGGATTATTAATGAAGAAGGAGCTTTTAATCCCCAGACGCTCAATCGAGTATATAACATCACTGCTGAGATCGAGGAGATTGAAGGGGTCGTGGTTGATGATATCATGGCACCATCGACAGTTGATGATATCAAACAGGGTGATGGTGGGGGTCTGATCATAGCACCGCTGATGGAAGATGAGATCGAAACGCAGGAACAGGCCGATTACATCTTTCAGAGGATCAAGCAGAACCCGGTCCTGCGCGGCAAGTTGGCCTCTGATGACGGGAAGGCAATGGCCTTGTTTATCCCTATCGAGTCCAAAGATCAGTCGGCCCGTATAGCCGGGCAAATTGAACACTTGACTAAAGAATACGGTGGTGACGTCAAGTACCACATTGCCGGTTTGCCGGTGGCGGAAGATTCTTTTGGCTCCCAAATGTTTGCCCAGATGGCTTATGCGGCTCCGGCGACCTTTGTTGTCATTTTCCTTTTGCTGTTTTCGTTCTTCCGTAATTTCAAAATAATTGTTGCTCCAATGGTTGTGGCTGTCATGTCGGTTATCTGGACAATGGGACTGTTGATTATGACCGGAAACACAGTTCATATCATGTCCTCAATGATACCTATTTTCCTGATACCAATAGCTGTTATCAACTCGATTTATATTATCTCCGAATTCCATGGACACTTCACCAAGCATCAGCAAAAAAACGCGGCCATTCGACATTCCATCAGTGAACTATTTGTGCCGATGCTCTTTGTTTCTCTGGTGGCGGCTGTCGGGTTTTTAGCATTGGCAATTACGCCGATCCCGCCAGTACAGGTGTTTGGTGTTTTTATAGGCTTCGGCACAATGGTTTCCTGGTTGCTGTCCATCACCATCAACCCTGCTTTTGCGACGCTCATTTCCACCAAGACGTTACACCGTTTTGCGGAGTCGGATGAATCACAAGGTTTCCTCTCGCGGATTTTGCATCTGATTCGTGACTTTTCGGGAAAACATCGTGGGGGAATTATTGTTGGTGCCCTGGTAATGGTTGTGATTTCGGCGGTCGGTCTGTCTTTGATCGTTGTCAATGATAATCCGGTGAAATGGTTTAAAAAATCACATCCTATCCGCCAGGCGGATATTGCCATGAACGCTCACCTGGCTGGCACCTACATGAATTACCTTGTCTTTGAGGGAATCGACGACGATGACATGAAAAGACCGGAAGTCGAACGGTATATAGAGGACATACAAAAAGACCTTGAAGAAGATATAACTGTCGGGGCCGCAATCGGCTTACCGGATATTATCAAGAAAGTTCGATACGAATTGTTCGGCGCTGATTCATCCAAGATGGTTCTTCCCACGTCCCAGGATGAAATTGCCCAGATGTTGTTTATCTTCGAGATGTCCGGTGGTGATCCTGATGATCTGTTCAAGTTCGTTACCCCTAACTATGACAAGGCGAATGTCTGGGTTCAATTGAAAAACGGCGATAATCGGGCTGTTTCGCATGTTGTTGATCGTGCCAATGACTACATGGCCCGGCACCCCTTGCCGATGGGGATCAAAGCTCAGTGGGCCGGATTGCCATATATCAATATCGTGTGGCAAAATCTAATGGTTGGCGGGATGCGAGAAGCCCTGCTTCTTGCGTTTCTGGTAGTGTTGATTATGATGACCTCGTTGTTCCGTTCAATTAAATGGGGAATCATTTCAATGTTACCGCTGACCATCACTATTATGGCTATTTATGCTTTCATCGGTTTTATCGGTAAACCGTATGATATGCCGGTAGCTGTTCTTTCGACGTTGACATTAGGTTTGTCGGTCGATTTTGCTATCCAGTTCATCCAGCGACTGCGTACCGCCTACAGACGCACCCAGGATTTTCAGCAGGCACTCCATGACAACTTTGAGGGGGTTGGTAGGGCAATTATGAGAAACGTGCTGATCATCTCAATCGGTTTTGTACCCATGCTCTTTTCCAGCTTGGTGCCATACATAACCGTCGGCGCCTTTTTCCTGGCTATTGAGCTGGTCTCGGGCTTGGTGACGATGTTCCTGCTACCTGCCATTGCCAGAGTATTCCAAAAGGGATTGTTCCCCAAACCAATCACTAAGGGTGAAAATTAAAATCATGAATCAACAGAAGTAACGAACAAGTAAATAAATTAATTAAAAGGAGTTACACCACATGAGAATCACAGCCATTTTCTCAACCGTTTTCTTGATTGGCCTCATGGTATTTTCAGATGCGCTCATGGCTCAGGATACCAAGGATACCAAGGATGCCCAGAAGATTATGAAGAAATCGCACCTGGCTTACTACTATGCCGCTGACGACGGTGTCGCTGAAGTCACCATGACAATAACTGACAAGCGCGGAAAAGAGCGGGTCAAGGAATTCGTCATGCTTCGCCTGGACGAAGAAGAGGGTGGTCCGCAGAAGTATTATACCTACTTCCGCAAACCGTCCGACATCTCCCGGCTGACCTTCATGGTCTACAAGACGCCGGATGGTAACGATCAGCGCTGGATTTATGTTCCCTCGATTGACCTGATCAAACCGATTTCTGCCGACGACAAAAACTCCAGTTTCGTCGGTTCGCATTTCAGCTACGAAGATGTCTCCGGCCGTCACTGGTCAGAGGATACGCATACTCTACTTTATGACTCCACACTAAACGGTTCCAAAGTATGGGTGATTGAGTCGATTCCAAAAGAGAAATATAAAGGTTTCGCCCGTAAGCTGTCCTATATCGACCAGGAGAACTATCTCCCGCTTATAGAAAAGTACTTCGACAAAAAAGACAAGCTGGTGCGCCAATTCAAAGCCGAACAGATCGAAGAGATTGATGGCGTGGTGACCATGACTGTGCGCTCAATGGAGAATATCAAAAAGGGTGGCAAGACGATTATTCAGTTCTCTGATATCAGCTACAACGTCGGTCTTGATGAGTCGCTGTTCACCGAGCGCTATCTCAAGAACCCACCACGGAAGTACATCAAGTAACCGGAGCTTTAGCTATGAAGAAATATGTAATATTGATGCTCTTGATTTTACCGGCGCTTAGTTTGGCGCCGGCCGCCCAGGCCGAGATTTATGTTGATGGTTTCCTGCAGACTTTGCAGGGCGCCCGGCTGGAGAAAGACAACCCGACCGCTACTGAATTTACCGCTTCTGAAACCAGGCTTCAGGTTCGCGCCGAACATTTTGGCGATGCTGGTGAGTTTTTCACCCGCCTTGATTTCTATTATGATGGTGCCGACACCAGTAGTTATGCCTGGGAATTGCGCGAAGGTTATCTGAAGTTTCGGCTTGGCCAGAACTTTGACTTCAAATTCGGCCGGCAGATCATAACCTGGGGTACCGGTGATCTGGTGTTCATCAATGATGTCTTTGCAAAAGACTATCGCTCGTTCTTTGTCGGGCGGGACGACCAGTATCTCAAAGCACCACAGAACGCCATGCGGGCCGATTATTATTCGCCTGTTGGTTCCTGGTCACTGGTCTGGACGCCCCGCTTTGAAGCCAACCGTCTCCCGACCGGACGCAAGCTGAGCTATTTCAACGGCCAGCAGATTGTCGGTGAAGGTTTTCCATTTGACCCGCCCCTGCCTGATGCTGAGTTCCGTAATGGTGAATTGGCGCTCAGATACAGTCGCACGGTTGGCTCGTTCAACACCGCCCTATATTTCTATCGTGGTTTTTACAAGAACCCGCGTGGTGTGGAAATGATACCGGTCGGTTCCGAGTTCATGCCCCAGCCGATCTACCCGCGACTTCACGTTTATGGCGCCTCGGTGCGTGGGCCGATGTTTGGTGGTATTGTTTGGCTGGAAGGTGGTTACTTCGATTCACGTTGGGATCAGGACGGAGACGATCCGCTTATGCCGAACTCCGAGATGTCCGGATTACTCGGATTTGAACGCCAAATTGCTACTAATTTGACGGCCAATATCCAGTGGCAGGCGGAGAAGATGCTCGACTATGATATCTACAAGATGCAAAATGAAATGGCCGGTATGTATGTGCGTGACGAGATCCGTCATCTGGTGACCTCACGCGTGACCAAGCTGGCTATGGATGAACTGTTGACTCTGTCGGCTTTCGTGTTCTATTCGCCAACCGACGAGGATGTCTACGCCCGCTTCTCAACCGATTACAAGTACAGCGATGAGTTGATCCTTTCAGTTGGTGGTAACCTGTTTGATGGAAAATACTCGGCTACTCAGTTCGGCCAGTTCCAGTTGAACGATAACTTATATATGAAAGTAACCTACGGGTTTTGATCCGCATAATTGCCGGGAAGCGGAGGCGTACACTACCGCTTTCCGTTTGGCAATGAAAGAGAACTGAAAAATGTCACTTGAAAACTCAATCCGGCTGATGGCCGGTGTAATGATCGCTGTCTCCCTGACCCTGTACTATCTGGTGTCTCCCTACTGGCTGTTGTTGGCTGTCTTTGTCAGTCTTAACTTGATTCAATCCTCGTTCATGTCTGTTCACCGGGTGTCGGGCAGGGTCACCCGACACTACGTTACAACTTCTTCAATTGGCGGAACAACTCGTCGTTATCGGGGAGTTGCGCCGGATGGACCCGTTGAATCCACCTGATGATCCCGCGTTTGTCGATCAAAAACACTACCCGCTCGGTATACCCCTTGTTGGTCAGGATCCCGTACTTGCGGGCTACTTCGCCGTGCGGCCAGAAATCAGACATAAGCGGAAAACTCAGACCACCCATACTTTTTGCCCATGCGATATGACACGGAACAGAGTCTACCGAAATACAAAGAAGTTGGCAGTTTAGTTCTTCAAACCGATTGTACACTTCCTGATATGATGGCACCTGGGTTGCGCAGACCGGGGTCCAGTCGGCGGGGTAGAAGGCCAGAACGACATTTTTCCGCCCCTGGTACCAGGCCAGGTTGAGTTCGCCTTCGTTGTGAGTGTTCAGTGTGAAATCCGGAGAAGGATCACCGACCTTCAGTTCAATTTTGTTTTCAACCATTTTAACTTTCCTTCTGGCAATCAGGGCAGGTGCCTTCAAATTCTATGCGATATCCGAGAATCTCCCAGCCATCGGATTTTTTGATCTTTTTGATTTTCTTGATTTTTTGTTTGAGGGGATCGGGCGCAACCGAATGAAGATCACCGACCCGCCCACAGACACTGCACCGCACGTGGCAATGGCGAGCCGGGTTGCCATCGAATCGAGCTTCGGCGCCATTCATGTCGAGTTTTTGAATTGTCTGATTCTCTACCAGCAATTCGAGATTACGATAGACGGTGCCGAGGCTTATTTTCGGTAACCGCTTGCGGATGATTTCATACAGGTCAGCGGCGGTGGGGTGCGACGTAACTTTCTGAAGTTCTTCGAGCACAACTTGTCGTTGCCTGGTGTTTCTTTGTGATGTGATCGCACAGCTCCTGACTTTGATCTATGTTAATAGTATTGATTATTGATTTTGTGGTCCAAAGTCAAGCTCTGTCTGACGGTGTGTCGCTGTTGGCACAGACCACGTAGGGCCGAACCCCTGAAGGGTTCGGCCCTACGCAGACTTTTCTCCGTCACATCCGCGCAGGCGGATGCCTATGTCCACTCGCGTTCCGGAAAAGCAGTCAAGAATCAGCTTGGGACTTTGCTCCAATGCGGATCAACATCTGTTTTGCGAAGATTGGTGGTCATGGATTCCCGTCTACACGGGAAGGACTGAGGGGTTCCGCTCTACGTCGCTGACCTTTGATATGTCTTGCTTCGTCATCCTTGCGGAAGCAAGGACCCAGTTGTCTCCTTACGAGAACCGTACTATGATTCATAGCTTACAGATATTACGACCACAACTGGATGCTCGCTTTCGCGAGCATGACAGATATGTGCCCAATCTGCTCAGACGGGTCCACATCTGCCGATTTTGTGGGCGGCAGACGCCCTCGTCTGCCCCGTAGGATTCACTTTTTCGATGTGTGGTGTCGGGTGACCCTGCCCGATACCCGGTGACGGGTTCGAAGACGGATCCGCTCTACAAATCTAAACCCACCGCAAGCGGATGGGGCACCGAGAGATCACCCTCGCTGGTTCAGCCAATCTAAGATGGCGGGTCCGAAGACGGCACCGTCCTACAAGACCTAATCCTCTCTTGCCAACCGTGCCATAACTTCGTTACCATGACCCCATGAAAACGTCTAACCTGCTCAGTAACTGCCAGCTCTGTCGGGATCTCGATCCGCGCGAACTCGAAAGTCTCGCCAGCATCACTATGATTCGCACTGCCGACAAGAATGAGGTGCTCTTTCTTCAGGGTGACCCGGCGACCGGGTTCTATGTGCTCTTGGAAGGTTCCGTTCGCGTCTACAAAGCCTCCCTGGACGGCAAAGAGTACACCCTGCATCATATCCCAGCGGGGCAGATGTTCGCCGAAGCGGCTGTTTTTGGCGGATCGGTTTTTCCAGCTAACGCTATCGCCACAAAAAACTCGACGGTTGCTTTTTTCCCCAAGGACAAGTTCACCAGATTGATCCAGGCCTCGCCGCAGATTTCGCTCAAGATGATTGCCGGTCTGGCTGGATTTGTGCGCGATTTCAACCAGCAGATTGAAGACCTTTCGCTCAAAGAAGTCCCGGCTCGGTTAGCTGGTTTTTTGGTCAGGTTGCTTGAAAAAACCGACAATTTGACAATCACACTCAATATCAGCAAAGCTGAACTAGCCCGATCACTCGGTACCACCAGCGAGACACTTTCCCGTAACCTCACCAAATTCAAAGATTTAGGTGTCACGTCCGGTGATGGGCGGGAGATTGCCGTGCTGGATCGTGCCCGATTGGAGAAAATCGCCACCGGCGAAAAAATCTGATTTTTAGTTTTTTTAGTTTTTCGTGTTTTCCTTGATCTGGATCAAGGCCTTACTCTGTCCCATTTCCGATCTTTATTTCAGAAAGCGGCAAAATTATTTGCCTCAATATCCCAGGAGTTACAGGAGATGGCCGTTCGGAAAATAATAGAAATAGACGAAGAACTTTGTGACGGCTGTGGCGATTGCGTAACCGCCTGCCACGAAGGCGCTATCCAGATAGTTGACGATATAGCCAAAGTGGTTAATGACTCGTATTGTGATGGTCTGGGCGATTGCATCGGTGAATGTCCTCAGGGGGCCATCACAATTATCGAGCGGGAAGCTGTTGATTTCGATGAAGCCGCAGTTGAAAAGCATTTGGCCCGGCTCGAATTACCCACCGCGTCCGCCCACCCTGCCGGTGGAGGTTGCCCCGGTTCGGCTATGCGACAGATGACCCCGATTGCCTCGTCAGTTCCGGCGATGCTGGCCCCACCTGCCGATATTTCTCAGCCGGTTATGCCCTCCCAGTTGGGTCATTGGCCGGTACAACTGATGCTGGTTCCACCGCACGCGCCGTTTCTGAAGAACGCCGATCTGTTGATCTGCGCCGACTGTGTGCCGTTCACTATCCCCGATTTTCATTTCAGGTATCTGACCGGGCGTGCGGTCGTGGTTGGTTGTCCGAAGCTGGACGACCTCCAGCACTATTTCGATAAGCTCAAGGCGATGTTCGCCGAAGCGGCTCCGCGTTCGATAACCGTACTCAGGATGGAAGTCCCTTGTTGCAATGGTATCGCTCAAGCGGCGGTTCAGGCTCGCAACGAAGTAGCCCCGGATATTCCTCTCCACGTGGAGACAATCGGCATCAGTGGTAGTATTGTCAGTCGCAAAACGCCGTGTGAATCTCCAGCGTGACGGTAAAGACGATGAATCGCCTCCAGATACAAGAGCAACCGATCACTGAACAACTACCACTGTTGAAGTCGACGCGCTCCAAATTGGTTACATGGTTGGCGGATAATGTGCGGCTGATGGTACAGATCAGTTTTGCACTTCTCGTTGTCTGGATAGGGATAGAGTTCCATTTCTTTATCGAATACCTGGAATCCGGAGGTGTTACCGGCGACGCTTATCGGCCACCCGGTGTTGAGGGGTTTCTTCCGATCAGTTCTCTGATGAGTCTCTATTATTGGTTGCTGACCGGGAACATCCACGCTGTCCACCCGGCCGGGATGTTTATTCTGTTGGGTGTGATAATGATTTCGCTCGTATTCGGCAAATCATTCTGTTCCTGGTTATGTCCGGTTGGTTTCCTGTCGGAGGTTCTTGGCGATCTGGGTGACAAGATATTCGGTCGCCGTCTCCGCCTTCCACGTTGGCTCGACTATCCGCTCCGAAGTATCAAGTATCTATTACTTGGTTTTTTCGTTTACTCGATTTTCTTCCTGATGACCGCCGCTTCGCTTGAAGCCTTTCTCTACAGTCTGTACAATATCGTCGCCGATATCAAGATGTACTATTTCTTTGCGGACATCTCGCGCTTTTCACTGATAGTGATAGGCGTGCTGTTTTTGCTGTCAATCGTAATCCGCAATTTCTGGTGCCGCTATCTTTGTCCCTACGGCGCTCTGTTGGGGGTTGTGTCGCTACTCAGCTTGCACAAAATCAAGCGCAATGTGGCAAGTTGCACCGACTGCGGTTTGTGTGCGCAGGTTTGTCCGTCGTCGATCAAAGTTGACAAAGTGAAGACGGTCATTTCGGATGAATGCACCGCCTGCCTGAGCTGTGTGGATGTCTGCCCGGTAAAAAACACATTAGAGTTAACGCTGGCAGGTACTAAGAAAGTTGTGAGTCGCAAACAGGTGGCGGTCGGTGTGGTTGGATTGTTCATGCTCATTACCGGTCTGGCGATGCTTACGGGTAACTGGCAGAACAAAGTCACTATTGAGGAATATCTGCAGTACTACAAGAATTATGACAGCTATGGACACCCGACCAGTGGTGATGATATCGTAGAGTTAAATAAGGAAGTTGAACAGGGGCCACAAGAGCCATAACGAAGAAGCATAATGTTATTTATTAATATTCAATTCTGTCTCGTTTTGTGGACAGTGTGAAAGAAGGAAGTGGAAATATGAGTATGTTCTGTTACCAATGTCAGGAGACATCCAGGAATACCGGCTGTACCAAACGCGGTGTGTGCGGGAAAACCGAAGAAACTGCCGGTTTGCAAGACCTGTTGGTTTATGTTTTGAAAGGAATCTCTGTCTGGGGAAAGCCGGCCGCTGATCTGGATGTGTATGACAAGGACGCCGGAGTGTTCATCACCGAGGCGCTTTTTGCCACGATAACGAACGCCAATTTCGATGATGACCGGTTCGTTGGATTCATAAAAGAAGGGTTGACTATCCGGCAACGCGTTCGAGACAGTTTCTTGTCCGCCTACAAGAAAAAATCAGGCATAGATTTTGTCGGAGAATTACCCGATTGCGCAACCTGGTTTTCGGACAGCGTAGAAGAGTTCCACCAGAAAGCCCCTCAGGTGGGCGTGCTCGCCACCGAGGATGAAGATGTTCGTTCGTTGCGTGAACTCGTGGTTTACGGCCTGAAAGGTCTCGCGGCGTATGTGGAACATGCCGCTGTGCTGAACCACCAGAACGATGATCTCTATCGTTTTGTTTTTGAAGCCCTGGAATCCACTACCCGTGATCTGTCAGTTGATGATATGATCGGTATGGTCATGAAGACGGGGGAGATGGGCGTTCAGGCGATGGCTTTGCTGGATAAGGCTAACACGGGAACTTATGGAAATCCCGAATTGACCGAGGTGAACATTGGTGTGGGTAAGAATCCTGGCATTTTGATTTCCGGTCATGATCTACACGATATGGAAGACCTCCTGAAACAGACAGAAGGCACCGGCGTTGATGTCTACACCCATAGTGAGATGCTTCCCGCTAATTACTATCCGGCGTTCAAGAAGTATGACCATTTTGTCGGGAACTATGGCAATGCCTGGTGGCAACAGGGTAAGGAATTTAATTCCTTCAACGGACCGATCCTTATGACAACCAATTGCCTGATTCCGGTTAAGGAGGCCTATAAAAACAGGATATTCTCAACCGGGGCGGTTGGTTATCCCGGCATGAAGCATATCTCTGATCGAGTTGATGGAAAGCCGAAGGATTTCTCAGAGATAATTGAACTGGCCAAAACATGTGTGTCGCCGACCGAGATTGAAACCGGAACAATCGTGGGCGGATTCGCGCATGATCAGGTATTAAAGCTGGCCGATAAGGTAGTTGGGGCAGTCAAGTCAGGAGCGCTCAAGCATTTTGTCGTGATGGCCGGTTGTGATGGTCGCCAAAAGACAAGGTCCTACTTCACTGAATTAGCCGAATCACTCCCGAAAGACACGGTCATTCTGACCGCCGGTTGTGCGAAGTACCGCTATAATAAACTCGATCTCGGTGACATCGACGGCATTCCGAGAGTCCTCGATGCTGGTCAGTGCAATGATTCCTATTCGCTTGTGGTAATAGCACTCAAGCTGAAGGAAGTTTTTGGTCTTGATGATATCAATGACCTGCCCATCTCATATGATATTGCCTGGTACGAGCAGAAGGCTGTCATAGTGTTGTTGGCCCTGCTTCACCTGGGAGTGAAAGGCATTCGGCTTGGACCAACCCTTCCTGCGTTTTTCTCACCGAATGTGGCAAAGGTCCTGGTAGACAAGTTCAATATCAAACCCATTGCAACTGTTGAAGAAGATTTGAATGACATGTTTCCGAAAGCCGCAACAATTTGATGGGTATCGGTGTGAGGTGTATGTTGGCAGACAACAGGATTTAATCTGAACGAGGAATGTACTTGTGTTCACTGTTGCGATGCTACTGGTCGCCGCCACGGCCGGCATCGCAACGGTGAAACTGACGTGATAATTATCGGGCAGGTATGGGTAAACGCCGATATTTCTGGTGTTCGTGAAAATGGGGCTGACATTTAGTTTATGAGTTTTCACTTTACAAGGATATACAATATGGCTTTATTATAGCAATAATGTACAGATAGAAGAAGGATTGGCGTCGGTTGTCAAATCATAACAGGAGTGTGAGATGAGACAGTTTCTGAGTATTGTTGTGTTGATGGTGGCTATTGCGGCGGTTTCCGTCAACGGTGCGACAACGGTGGATCCCCAGGTTGCTGGCAAATGTATGACGTGCCACAAGGAGAAGTCTTCAGGACTTTACCAGCAGTGGTTTATGTCTGCACACGCAATGCATAAGGTGACATGTATCGACTGTCATGGCGCTCAGAAAGGGGACAAGGATGGATTTATGCACGAGGGCGGATTCATAGCCACTCTCGTGACACCGAAAGACTGTGGTGCTTGTCACCAAAAGGAACAGATTGAAGTCGAGAACTCATATCACGCAACAGCAGGTGAAATTCTCAATTCTCTGGATGCTTATCTGGCTCATGTGGCTGGTGGTGAACCAGTGGCTGTTACTGGATGTGAGAGCTGTCATGGCGGCGAGGTGGAGATCGATCCGAATTCACCCAACCATCTTTCTGCTAAGTCATGGCCAAACTCGGGTATCGGGCGACTCAATCCGGATGGATCCAAGGGGTCTTGTACCGCCTGCCATACGCGACATTCTTTTTCTATCGCTCAGGCTAGAAAACCTGAGGCTTGCTCCAAGTGTCACCTCGGCCCCGATCATCCGCAGAAAGAAATCTACGAAGAATCCAAGCACGGTAATGTCTACTACACCCATTTGGATGAAATGAATATCGACTCCGATAGCTGGGTTGTTGGTGTGGATTACTTTGAGGCTCCAACTTGCGCCACCTGTCACCTGTCTGCGGCGGCGTCTTTGCCTGTCACTCACGATGTCGGTAAACGGCTTAGCTGGACGCTTCGTCCTCCCGTCTCCAAACACAAGGACAACTGGCAGGTCAAGCGCGCCGACATGAAGACAGTCTGTGTTACCTGTCACGGCAGTGCTTTTGCCGATGGTCATTATTACCAGTTTGATGCTTTGGTTAAGCTATACAATGAGAAGTTCGCTAAACCGGCTGGCGCGATTATGAAGATTGTCAAAGAACGTAAACTTATGGAGAACCCTGCCTCATTCAGCAATGAGATTGAGTGGGTCTATTGGGAACTATGGCATCACGAGGGCCGAAGAGCGCGTCACGGTGCGGCTATGATGGGACCTGACTACACTTGGTGGCATGGGATTTACGATGTTGCCCATACTTTCTACTTCAAGTTGTTGCCTGAGGCTCGCAAATTTAACGATCCTGAGTTGAATGCGCATCTTGATGAGTTGATCAAGAACGATCCTATGCATAAATGGCTGACAACCCCGACTGGAGAACTCAAAGAGAAGATTCGTTCTGGCGAAATGCAGTCAATTTACGAAAACCTGTTTGAGCAGTAGGAGGTTTTCTTGCTGAGAGGTTACCTCAATTTCGTTCAAGGCGTCTCGGTCAACTGGTGTGGCCGGTTGGGAGTGATTCTAACCACTTCCTCCTTCGTCTGCGTCGTTTTCTTTGAGTTAGCACGCCTGCTGGGGATAATCACCAGTTCCTTTGTGGGACTGGTCAGCTATATGCTATTCCCGGCCCTGTTTATCCTTGGACTGCTACTGATTCCAATCGGTTGGTGGAAGCTCAAGAAACAGACAGGCAAATCAAGCAGGGAACTGATAGAAACCAAGTTCAAGAGGGAATACGTTACCCCTTCGTTCGGGGGGGCGCGTCTGTTTCGAACGACCTCGATTCTGATCATCGTTAGCATTGTTTTTCTGTCGATTGTCAGTACCCGTATGCTCGCTTTTATGGATACCGCAGAATTCTGTGGCAACGCTTGCCACAGTGTGATGAATCCTGAATGGGTAACCTATCAGCAATCGCCCCACTCTCGTGTGGCTTGTGTAGAGTGTCACGTAGGTGAAGGTGCTATGGCGCTACTTGACAGTAAAGTCAATGGGACTTGGCAGATGATCTCGGTGACCTTTGATTTGCTGGAGCGCCCTATACCTACTCCGGTACATCAGTTGCGACCGGCACGAGAAACCTGCGAGAAATGTCACTGGCCGGATAAGTTCTATGGCCAGCGGCTAAAGACGATCGCACGCTATGGTCATGATTCGGCTTCGACACAGCTTTTCACTACACTGAGTCTGAAGGTCGATATAGGCGCTACCCACAAACGTAGCGGAATACACTGGCACATCGCTGAGGAAAACGATGTGCGCTATGCCTCGGTCGATGACGAGCGTGAAAAAATCATCTGGGTGGAAGTACGGCAACCCGATGGTCGCTATCATCGTTACACTTCCACCGATGGCGCCGCAGTCGGTAAGGATGCCTCCAGTGTTCGTACAGTAGATTGCGTTGATTGCCACAATCGTGCGACCCATATCTATGAGCTACCGGACAGGGCACTCGACGAACGGATCCACAAAGGAATACTGGATAGATCACTGCCGTTCCTGAAACGTGAAGCTCTGCAGGCTGTTTCCGTCAGCTATACGTCGAGAAAGACTGCTATGAAAGGGATAGCGAACCACATGAATGGTTTCTACCAGCGCTATTACCCTGACCTTGCCCGATCAAAGGCGATGATACTTGATTCTGTGGTTACGGTTCTGCAGGGAATTTACAACCGCAATATCCATCCGGAAATGAATATTGAATGGGGTTCTTACTCCAGCCATATCGGCCATGTCGGAGACGGTGGTTGTTTCCGGTGCCACAATTCGACTATGGTCGATGAGGATGGAAACGCTGTCTCATCTGATTGTACTCTGTGTCATTCCATGCTGTCCAACAGCAACGTTGATCCTTTCCAATACTTGCAACCGGTAGACACATCGTCGCTGGACTACCAGATGCATCTCTATTTGCAGAAAGAGTTTATGAAGTCCTCGGGGACACCGGTTATGTGAAATAGCAGGTTCGGTCTGTCTGTGTGGACTGGAACCTGGAGCACGAGACTAGCGGTTCGAGAGAAATCTCGGGCCGCTTCTTTGCGTTTGATTGGATAGTGGCAGAGGGTGGTAGTGCGCGTCGCTCTGTTTTTCACAAACATCTATATATTTCTCAAAATAGATGGAACCTATTAGTAATAGTAGGTGTTATGAATAGTGAGAAATGAAAGAAATGCTATGAGTACTGTGCCAAATCAGACAAACCAAAGGAATACCAGACAGCGTCGAGTTATTCTCGAAGAGTTGCGGATGATCAACTCACACCCGACTGCGGCAGAGCTATACCAGATTGTGCGGAAACGTCTGCCGAAAATAAGTCTCGGCACAGTCTATCGAAATCTTGAGTTGCTCACCCAGAACAGGACAATCCGGAAGCTTGAAATCGGTGGTTCGGAGGCACGTTTCGATGGCGTAATTAAGCCGCATCACCACATTCGTTGTATCGCATGCGGGGTTATTAGCGACCTGTTTGACGTTCCGCAAGATGTCGTGCCGCAACAGTATCTGAGCCTGGGCGATTATGATGTTCGGGGTTACCGTATTGAATTTTACGGACTTTGCCCACTGTGCAAGTCCAAGCAAGCGACTGAAGAGATCAACAATACATAATAATACCAAAATACGCGACAAAGGAGAATGCTATGAGTACCAAAGAAGTTCAGGAGAAGATCATTGACAACATGAAGCGCTGGCAGAAAATTGAGAACGCTTCTGTAGCCTCAACTGGCAAGGTCATTGAAAAGACCGAGAACCCTGTTGTGCGGATGATTATGGAAATTATCCAACGTGATTCGCAGATGCACTATCGCATTCAGGAGATGATCGCCGATAGTCTGGAATCCAAGACAATCACGCTGTCCCCGGACGAGTTGGCCTCGGTGTGGGATCTGATCGAGAAGCACATCAAGCTCGAAGAGAAAACGGTAGAACTGGCCAACGAAGCATTGTCGGCGCTCAAGGGCAAGAAGATGGTCGTGCAGGAGTATCTGCTGAATTACCTGCTGATAGATGAGGAAAAACACAACAAAGTGCTCGGGTCGCTGGAGACCATTAAGAATGGCATGTATCCCTACGGGTGATAGGAGTACTGAAACATAACTTATTTAGTAAATTGTAATCGATGAAAGTTAAATAGAAGGAGATAATCGTGTCATATTTAGTAACCAAAGAAGCCCCGGATTTTGCCGCCCAGGCGGTGATGGGGGACAACTCATTTTCGGAACTTAAGCTCTCGGACTATCGGGGTAAGCATGTTGTATTGTTCTTTTACCCGCTCGACTTTACGTTCGTGTGTCCATCGGAAATTATCGCTTTTGACAAGGCGCTCGACAAGTTCAAGGCCAAGGATGTCGAAGTGATCGGTGTGTCGGTTGATTCCCACTTCACCCATCTGGCCTGGAAAAACACGCCGGTCGATCAGGGTGGTATCGGACAGATCAAGTACCCGCTGGTTGCGGACCTAAACAAACAAATCTCCCGCGATTACGGGGTGCTGGTTGATGATTCGGTCGCACTTCGAGGGTTGTTTTTGATAGATAAAGATGGTATTATACGTCACGCAGTGATAAACGACCTTTCGCTTGGCCGCAACGTTGAAGAGGCTCTCCGGATGGTTGATGCACTGCAGTTCACTGAACAGCATGGTGAAGTTTGTCCGGCGAATTGGAAAGAAGGCGATGACGCTATGAAACCGACGGCTGAGGGTGTGGCAGAGTACCTGGCCACACATGTCGGTTGAATGAAAAGCAACCGGCATGCGCCGCTGTAAGTCAGAGACAAAAGTGTAACGTAACTGGTGTGGAGGATAATATGACCCTCGAAGAAGCAATCAAGACAGCTATTAATTATGAGACCAAGGTTCGTGATGTGTACCTTGACAATGTTGACAGCATAGCCGACAAGACCGGTCGCCAGGTATTTCAAACGCTCGGCGATGAAGAACAGGGTCATTTGGATTACCTGAATGCCCGGTTGGAGGAATGGCGTGAGACCGGTAAGGTATCGCCCTGCAAGCTGGAGACGGTCGTTCCTGCTTGCGATGTCATAGAAAAGGGAATTAAGAAGCTGGACGACCACATGGCCACCAGGGACTATGGCACTGAGAGGGAAATGCTCACAAAAGCTCTTGCTATGGAACAGGAAACTTCAGCTTTCTATCGACGCATAGTTGATGAATTAGGCAATGATGGTACATTGTTTGCGCGATTTCTGGAGATTGAAGAAGGTCACGAAGCAATTGTCCAGGCCGAACTGGACTACCTCAACCAAAGTGGCACGTTCTTTGATTTTCAGGAATTTAACATGGAAGATTAGCAAAGTAACCGCAGCCCCGGCTTTAGAGGTCGGGACTCGAAAGAAGAAGAGAAGCAAGGAGATATATAATGGCTACTGAAATATTACAGGTTTACAGATGCGAAAAGTGCGGCAATATCGTGGAAGTCATTCATGCCGCAGGTGGGACTCTGGTCTGTTGCGGACAAGACATGAAGCTTCTGAAAGAAGGTGAAACCGATGCCGCGACTGAAAAGCATGTGCCGGTCATCGAGAAGATAGACGGCGGCTACAAAGTGAAAGTTGGTGACGTAGCTCATCCGATGGAAGATAAGCACTATATTGAATGGATTGAATTGATCGCTGACGGTAAGGCGTATCGTCAGTTCCTTAATCCTAGTGACAAACCGGAAGCGGTATTTATGATCGGGGCTGAAAACGTCAGTGCTCGCGAATACTGTAATCTGCACGGGCTGTGGAAAGCCTAGAACGAACTGGAGACAAATAATGGCGTTGAAGACAGCAGAAGAAATCCTGGCTTTCGCGATACGAAACGAACAGGATGCGGCCGATTTCTACAACAAACTGGCTGGCAAAACAGACCTGAGTCATGTTAAAGACGTGTTCCTAGAATTCGCAAAAGAAGAGATGGGTCATAAGGCCAAGCTTGAAGCGGTCCAGACTGGGAAGCGTTTACTTGGGGCCGAAAAGGCAATCACCGATCTCAAAATAGGTGATTATCTTGTGGATATTGACCTTGATGCCGATCTCGGGTATCAAGAAGTTCTGATTTTAGCTATGAAGGCTGAGAAAGCCGCTTTCAAGCTCTATACCGATCTGGCTTCGGCTACCGATGACGCCGGTCTCAAAGAGATACTGCTCGGACTTGCCCAGGAAGAGGCCAAGCACAAGCTACGTTTCGAGATTGATTACGATGAACACATTTTGGCGGAGAACTAATCCCGCGTTTCTACGCGAAAGGGCAAAATAATGATTAACGAAAAAATGCAGGATGCTTTCAACAAACAAGTGACGGCTGAATTCTACTCAGCCCACCTTTATCTGTCGATGGCGGCCTATCTGGAGTCAATTGATCTTCCGGGATTCGCCAACTGGATGCGTATTCAGTACCAGGAGGAAGTGTCCCATGCTATGAAGATGTTTGACTACGTGGTAGAACGTGACGGCAGGGCGACAATCACCGGTTTTGAAGATCCCCAGGTGGAATGGAAGTCGGCTCTCGATATTTTCGAGGGCGCTTACTCTCATGAGCAAAAAGTGACCGGGTTAATCAACAACTTGATGGATATTGCGATTACAGAGAAGGATCACGCGGCTAATATCTTCCTGCAATGGTTTGTGAACGAGCAGGTGGAGGAAGAGGCATCGGCCAAGGGGATAATTCAGCAGTTGAAAATGTTGGGTGATTCTAAGGGCGGGCTGTTCCAGATGGACCGTGAACTGGGTCAGCGGGTATTTACTCCACCAGCATCCGAGTAATGTATATAGCCAGGTGAGGTGCGGGTATGACTGAAGAACAGCAGCCCTGTGTACAGCCGTCAAAGGGTCCGATAGGTGTAGGCGAAAGCGATGGTTCGGAGCCTTCGCGAGACGAATCTAAACAGGAGGAGCGAAAAATGATAGCACGTGTTGGCAAACCGGCGCCAGATTTTGAGGCAAACGCATATGTGGATGGTGCGTTTAGAACAGTCAAACTATCCGATTATAAGGGCCAGTGGGTGACGCTCTGTTTTTATCCGGGTGACTTTACTTTCGTCTGACCGACAGAACTGACGGCAGTTGCTGTCAAGCATGATGAATTGAAGGCTCTCGGTGTGCAGGTGCTTTCCGTAAGCACGGACAGTCATTTTACCCACAAGATCTGGCAGGAAGAAGAATTGTCTAAAATGGTGGACGGTGGCGTGCCATTCCCCATGCTGTCCGATCAAGGTGGCCGGATTGGCCAGGTATATGGCGTTTATGATGAGGATGCCGGGATCGACATTAGGGGCCGTTTCTTAATTGATCCTGATGGTGTCGTTCAGGCGATGGAAGTTCTGACACCACCTGTGGGGCGTAATGTTTCTGAACTAATTCGGCAGATCCAGGCGTTCAAACATGTCAGGGAGACTGGAGAAGCAACACCATCCGGATGGACTCCTGGCAAACCCACCCTGAAACCGGGGCCTGGTCTTGTCGGCAAGGTGTGGGAGATATGGAAACCGGAGAAGGCGTTTTAACCAAGCACCAGACTTATCGGTGCTACAGATACAATAATGGGAATAAGATCGCAGAAAAAAGAGGTTGAGGCTCTCCTCCGAAATAGGGACCGAACTACCATGTTCGAGTGGTCGAACTCGACACGTAACCCCTTCAGGGTGCTTATGTCGGTGACCTACGACAGTGACGAGTTGGTGCGGTGGCGTGCAATTGAGGCGACCGGTTGGGTGGCTGGAGAAAGTTCCTCATCTGATCTCGACTCTGTACGGGAGATGCTTCGAAGGTTGCTGTGGCAGATGAGCGATGAATCCGGCGGTCTCGCCTGGCATGCGTCTGAATTGATTGGTGAAATCCTTGTGAATGTGCCGGTTTTGATTCCTGAGTACGCTGGCCTTTTGCTCTCGTTTCTGCGAGAAGAACCATTTGAAAGAGGTACACACTTCGCGGTCTACCGGGTGGTACAGGTCAATCCCAAACCTTTTAATGACCGCGTTGCTGACCTGGTTAACTCATTGACCGATCCTGATCCTGCTATTCGAGCCTTTTCGGCGTTGACGCTGGGGGTACTGAAGAAATCGGACTACAGGCATATCCTGCAATCACTGCTTGAGGATGATTCACAGTTGCAACCCTATGATTTTGATAGCGGTGACTTTGTGACTATGACAGTTGGTGAAGCGGCGCGAATAGCTATCGACTTGATTGATTCGAAAGATGGAACTGTTTGAATGTCAAGTTCCGATCCTATAGGCCGCGATGTGTCGAACAGACATAACAAACGCCGGTTGCGACGCTGTAAGCATTCTGGCCGGAACAAGTGCGACAACTGTCCGGAACCCAACGTGACTAATGAGAACTGCGATGTCTTTGGGCGAGTACGGCAACTGTCGGCCAAGAGCGAGCAGGAGCCGAGCGGTTCTGATTTTGAGGATGAAAACGAATAACAACTGATGCCGACTGACCGGCGTAATGTGGATACAGGAGATATTTCAATGGCTGAAGTGAATGGAACCAAGACAGAAAAGAATTTGCTCACAGCGTTTGCCGGTGAGTCGCAGGCTCGAAACCGCTATACGTACTTTGCAAGCAAGGCGAAGAAAGATGGTTTCGTGCAGATCGCACACATCTTTGAAGAAACCGCTAACCACGAAAAGGAACACGCCAAGCGATTGTTTAAGTATCTGAAGGGTGGCGAAGTTGAGATACAGGCGGCTTTCCCTGCTGGTGTGATCGGAAGTACTGCCGAGAACCTGAAAGCCTCCGCCGGAGGTGAACACCACGAGTGGGAGAGTATGTATCCCGAATTCGCCAAAATCGCTCGCGAGGAAGGTTTTGACAACATCGCTAGGACGTTCGAAGCTATTGCCATAGCGGAGAAACAGCACGAGAAGCGTTTTCTTGCTCTCCTGACCCGGGTTGAAGCCGGTACTGTTTTCAAGGAGAAGAAAAAAGTGGTCTGGCGGTGTCGCAACTGTGGCTACGTTCATGAGGGCGACGAAGCACCAAAGGCATGTCCGGCGTGTGCTCATCCGCAGGCGCATTTTGAGCGGTTGGCGGAAAACTGGTAGCGACACGTTGGAATCACCGATTTGACCGCAACAGAAATCAAATAGTTGGATAGGACCCCAAAATGGCACAGCATGAACTAAACGCGATTGTCGCTCAGAGAATCGAAGTTACTCCATCACTAATAAAACTTCGCGTTGTCCCCGATGGCTGGGAGTTGCCGGATTTCACACCCGGTCAATTCAGCGCACTGGGGTTGCCGTCGACCGCTCCGAGACACAAATCTACGCCGGACGAAAGTCATCCGCTCTCTGACCCGAACCGCACGATAAAACGCGCCTATTCGGTGGCGTCATCATCGGTTGCCAAGGAGTACCTTGAGTACTTTGTCGGTTTGGTGCGGACCGGCTCTCTATCACCGCGGTTGTTTGCTCTGAAAGAGGGCGACAGGCTGTTTGTGTCGCCGAAGTTCAGAGGCATGTTCACACTCTCTGATGTTTCCGAGGAATTCAACGTTGCTCTGTTTGCTACCGGTACCGGTGTAGCTCCTTACATGAGTATGATTCGAACCGAGCTTACCTTGGGACTTAAGCGGCGGTTTGCAGTTGTTCATGGTGCCTGTCATTCACGCGATCTGGGCTACCATGACGAACTTAAGGCTCTGAGTCTTGTGAGTCAGAAGTTTGATTACCTGCCCGTTCTCAGCCATGCGCACGAGGAACCTATTTCGTGGAAAGGGTATGAAGGTTTCGTGCAGAAAATGTGGACGGAACGAGTACTTGCGGATGCCTGGGGTATTAAACCGAACGCAGATAACACGCACATCTTTTTGTGCGGTAACCCCCTGATGATCGATGCCATGCTCGAAATTCTTCACGGTGAAGGATTCACCAGGCACAGTCGGAAAGAGCCGGGACAAGTCCACGTTGAGTCGTTCTGATGGCGGCTTAGAGATTGGTACTTAATTGTTAAAAGGTAAGGAAAGAAATGACGGTTGAATGGCTTGCGCAATTGCACCCAGTCGTTCAGGCTCTGATAGGCACCCTGTTCACCTGGTTGATGACGGCCGCAGGGGCGGCGGTCGTTTTTCCGGCCAAAGAGTTGAGCCGACAAACGCTTGACGCCATGCTCGGTTTTGCGGCCGGAGTCATGATAGCGGCAAGCTGTTGGTCGCTACTAATACCATCGATAGAGATGGCCGCGGAATGGAGTATCCCGGCGTGGATCCCTGCGGCGGTTGGATTTCTCGTTGGGGCCGCTTTTCTGAGATTAGTTGACAGGATACTTCCTCACCTGCATCGGGGACTGGCCACTGATCAAGCCGAAGGAGTGAAAACCAGTTGGCAACGCACGACATTGCTCGTGCTGGCAATCACACTTCACAATATCCCGGAAGGATTGGCAGTCGGTGTTGCTTTCGGAGCGGCCGCGGCGGGTCTTGAATCAGCTACGTTGGCCGGAGCGGTGGCGCTGGCTATTGGAATCGGCATCCAGAACTTCCCTGAAGGCACCGCGGTCTCTATGCCACTGCGACGGGAGGGTTTCTCCCGAGCCAGGAGTTTCTGGTACGGACAACTATCCGGCATAGTTGAGCCGGTAGCCGGTGTTGCGGGAGCGGCGCTGGTGTTGCTGGCTCGTCCTATTCTGCCCTATGCACTGTCATTTGCGGCCGGGGCGATGATTTTTGTCGTGATTGAGGAACTTGTCCCCGAATCTCAAACTGGTGGACATTCTCACGCCGCCACTTGGGGTGCGATAATCGGGTTTGCTGTAATGATGACCCTTGACGTAGCGCTTGGATAACAGACGGGACAGTGATATTGATTATGACTTGTTGCGTTACGAAACTGGATTAGATGGACACATGTAGGAGGTATTACGGATCTTGATCCTGTGCTATTGGCCCGGTTACAGTTCGCTATGACAATAGGGTTTCATTTCATCTTCCCACCTATATCACAGTCAATGAACATCATGAGGATCAAGAAGGAAGAATTGCTGGACGGGGTTAAGCTCGCTGGTGTGGCAACGGCAATAGCCAATACTTCAGAATCCAAGATATCTCTTTTTATCAGTTAGTGTTGATGTTTGCGAGAACTCGTCCATTGTTTTATATAGGGAATGGACGAGTTCTCGATTTAGCACAAGCTGTTTTGTAATGAGAAGCCTATGAAAGAACAAGAACTATTCTGTAAGAAACTACTCACTATTGTAGATAGCATTGCGGACGGAGTTATTGCAGTTAATAGCGAATGGAAACTCACCTTTTTCAATAAAGCGGCTGAACGAATTACCGGATTCAAAGTTGAAGATGCAATAAACAAGCCTTGCCACGAGATTCTTAGAACCAACGTTTGCAAGGAAAGTTGCCCCTTACGGCATACGATGGCAACAGGAACTCCGGTCATCAATCGCCCTGTATGCATTACAACCCAAAAAGGCCACCGGCTTCCAATAAGTGTTTCAACGGCGTTGCTAAAGGATTCGCAGGGACGGGTCATTGGGGGAGTAGAGACATTTCGAGATCTCAAACTGGTAGAGCAACTACGAAGGGACTACGAAGCACAATATGCCTTTGAAAACATGATCAGCCGAAATCAGGGAATGCGGAATATCTTCGAAACTCTTCCTATGATTGCGGAAAGTGAAAGTCCGGCCTTAGTTGAGGGCGAAAGTGGAACTGGCAAGGAACTTATAGCCCACGCCATTCATGATTTGAGTCCCAGAAAACATGGCCCGTTTATAAGTATCAACTGCGGTGCTCTGCCAGACAACTTGCTCGAATCAGAATTGTTTGGCTATATGGCTGGCGCTTTTACAGATGCCAAGAAAGATAAAAAGGGACGTTTTGCCCTGGCGGAGAAGGGAACTCTATTTCTTGATGAAATCGGCAATATCTCACAGGCAATGCAAATTAAGCTGTTACGCGTCCTTCAGGAAAAAACATTCGAACCCCTGGGCAGTACCGAGACTATTAAAGCTGATGTCAGAATTGTTACCGCTACGAACCGCCAGTTGAGTCAACTTATTTCTGAGGATATGTTTCGCCGGGACCTGTATTACAGAATTAATGTTATCAAAGTAAGTCTCCCTCCGCTTCGTGATAGGATGGAAGATATTTCATTATTAGCGGACCATTTTATAGACCAGTTCAACCGCCTGCGTCATAAGGAGATTCCTGGAGTTTCCCCCCCGGCTCTGAAGGTTCTGATGAATCATGATTACCCTGGCAATATCCGTGAACTCGAAAACATCATCGAACATGCTTTCATCCTTTGTGGTAATGGCATAATTAAGCCTGAGCATCTTCCTGAATATCTTCAAAAGAGAGAGGCTATTCCGGTAGTTGAAATTGCGAGTACTATGAAAGAAATGGAGTCGCTATTTCTTATGGCGACTCTGAAGAGAAACAACTGGAACCGCAAGGAAACTGCCAAAGATCTCAGTATTGCCCCATCGACTCTCTACAGAAAAATCAAACGGCTCGGTTTGCGTATTCCTACTCAAGAAGAGTAATTCACAACAGTACCGATATCGTGCATTACTGCACTGTTTGCGAAAATTGATCGTGCGTATACGCACGGCGCATGCCCTCGTTATCTCTTAATTATTACTGTATTCAAGCCGCAAAATAAATGTAACACATTGTACAACAGGCCGTTATCCATTTTTTCTGTCATAGTTGTAACTGTTGGCATGAAAGCTGTCTATAGGTAATTCAGAAATAACAAACTAAGGACGGAGGTCCAGATGATAGGACTCGATAGATTGATGAAGATCAAAGGAGTTGTCGCCGCCGGTCAGTTCTCTGAGGATGGTAAGGTTATTCGAAAGGTGGGTGAATTGCCGGAGGATCTGATGGAGAGTGCACAACTGTGCGTACAGCAGAATAAAAACTCCCAGGAATTCCTGAAGTCACTTGATGACAAATCAAAAAGGGATTGGCAACCGCTCATGGGCTGGGTGGTCTGGGGTGCTAAGTATTCGGTGGTTGTAGTTGGTAACACGCGCGTTTTTGTCGAAACCAATCGTGGAGACTACAATCAACTGATGATTGATCTGGCTGGGTCGGAAGCTACTGGTCCTCGGCCGAGAAACTACTAATGCTGTAGATAGGTCGAATGAAACAATAATTTATTGTACTACATAACTAAAGAATAAGGAGATATAGCCATGACAGAGAAAAAGGAAAAGCTGACATTGGGTGAAGGTGTTCATCATCCGGGCGCAAGACCGATGAAGGTATTCGTTGATGACGATGGTGTCATGTTCCTCTGTGACAAAGACATCGATCCCAACAAATCGCTCAAAGAGCAAGCTTGCTGGACTTGCGATCAGGTACTTTTCACTCGTGGTTCTTGAGTATCTAAAGGTACCAATTGCAAACATGATGGCCCTGTGCTATTATATTCAATAGGAATACCCGCCCCATCCTTTTATAGGTGGGGTGGATATTGTCATCAAGGAAATTGCTTATGAGTTTCTTTCGTAAATTTTTTAATCGACCTCCTGAATCTGCTATGAATCTTGGACGTAATGAGTTATGCTGGTGTGGTAGTGGTAAGAAATATAAGAGATGTCATTATACTCCGGATCAGAAATATTTCAATGCCAAGCTAATGAATACCGCTTGCAAGACTTCCGGGTGAAGGAGATAAACGAGGTGAGTTTCACCTCAGAGAATCGAGTCAGGATTTGAGATATCAACATATATCGCTTGAGGAAACATCATAATGTATGTTTATGGTCCGGTGCCATCCCGTAGGTTAGGACGTTCTCTCGGCGTTAGTCCAATTCCCCCCAAGACATGTTCATACACATGTGTCTACTGTCAGTTGGGAAGAACAACAGACCTGCAGATAAAGAGAGAGAGCTATTTCCCGAAAGAAGATATCCTTGCTGATATCATAAGTTCCGCGCCGGAGGGGAAGACTGATTATGTCACTTTTGTCGGTGATGGTGAGCCTACTCTGAACAAAGACTTAGGGTGGCTCATTCAGCACACCAGGGATAGATTGCATCTCCCTGTTGCTGTCATTACAAATGGTTCCCTTTTGTCCCGGAAAGACGTTAGAGAAGACCTGGGTATGGCTGACGTGATAATACCAACTCTGGATGCCGGTAATGAAATGACCTTCAGAGCTGTCAACAGACCTCATCGAAACATTAGTTTCGATTCTATGTTGCGGGGTCAGATAGATTTTCGCCGCGAGTATTCAGGACAAGTATGGATTGAGGTCATGCTGGTCAAAGGCCTGAATGATACTGAAGAGGAATTGCAAAGTATCAAGCACGCTATTGATATGATAGAACCGGATAGGGTGTATGTGCTAACCCCTATTCGTCCGCCGGCAGAATCCTGGGTCAAGCCATCAGATCCACAAACTATTCTAAGAGCGCAGGAAATATTTGGAGGAGCTGTGTCAGTCACAGAGCTGGAGACTGGACAATTCGGACTCACAGAGTTCACGAATGCCAGGCAGGCAATTATGGAGATTGGTTCGCGTCATCCCCTGCGTAGCGAACAAGCAACTGAAATAGAGTTGATGTTCTCTGAGTCCGGTGTGGTCAGGCAAATGATAGAAAATAAAGAACTAGTTAATTTTAAGTATAATGGTGTAGACTATCTACTGCCCGAACATTTTGCCAGGGGTAGATAGAATCACCAGGAATAGAGGTTTTGATGATGAATGCGGTAAGCGTAAATGCGAATGATATGGAATGGCAGGCTTCCGAAAGTTATTCTGCTGGAGCCGAGGAAAAAGTGCTTAGTGTTGGTGGCACTATTGCCCCAAGGGCTATTTTGCTCAAAATCCCTTCGGGGTGGAGCATGAATGTCCATTCCCACATTCATACAGAGCTACACTATGTATTGGAGGGAGAATATGAAAGCAAGGGTGAAATATATCGCTCAGGTACTTTTCGTGTGATTCCCCGAGAAGTGGAGCACGGTCCATTTACTTCTAAGAATGGGGCCATCATTCTGGTTACCTGGTGTACGTTACAAGATCAATAGAACCGGTAATCCATTATACTCAGCGCAATTGGTATTGAATATGTTTTATTGCGTCTGTATAGGTTACCGATGAGGCTGCGGATTTCACGCAACGCTTTCTGATTAACTGTTGAATGCTCTTGAGTATGATGTCCGTATTGTGCTGGAAGGGCTTAAGGGTGAAGTCCGCATTGTCGAGTTGTGTCGTTGCAAGAGGATTGTCAGCGGTCTGTATTATCATTGGAGCAAGGACTATATAGAGGCGGCAAGACCCGCAATAAGTTAAAGCCGGAATTTTTACGACAGGTCATAGAGGGGTGTTTGGGGGGTGTTCTCAATTCAGTAGTCTGAGTTTCAATTCATTTTAAACAAGTTTGTTCAGAGTAGATGTTTCCCCTACATCGGTAACTCGGTTTGCCATCATTGGTTATGGTTGTTCGAGGCGGTTAAGGGCAATATCGAGGAGGCCCGCGAAATTTTGTCCAAAATAACCGGATAAAACCTAAAAACAATTGATTTATCCCGCTTGCCAAGTAGGTCTATATGTATTATCTACTAAACTTTCCGGGCGGAAAAAGAGTTTCCGTGGTTGAATATGATACTATTTCTGCAAATGCAATTCGTGTTTTTTTGAAGCCTTGGCTAAGGATGGTATAGATGCCTAAGTTGAGTATGGACTGGAATTTTCTTCATTGAAATGATGTGTTTGCTGTTCTGCTGTCAAGAATGAGTAGCGTTATGTGGAATATCAATAGAACGGAAGAAAGCTTTCGTTTGAGTATTTTTCTTATATAGGAAGGTTACTGGGATGGAAGGAACTCAAGTCCAAGATATTATTGAGAAACATGAGCAGACGAGGGGCGGTTTAATTGCCATTTTGGAGGGGATTCAGAATCGGTACGGTTACCTGTCGGAAGATTCTCTCAGGACTGTGGCTGAAAAAACTGGTCGGTCGCTGGTGGATATCTACGCCGTAGCTACGTTTTATAAAGCATTTAGTCTCAAGCCGCGTGGAAAACACCTTATTTCGGCCTGTCTGGGAACAGCCTGTCATGTTCGCGGAGGGCCTGCAATTGCGGAAGAGATCCAACGGCAGTTGGGTGTCGAGGCTGGTGAAACCACCCCCGATGGAGAGTTCACGTTTGAAACTGCGGCCTGTTTGGGTGCTTGTGCCTTGGGGCCGATTGTGGTTGTTGACGGGCATTATTACTCAAAGGTTGGCACTGTCAATGTGAAGAACATTCTAAAGGAAGCGCTTCTCGGTCCAGATGAGGACGATATCAAACGGGACGAGCGTATCTTTCGTGTAGAGGTCAATTGTCCCCAGTGCAATCACAGTCTTATGGATGTCGGGCATCTAATTGATGGCGAGCCGTCCGTGCGACTAACAGCCTCCTTCCATAACAAACATACCCCATTCCGATTTTCGAGTCTTTATGGTAGCGGTATGGTGGAGTCTGAAGAAGAAGTTCCCGTTGATACAATTATTAATTTCTTCTGCCCTCATTGTCATGCTGAACTCGTAGGGGCGTCCAACTGTGCCGATTGCGGTGCGCTGATGGTTCCACTGATTGTTCGAAGTGGCGGTATGATTCAGATATGTTCCAGGCGTGGTTGCAAAAATCATATGCTGGACCTTGACGGAGAGAATCTGTGAGACTCGACAACCATTCAATAGCTAAGAGAAATCCAGCAAGACTGGTAATTGGGACACATAAATGGAAAGATTGAAGACAATAGAAGAGTTCAATGCCATGAGGCAGAGACTTGAGATTGATCACAATAGCAAAAAGCCAACTATTGTGATACCAGCCGGCACCTGTGGTCAGGCGAGTGGCGCCAATGATCTGATCCGAGTGACCAAGCGAGAGATATTGAAACGGAATCTTACCGATCGCATTGCACTGAGAGTGACAGGTTGTCACGGTTTCTGTCAGATGGAGCCATCGGTGCTGATTGATCCCGGTAAGGTGTTTTACCCCACCGTCAATATGAAGGATATGGTGCGCATTGTCGAAGCTGTTGCTGAAGGAACGGTGGTGGAAGATCTGCTATACGTTGATCCAGCCACTGGCCAGCGGTACGAAAAGCAGTCAGAGATTCCTTTTTTTAATAGACAAACGCGTACTATTCTCTCCCGTAACGAACGACTCGATCCGATCCGGCTGTACAACTACCTGAATGATGGTGGCTACGCCTCGTTTGTGAAGGTGTTGCGCGGATATAAGCCGGTTGAAGTTGTAGAAGAAGTTAAGAAAAGCGGGATACGCGGACGAGGTGGAGCTGGATTTCCCACTGGCTTGAAGTGGGAGATGTTAGCCGCTCAGAAGGGCGAAGCCGGCAAGTTCCTGGTATGTAATGCCGATGAGGGTGACCCTGGGGCGTATATGGATCGTAGTGTGCTCGAAGGTAACCCGCATAGTGTTATTGAGGGTATGCTCATCGGAGCTTTTGCTACTGGTGCCAACGAGGGCGTGATGTACATTCGCAACGAGTATCCGTTGGCCATCAAACACGTGACCATTGCTCTGCGCCAGGCGGCCGATAGAGGTTTGCTCGGAAAGAATATATTGGGAACCGATTTCTCGTTCGACATTAGCCTGGTACGCGGTGCCGGTGCGTTTGTCTGCGGTGAAGAGACCGCTCTGATTAAATCGATTGAAGGCCACGTAGGTGAGCCGCAACAACGTCCTCCTTATCCAGTACAGAAGGGTATCGAGGGCAAACCAACTGTTATTAACAATGTCGAGAGTTGGGCTAATATCTCAATCATTATAGATCGTGGTGCCGACGAGTATGTCAAGGTTGGTGTGCCGGGCAATACCGGTACCAAGATTTTTTCGCTGGTGGGTAAGATTAAGAACACCGGCCTGGTTGAAGTTCCGCTTGGTATGAAAATCAGCGAAGTTGTTTACGATATTGGTGGTGGCCCCTCGGGCGATGCCAAAATTAAGGCGGTGCAGACGGGTGGTCCTTCGGGAGGTTGTATTCCGGCCAGCATGTTTGATCTGCCAATCGACTACGACAGTCTCAACAAAGTCGGATCAATCATGGGTTCTGGTGGTATGATCGTTATGGACGAAAATACCTGCATGGTCGATGTAGCCAAGTACTTCATGTCTTTTCTCAAGGAAGAGTCATGCGGCAAGTGTTACACCTGTCGTAAGGGCACCCAACGCATGTATGAAATCCTTGATGATATCACTTCCGGTCGGGGCACAATGGAGCAACTTGACCTGCTTGAGGAATTAGCCCTGGTCGTGAAAGATACGACAATGTGCGGTTTGGGTCAGTCGGCGTCCAACCCGATCCTGACCACGCTTCGCCATTTCAGACATGAGTTCGAGGCGCACATTAAGGATCATCGTTGTGAGGCCTTTGTCTGCCGTGATTTGGTCGGTGCGCCGTGCCAGTCGGCGTGTCCGCTTGGCACCGAGGCCTGGCATTATATCGCACATATAACCGAAGGTGAGTACGAAAAAGCGTACCATGTTATTCGTCAGTCTAACCCTTTCCCTTCCGTTTGTGGCAGGGTATGTCATCATCCCTGTGAAAGTCGATGTCGGGCCGGTACCAGTGGTGGCGAGGCTATTGCCATTCGGTCACTGAAACGGTTCGTCACGGACAGAATCGATCCGGCAACATATCAACCACATAGGGAGTCGTGGACCGATGGAGAACCACCGCGGATAGCGATTGTTGGTTCAGGCCCGGCAGGGCTCACAACGGCTCACTATCTTTCGCTAAAGGGTTGCAAGGTGACGATCTTTGAGGCCGAGGATACGCCCGGTGGTATGCTGTACTGTGCTATCCCTTCATACCGCCTGCCCCGAGAGGTGATCAAGAGAGAGATAGACTGTCTGCTTGATGAGAATGTTACTCTCCAGTGCAATACAGCTCTTGGGCGTGATATTTCTGTTGATGGTTTGTTGGAGGAAGGCTACAAGGCCGTGTTGCTTGCGTTGGGCGCTCATAAAAGCAAGCCACTCCGTCTCGAAAATGAAGATGCGGAGGGAGTCTACGCCTCAATAGAATTCCTCAAAGCGTTTAACGTGCATGGTGAGCAACTCGGCAAGGGGCGGATTGGTGTAATTGGAGGTGGTAACTCGGCAATTGATGCCGCTCGTATGGCACTGCGACAAAAAGAAGCCGAGAGTGTGACTATCTTGTATCGTCGAACTCGCGATGAAATGCCGGCGTTTGCTGAAGAAATCGAAGCTACTGATCAGGAAGGGATCACTGTAAGAACTCTGGTTACGCCAACCCGAGTAATTACAAAGGATGGTCATCTTACGGGTCTTGAGTTTGTCAGGAATGAACTGGGCGATACTGATTCCAGTGGTCGTCGTCGGCCGGTTCCTATTAAAGGCACTGAAGACGTGATTGAACTGGATACGCTTATTGTGGCAATTGGTGAAGATTCGGGAGTTGATGCGATTGGTCCTGCACGCTTGAGTGGTGTCGAAACCACCATGCGTAATACTGTCAAGGTTGATTCTTCGACTCTCCTCACAAACCGTCAGGGTGTTTTTGCGGCCGGTGATGTTGTTACAGGTCCAAACACTGTCGTGGATGCCATTGCGGATGGCAAGAAGGCGGCGGTAATGATTGAGCGTTATTTGAAAAATCAACCAATGCTGCAACCTACAGAGGTACGATTACCGAGTGTCTATGTTGAACCTGCCAGCATTGATGAAGGTGTGGAAGAGTCGACTGATCGAACGGAGACACCACGTGCTCCGGCTGAATGGCGGACCCGTAATTTCGCTGAGGTCGAAGTGTCACTCTCAATTGAAGAAGCAACCTGTGAAGCACGCCGTTGTCTGCGGTGTGATCTGGAGTTCACTAAGGATAAGCAGACCGAACCGGCTAAAGAAGCTCAAGCTGTCGAGGGGAAATAGACATGATTAAACTCAAGATAAATGGTGTCGAGGTATCGGTCGAAAAGGGTAGCACTATCCTTGAGGCCGCTCAATTCCTGGGCTTCCCCATTCCTACCCTCTGCCACATGGAAGGGCTGACTCCTTACGGGGCATGTCGTCTCTGTGTGGTCGAGATTGGTGAGGAGCCGAGGTCAAAACTTGTTACGTCCTGTACCTATCTGGCCGAGGAAGGGCTCCAGGTGAGAACCGCTTCCCGCCGCGTGATCAGGGCGCGAAAGATGATTTTGGAACTGCATCTGGCTTCGTGCCCACAGTCCAAGACTATCCAGGATCTGGCTTCGGCGCACGGCGTAACGCAACAGCGTTTCAAACAGGAATATGAAAACTGTATCCTGTGTGGCCGCTGTGTTCGGATGTGCGAGGAACAGATGGTCGCTAAAGCGATCGGTTTCCGTGGTCGCGGCGAGAATCGCAGTATCGGTACTCCTTTCGACGAAAAGTCGGATACCTGTCGGTTGTGTGGCGGATGTATGTATGTCTGTCCGGTCTGTGAACTGCGCTGTACTTACACCGAACCCGAAAAAGCTGTTTGCGGCGGCTGTGGCAACCATTCCGCGGTCTGTCTGGAAAAACCTGAGTTTAACGATATGATGTGCTACATGGATCCGTGTGTTGCATGTGAAATAAAACAACCAAAAGACATAAAAGACATAAAAGACATAAAAGAAGACTGAATATACAAGGAGAGATGTAAATGTCACTGACGCGAGTAAATTCCTCTGCCGCCACGCTTACCAAGAACCGCACTGAAGATTCAATTGTTCCAACTTCGGGAATGTGTGTGACTTGTGTCGATGGCTGTATCGGTATGTGTGAAATAGGCAAGTCTGCCTATCGGGGTCATGAAGTAATCTATCCCCAGCCGTTTGGAGTGATCACCACCGCCGGCGAAAAAGCCTATCCTGTCGACTATTCCCATTTCAATATTCTGGGAACGGCTGTTGGCGCAGAAGGTATTGAAGCTGATAGCGACAAAGCTATCTTCCCGAATGTTAATCTCGAAGTTCGCTTTGGGCATGACAACGGCCTCAAGTTCAAGCTCCCGATCATGATTCCGGGTATCGGTTCTACCGATGTGGCCAAGAATAACTGGGATGGTCTGGCCATAGGTACTGCTTTGGCTGGTACCGGTCTGACCATTGGCGAAAACGTGGTTGGCATGGATCCTGAAGCGGTCATCAAAAAAGGCCGTGTTGTGGATACCTCCGATCTCAAGCGGCGAGTCAATTTGTTCAAAGATAACCAGCGTGATGGCTGGGGTGCCACTATTGTCCAGTCCAACATCGAAGACACCCGTTTGGGTGTGCAGGAATACGCCATTGAAACCCTGGGCGTCGAATGTGTCGAGCTCAAATGGGGTCAGGGTGCCAAGAACATCGGCGGCGAAGTCAAAATTAAAGACCTCAAGAAGGCGCAGTTGCTGTATGAGCGTGGGTACGTGGTTATCCCGAACCCGACTGATCCGCACGTGGTCGAGTCATTCAAGGCGGGTGCTTTCAAAGAGTTTGAGCGTCACTCACGGGTTGGCATGGTCACCGAAGAGGGGTTTGCGACTCGAGTGGAAGAACTTCGCAAAGCTGGCGCAAAGTATATCTTCCTGAAGACCGGCGCTTACCGACCGAGCGATCTGGCTCGTGCCGTGAAGTTTTCCTCTAAGTACAAGATCGACCTGCTTACGGTTGATGGTGCAGGCGGCGGTACCGGGATGAGTCCCTGGCGGATGATGAATGAGTGGGGTATCCCACCAGTCGAACTGCACTCCCTGCTTTACCAGTATACCAAGGTGCTGGCTGACAAGGGTGAGTATACGGCCCCGATCGTTCCTGCTGGTGGCTTCACTTTTGAAGATCAGATGTACAAAGGGTTCGCTATGGGAGCGCCGTTCACGAAGTTGATCGGTATGGCTCGGGCGCCATTGGCCGCGACGATGGTGGGCAAGACGATCGGTAAATCGATAGAGAACCATCAAATCCCTGTCTATGTGGAGCGGTTTGGGCAGTCGATGGATGAGATATTTGTCACGGCTTTTGATCTGCGCAAAGAACTGGGTAACGCCGAGTTCGAGAAACTCCCGGCGGGTGCCATAGGACTGTATACCTACTATGAGCGTCTGGCTCAGGGTTTGCGTCAACTTCTTGCTGGAAATCGTAAGTTCGGTCTTGAGTATATCACTCGGAACGATATTTGCTCTCTGACACCTGAAGCGGCGCAGGTTTCCGGTATCCAGTATGTCATGGATATAGACAAGGAAGAAGCGGCCAATATTCTGAAGGGTTAACAGCCCTTCAGATTGGCTGTCTCTGGCATAATCAGGCATTATTACCCGCCATTGAGTTGATTTCGATGGCGGGTTTTTTTTGATTGGTTCGCATGGAAATCTCTTTTGCCTCTGATAGTTCTAATTCGGACTTGCTGAATAATTCATTTTCAGCTATTCAGCAGGTCCGAACCAACCAACCTGCGGTTGCCTTGCGGTTCCGACATTGACATTTCTCAGACGTTTTATTGTAGGTCGGTGTTCCGACGTCCCGACAC